>JABIJM010000011.1 GCA_018655525.1 Candidatus Woesearchaeota archaeon | reverse complement strand
TTAGTATGTGGGTTAATAGTGCCAATGGAGGCGCATTTGTGAGTTTACGAACAAATCTACCGCGCCGTGCACTATTAACATAGAACATACAAATAATTCACCAGTGAAAGTCATTACTTTAAATAGCAATTCTACGGAGCCCTAGTTTCTGATAACTTTATATACCTTCAAATATTCAATTCTTTATGAAATCTACAATATTTGTAATCTCTATTCTTCTTGTAGCAGTATTTGTTGCAGGATGTGCTATTCCTGACGAACCAATTCCACAAATGGAACTTGAAGAAATTGATGATGTTAAAGAAGTTCCCAAGGTTGAAGAGAAGCAAGAATCTGTTTCTTTAGATCTAGAATCTCTCAAATCAGAATTGGTTGAGATCTATCCGCAGAAAGATGTTACGTGGGATCAGAATGATTCCTATTTAGAAGCAAATTTCAGAAAGCTTATTGTGATTGATTCTGAAAATGTATTAGGCAAAGAGTGGAATGGAAATTTACATTTTGTAGACCAGTTAGAACTTGAAAAATTATTTCATCCAGTTCTTATGGAAAAATTTGGGACCGATAGAGAATATAGAGATTATAAAAATTTAGAGAAAGTTATTGATCAAAAAGTAATTGAAAATACCCTTAAGGTAGATGAAGGATTTGTACAAGAATATCAATTCCTTAATTTTGAATTTAATAATGAGGGGTATCAGAGGGGTTCTTTCATAGATCCTTTGGTTCTATACAAAATCTCATGTTCTTCTGAATATGCTATTTATTTACAACCAACGCGTGCAGAGTTAATTACACCATCAAGTATTTCAACACGTGAAGAAGCATATCAAAGATGGGAAGCACATTTAACGAAAGTAAGAGAAGGGATGTTAATCAAATCTAATGATGTTTTGAAAGTATGTCCCTCTCAAGGCGAATTTCTTGAAGATTATACAACCACAAAAACACTCTCTTATTACTATCCTGCTCATCTAGAATTCTTTTGGGACTTTGATATCGCAGTTGACTCTATCGCTGTAGAACAAGCAACAGATACTGATGGAAGTACGATCAAAGGAAAAATGATGATCAAAAAAGTAGATCTTACATTTACAAATACAGAACCTTATGATCTGAAAGGGAAATTTCTTGTTACCGTAACAACAGAATCAGATGATGGTGAAAAGGAAACCTTAATTGATGGAAGAACTGCAAGTGTAAGTAAAGAAGTTTTCAAAAGTGGTGAAGTAATCTCTCAAAGTTTTCCTTCAACAGTAAAACCTAGCTTTGAAAAATATATGGACGTTACCGTAAAGTTCTTTGATGATGCATATCACAACGCACCAATTGATGTCAAGACTTTTAGGGTTGATGTCAATGGAACGGTGAGTTAATTTTTTTTTAATTAATTTTTTTATGCACTAAAATTTCATTTGAAATTTTTGGCATCCTAAAAATTTGTAATCAAGAAAAACGTTCTGTCATATCCTTTCCTTTAGGGTGGGATGGAATGTTTTTACAAATTTTTATGATAGAGATCCGTTAAATCACCCAGTATTCTGTTATAATCAATAATCCCTTCGTTTGATTCCCGCGTTAATATTGGTTTTAAATCACCATGGCTCATTGCTTCTTCATATTTTTTAAGAAATTTAAAACGTGAAAATTTAGCGATTTCTTGAAATGTTACATCTACAAACACATATTTTATCGTATGTGTCATGTGCAGCCCAATAATATATGGTATTTTATTACCTTCAAATTTTTTTGATAAGACTTGGTAATCCCTTTTGAGATTTATTTTTGTAGTTTTAAGAAATATAGCCCATAATTTATTAAATTCCTTAGCTGAATCTTTAGCCATCAAATAATTTACCACAAATTCTTTTTTGCTATATTCAAGACCTGAAGGAATTTTAGCTGCAAATTCTGCAATACCCTCATAATGAATTTTATCTATAAATACTTGTAACATCATTCTTGTATCCTTAAGTTCTTTTGAGACATCATTGGCGATTACTTTCGATAATCTTTTATGTATTTTTGCAGAAGTAGAACTCATTTTAGAAACTTGTTCATGCCATATATGTGTTAATTCATGGATAATCGTTGATTTGATTTCTTTAAAGTCGCGATTTTGATTACTAATATCTAAATATACCACTGCTTTACCTTTTTTAAGATGTTTTGTTAATACTAATGCTATGCTTTGATCCCCTAATCCTTTTTTTTGAAAATCTACAATGAGAAATTCAATTCTTGGAAAATATCGTGCAACTCGTTCAGTTTCACATACTAAAAGAATATATTTCATTAATTGTTTAAAATTCCCACGAGAATCTCTATAGATACTTACTTCTCTTCCATCTATTTTGTGTTCTTGTTCTCTTGAAAATAATCCAAACATTATCAAATTTGAATAGTTTGTTATTATATAAAAGTTCTTAATTAATGAGATAGAGGATTAAAGCAATAATTAAGAATATGATTCCAAGGATCCTCATCTCTCCCTTAGATTTGGAATGTTTGATCTTAAGGAATGTTAATACTTTACTTTGCATCTTTATCACTGGTGTAGGAAATATTAATAGAATCAAAGCTGCTGTAAGAAAGATGATTGACCTTATGGTGTTTAATTCCATATTCTTGTTTTTATGTTTTGTTATATTAATGTTTCCACAAGTCAGATATTTGTGTTTAATAGGAAGCCACACCCCACTGGACAAGTGCGCGTAAGCTATTTAAATCAAATTTTTTCTTGAAATGATATGGAAATTGTTAAAAATGGTATAAAGAATAAGATTTACACCATTCGTGGAATGCAAGTGATGCTTGATAGGGATTTAGCTGAGTTATATAGTGTATTTACTAAAAACTTGAATAAAGCAGTTAAAAGAAATATTGAAAGATTTCCTTCAGATTTCATGTTTCAACTGACCGAGAATGAATTTGAAAACTTGAAGTCGCAAAATGCGACCTCAAGAGATGATTCTTTAAGGTTCCAAAATGGAACCTTAGAAAATAAATCAAACTTGAAGTTCAAAATTGGAACCTCAAAAGAAAAATCTTTAATGTCGCAAAATGCGACCTTAGAAAGTGGCCGAGGAAAACATAGAAAATATCTTCCATTTGTCTTCACAGAACAAGGAGTGGCTACTCTTTCAGGTGTGTTAAAAAGTAAAAAGGCAATTGAAGTCAACATTCAAATTATGCGTGCTTTCGTTTCAATGCGAAAATTTATTTCATCTAATGCAGATATTTTTGTAAGATTACATTCAGTTGAACAAAAGCAAATAGAGTATGATGCAAAATTTGAAGAAGTTTTTGAAGCTATTGAAAGTAAACAGATACCTAAGAAGGGGATCTTCTTTGATGGGCAAGTATTTGATGCGTATTCTTTTGTATCAGATTTAGTTCGGAGTGCAAAAAAATCAATTGTCTTGGTTGACAATTTTGTTGATGATACAGTATTGACTCTTTTTAGTAAATGTGGTGACGGAGTTAAGGTGACAATTTACACCAAAGATATCTCAAAAAAATTGGCATTAGATTTAGAAAAATATAACTCTCAATATAATCCTATTGAAATAAAAGAGTTTAGGAAAGCTCACGATAGATTCATGGTCATTGATTCAAAAGAAGTGTATCATATTGGAGCTTCACTCAAAGATTTAGGCAAGAAATGGTTTGCATTTTCTAAGTTTGATAAAGAAGTGATTGAATTCTTGGAAAAGTTAAATTGAATGGTTTTAGGTGATTTTCACAAATTCCTGATAGTTTTATAAAGAAAGGGTACGATTTGTTCTTGAAGGTCAAAAAATGAAAAAAAATACATCTATTTTACTTGGAAAGAATCCAACTACTGGTAAAAATATCTCTTGGATACCAGATTTAGAGAAAAATCCTCACTTGATTACAATTGGAGGGTCAGGTTCTGGAAAAACAGAAACTCTTAAAGCAATTATGCTAGAATTAAAAAATCAAAAAATAAATAGTTTGATTTTAGATTTCCATAATGATTTCAAAGTTTTTGCAGATAATTTAGTACAAATTGATGAAGCAACATTACATCCATTAGAAGTTCAAATAAACGAACGTCCATTAGATGTAGCCTATAAAGTTTCTAAAATGATTGCAAACGTATTCTCATTAGGAGAAGTACAAGAAGCAATTGTAAGAGATGCAATCAAACAATTTTATCATAAGTCTGGTATTAAAAACCTTAAAGAAAAAAATGATGGGACCATTCCATTACTTCCATTTCGTTTCTTCAAAGATATCCTATATGAAAGTGAAATCAAAGCACCAGGAATCCATAAACTTATTGCAAAAATATCAGTATTATTTGACGTAGATTTATTTATGGAAGCAGATAGTACCTCCGTATCTTTAGATACCGTTATTAAAAAATTAAGTGTCATTGAATTATTAGAATTTCCTACCGATGAAGTTAAATCACTTGTTGGAGATTTATTATTAAATAAGTTAATTAACTATTTGTATGCTAAAGGAAAAACAGATGAATATTGGTTATATGTCGTGATTGATGAAGCACATCGGATGATGTATCCAGGATCTCCAGTTGAATTATTATTACGAGAATCTCGGAAATACGGTGTAGGAGTTATATTAGCATCACAACGACCTACTGACTTCTCTGAAACGATATTAGCGAATGCAGGGACAATCGTAGCATTCCAAGCATCATTGGATAAAGATGCGGTATTTTTGTCAAAACAATTACGTGTGAATAAAGAGAAATTTCAAAAGTTAAACGATGCAGGATTAGGTTACATCTTATTTTCTTCACAAGATGATGCTGAGAGGATTCAAATTTTGCCTGTTGGGAAAAGAAAAGAGTATAAAGAAGTAGCGAAGAATTTTGATGAAGAAGATGCAAGTGAATATTTTCTCAAAGAACAGAAAAGGATAAAGAAAGAAAAAGAGAAACTTGAATCCTTAGAAACGAAATATAAAAAATCTCAAGAAATGGTTCGTGAATTAAAACAAGACATTCACGGATTAAAAGGAGAGATTGAACGAAAAGTGTATGTCATTGAACTTTCTAAAAAAGAAATGAAGATCGTAGAGAAAGAGAACATTGTATTAAGTCACGAGAACGATAAATTGACTTCTAGATTGAGAGCGAAAGAGAAAGAAGCTGAGAAGTTGGCGAAGAAGTTAAAGAAGTGAGCTTAATTACTGATACAGAGTTCCTATCGTTACGTAGAGTTGTTAGGGTTTATGGCGATGACTGAATTTTTAGTTATGTCTCTTTTTTATCAAAAAAACCAAAATCTTTATATACTCTTTAGTTTATATGTATAAACTAAAATGGATGCGTATAAACTTAAATTAACGACATTGCAACAACAAATTTTTAGATTATTTTGTATTAAGGCAGGTCAAAAGTTAAATCAGAGGAAAATAGCACAATTATTGGATGTATCTCCTACTGCTATCGGGAAAGCTCTTCCTAATTTAACGAATTATCTGAAAATACGTAAAGATGAAACTATGAATCTCAATCTTGTTGAATTAAATAGAGAAAACTCATTTGTCATTAATTTAAAAAAAGTTGAAAATTTAAAATTATTGTATGAAGTTGGTTTAGATCAAAAATTACGTGAAGCATACCCTGGTTGTACGATTATTCTTATTGGAAGTTTTGCAAGGGGTGAGGATCTTTTTAATTCTGATATTGATGTTGTTGTTATTGGCACAAAGAAAAAAGGCAAGATTTTTCACTCATTAGAAAAGGAAGTTCGTGTTAGTACATTTCCTCATTTCAAAGGGATTCAGAAAGAATTACGTGAAAATATTTGTAATGGCATTATCCTCTCTGGAGGAATTGAATTATGAAACTCTTTGAAGAGTACATTGAAGATGGTGTTGTTAAAGTTCAATCTCCTGACTTTTCACGGGCAAAGTCTTTGAAGAAAGAAGCTGAAACTTCTTATAAAGTTCTTAAAGAAATAATTAAAACCATTGGGATTACTTCCACAAATTCTAATTATATCATTAAAAATGCATATGACATTATAATGGAGTTGATTCGTGCTAGAATGCTAAAGGAAGGATTTAATTCCGTTGGGAAAGGAGCACATGAAGCAGAAGTTGTTTATTTGAAGAAGATTGGTTTTAAAGATTCCGAAATAGATTTTGCAGATCAGTTAAGGTATTTTAGAAATGGCATTCTTTATTATGGAAAAACTTTTGATGAAGAATATGCACATAAAGTCATAGATTTCTTAGAAAAAGTATATCTTGTTTTGACAGAGAATTAATCTATTTTGGAGAATTATTGTAATCTAGATGTTTTTTCAAACACAATCTTTTTAATGAATGAGGTACCTTAACAATAAATGCTCCTATCAAAATCAAAATACCTTCTCGGACTTCAATGTCCCAAACAGTTCTGGACCAAAATCCATGAACCAGATCAATTTCCAGAAACTTCTATTGCCAAACAAGAAATCTTTGATCAAGGACATGAAGTTGGTCAGTTTGCAAAGAAGATGTTTCCCGAAGGGATAGATATCCCTGAAGACGATTTTATAGGTGGTCTAAAGAGATCTAAAGAAGTATTGAAGTTAGGTAAGCCTTGCTTTGAAGTTGCACTCTGTGCAGATGTATTGTATTCTAGAGCTGATATTCTTATTCCAAATAATGGTGGATGGGATATTATAGAAGTTAAAAGTGGATGTTCTGTAAAAGACATCAATGTAGAAGATGTTGCATTTCAGAAATATGTGTATGAGAAATGTGGGATTGTGATTAAGAATTGTTATTTGATGTTTGTTAATAATAAGTTTGTAAAGAATGGTGACATTGATGTCAATGAATTCTTTACCAAGGAAGATATTACTGAACGTGTTGAAGAATTGATTGGAACAGTTCCTGCAAAAGTAAAAGGAATGTTAGATTTGATGAATACTAAAACATGTCCTGATACAAAGATTGGATTACAGTGTAGTAAACCATATGATTGTGATCTTGCAGAATCCTGTTGGAA
Source organism: Candidatus Woesearchaeota archaeon (assembly GCA_018655525.1). Classification (GTDB taxonomy): domain Archaea; phylum Nanobdellota; class Nanobdellia; order Woesearchaeales; family GW2011-AR9; genus 1-14-0-10-32-24. Next base: position 3,518 of record JABIJM010000011.1, on the reverse strand, counting down.
ATTCCTTCCAGAAGGAAATATCTTTGAATTGTATTACGTATCAAAGAAAAAAGCATTTGGATTATTAGATGAAGGTGTAATGAAAATTAGCGAACTCCCTTCATCCTTTAAAGTTTCTGAGAAGCAGAAGATTCAACTTAAGGAAGAAATACATCTTGATAAGGAAGCAATTAAAGGATTTCTAGATTCTTTGAAAGAACCATATTATTACATGGACTTTGAATCCTATCAAACAGCTATTCCTTCATTTGAAGGAGGATGGCCATATCAACAGATCGTCTTTCAATACAGTGTTCATGTCAATGGTGATCATCATGAATTTCTTGGTAGGGAATTAGATTGTCAACAAGAATTATATTTAGAATTGAAGAAAGTGTTGGGAGATAGTGGATCCATTATCGTATTTAGTAAATCCTTTGAGATTGGACGATTACGAGAATTAGGAAAAATGTTTGATGACATGGATTGGGTTGAATCTGCGATTAGTAGGATTGTAGATTTACGGGACGTGTTTAGTAACTTCTATTATTACAACCCTAAACAGAAAGGTTCAGCAGGTTTGAAATCCATTTTACCAGCTGTTACTGGGAAGGATTATTCAGAGTTAGATATCCGAGATGGAAAAACAGCTGGAGTCCAGTTTAAAAAGAATCCCATGAATGAAAAGGTTCGTGCGGATCTTTTGAAATATTGTGGTCTGGATACCGAAGGTATGGTGTGGATAGTTAAAGAATTAAAGGGAATTGTTTGATCATTCTTAGTAATCTTTATATATTTGTGAGGGTAATGTGTATTAAAGTGAAAGTAATCCCTATTATATTGTTTATTCTTGTGTTAGCATCATTGTCTTATGCAGATTCTTGTCAATATCCTCAAGAAGAAATATATCAAGAAACTCAAAGAGTTTTAGTGTACAGTGATAGTGATGTAAAAGCAGGAGATGATTTATTAATATCTGGTTTTGAAAAAGGTGAAATAGCCAGTTTCGTAATTACAAATCCCAATGATTTTAAAATAATGGTTGTTCTTAATTTTTCTATTGAAGGCACAGGTGCTGGGTCTCAAGAATTTGGAAAATGGATCAATCCTGGATCCAGTGAACCAATCAGACATCCTTGTAACGAAGGAGAAATTATGGGGAATTGTTCGATCCCTCGAGAATCTTTGAATTATTATGTAGCCAAACCAAAGGTAATGTATCCAAAAGATATTCAAGTTGATAAAGTAAGAGAGATTTGTCCTTTATTTGATGATGGTAAATCTTGTAATTCTAATGAACAATGTGGAAGTAAGCGTTGTGTTTTAGGTACATGTTCGACAGATGCATTATGTTATCAAGGTGATTGTGGTTGTGGTGAAAACCAAACACAATGTTCTAATAATCAGTTATGTGTTGATAATGGTTATTTAAATAATAGTGAGAAACCAATTTGTTCAGCTACTGAATGCAAAACAGGAAATATAAATAAAGATGGGTTGTGTGATGAAAAAATAGAAGATTATATTTTATATTTGATGATTGGTGTAGCGGTCTTAATTGTATTATTTTTTGGTGGTTCTGGATTTTTTAAAGAAACTAAACGAAGACATGAAAATACTAAATTAGAAAGGATTAATGCAGAAATTGAGAAAATTCGTGAAGATTCAGAAAAAATTAATCGTTTAAAAAAGGAGATACATTTAGCTAAACAGTTGGAAGAAAAATTAGAAAATCAACATAAAACCATTGATTCTCAAAGAATAGAAATAAAACAGAAAGAAAAAGACTTACAAGAACTAGAAAATACAAAACAACAAAGACTTGAGAATATTAAAGAAATTGATTCAAATTGGGAAAAAGAATTTGAGAAAGTAAAAAAAGTATATGGTATTGAATATTGGAGGCCACCACCTTCCAGGTATCCTTGTTATGTAAACCGAGGAATAAAAACTCATAAATATATTCATAGGCATAAGGCAGAGAAAGAAATATATGATCATCATAAAGATTATTTCTTAAATAAATATCCTGGGATGACATTTAATCAATTAGTAGTTCACCATATTGATAAAAATCCTGAACATTTTAGGATTAAAAATTTGTGTATATTAAATCGAAGTGAACATAGGAGGATTAATCATAGTTCTTTTCCAGAAGGTAATTTGGAAAAAGGAATGGCTGAATTACGAAGGTTGGGTTTAACAAATCCTCATTTAAAATTTGAAGTAGAATCTATTACTGGTAAATTCCATAAAAAAGAAGAATCAAAGGATAATCATCATAAGAAAAGACATGATCATAGGAAAAGAAGCAGAAGACATCGTCATAGGTAACCAACCAAAACCTTCACTTAACAATCGTTAACTTTATAAACATCCTACTCATTTCTACCTAAAACAAGCACAAATACAACAAAATGAACATAATTGAACCATCCAGATCATTGTACGATCCATCCGATGATCACACACCTAAATTGATTGCTCCAGTAGGAATCAATGAGGAAGTTGTTAGGTTGATTTCCAAAACTAAGGATGAACCGGAATGGATGTTGAATTTAAGGTTAAAAGCTCTTAAATTGTTCCAAGAAACTGAAATGCCTAATTTCGGACCTTCTCTCAAATCCCTAAACCTACAAGAAATCACATATTTCATCAACCCAGATGCTGAAGAAGCGACCAAATGGGAAGATGTGCCAGATGAAATCAAAAACACGTTCAATAGATTAGGAATCCCAGAAGCGGAAAAGAAGTCTCTTGCAGGTGTAGGAGCACAATATGATTCCGGAATGGTGTACCACAATCTCAAAGAATCTCTAAAAGAACAAGGTGTAATCTTTGAAAACATGGATACCGCTATCAAATTATATCCAGATTTAGTAAAGAAACACTTCATGACATCTTGCATTCCAATCAACGATCACAAATTCATCATGCTCCATGCAGCAGTATGGAGTGGAGGAACGTTCATCTACGTTCCAAAAGGTGTGAAGGTTGAATTACCATTACAAGCATACTTCCGTATGAATCAAATGACTGGTGGTCAATTTGAACATACATTAATCATCCTAGAAGAAAAAGCTGAATTACATTACATTGAAGGATGTTCTTCACCACGTTACTCTAAAAATTCTTTACATGCAGGATGTGTAGAAATCTTTGTAAAAGAAGGCGCAAAAATGAAATACTCCAGTATTGAAAACTGGTCTAAAAACGTCTACAATCTAAATACAAAAAGAGCATTAGTAGACAAAGATGCAGACATGCAATGGATTTCAGGTAATATGGGAAGCTCAGTAACAATGTTATATCCTTGTTCTATCCTAAGAGGGGAGAATGCATCTTCAGATTCATTATCCATAGCATTCGCAGGAAAAGGACAGCATCAAGATGTTGGTGCAAAAGCAATTCACACAGCACCAAACACACGATCAAACATCAACTCAAAATCCATCTCTAAAAATGGAGGGATTGGAGATTACAGAGGTTTAGTATTAATCAAACCAAATGCAAAAGGATCTCAAACATCCGTTGTATGT
>JABIJM010000010.1 GCA_018655525.1 Candidatus Woesearchaeota archaeon | reverse complement strand
TTCCCTATAGGGGATGAGAAGACCTGCAAAGATTTTGGCTTTTGCTTGTGATTTTGCAAGTGTAATCATATGTTTAGATTTCCATACGGCATAGGCATCATAAATTGCGATAAGAACCATTAAGATACTTACAGACATAACATTTAGCAAAGGCACAATAATTGCCGCTAAGCCCCCATAAATGAACAATTCTGTACCTGTTTGAATTAAGAAGCCAGGTTTCCAGATTTTCCAGATTGTAAATAACAACGCTAAAGAAAAAGCGATGATTAAAGGTATAAACGCATTAAATGAAATAAATAATGATGCTAACACTGCAATAAAGAACCACGCTTTCCAAATCCAGGTTAAATTGAATTTAATCAGAAGGAGAAGAAGTCCAGTTCCAAGAAGTATTGCAATCAAAAGTGGAATAAATGAGGTTTGTTCTTCTACTTCTGGACGTTCTCCAAATGGCAGAGCCTTAAATACTGTTTGATTGTCTGTAGATGAATCAAAGTCTATGTAGTTGTAAACTACACCCAAACCAACAAATTGAGCTAAAAGGAAGGTAAATAAGAGAATCAGGGTGACTCTATAGGAATGTTTCATGAATTAAGGAATATTTGGGTGTTTATATAATTTAACAATAACTTTTATAAAGAGGTTGGCTTTCTAGCCTTATTATGGAAGCAACAGTTATGCATTTTAGACAAGGACGACATCATGTTAACTCACATCAGATGATTCTTAAAATCGCAGATACAGCTGAAGAAGCTGAGAAAACGATTGGGAAAACAGTTACATGGACATCTCCTGCTGGCAAGAAAATCACAGGTAAAATCTCAGCATTACATGGCCGAAATGGAAATGTTCGTGCTATTTTCGCAGAATTAGGATTACCTGGTCAATCTCTTGGTCAGAAAGTTGTCGTTAATTAAGTTTTTTTAGAATTCTATCAAATAAGAAGTAAATTTAAGCTCTTCTAGATTGAAGTTGAGAAGCATAATCTTCCATTTCATCTTCATGTGTTTCTATGAATTTATTAAGATCGTTAAAGACACTCCCTAAGATGTAGATAATCCCGGTATTTCCTGTCAATCTATCTTTCATGGCATCAATTTTTGAATTATAATCTGCGTCATCATGTTTCTTCGGAACACGTAACCCGTTAGTTAACCTATATGCTACTGCTGCATGCTTAGTCATTTCGCTTGCGACACTTGCATAGTGTCCATCTTCTTCACGTGTCATTCTTCGTAAATCATGAACAAGATGTTTAAGATGAGTTTTTAATTCTGAAACTATATGTTTGATTTCTTTTAGATTCTTAGCACTAGCTTCCTCACTACATGCTGCTTCTAAATCTTCTGATTCTTTAATTGAATCAACAAGTAGTTTTTTAGGATATTGGACTTTCTTCTTTCTAGTACTTTTATCTAACATCCCTTTGATGTTTTTAACAGCTGAATTTCTATTCTTATCTTCTTCATTTAACTCTTCTTGAGATTGATATAAAAGTGCCTTAACACCGTAATAAATCATTAAAATAAAGACTAATAATATAGACCAATCAATAAATTCTGCAACTGCAGGTAATACTGTTGATGCCATTAACTAAGCACCCCCGAGACATGAAATTTCATTGCGTTTAAAATCCAAAGTAAAACCGCACACGCAACACATTTGATAACCAAATATGCTCGTTGCTCTGAAGGAACTGTTGTATTAGTTGTAAGTAATAAATAAAGGAATCCAATAACTGGGATCCCAATTAATAATAATCCTATAATAGTTCCAAAACCTGAACCTACAGCAAGTAATACTTGTGCAGGTAAAAAGATTGCTGAAATCGTTGCGATGATTGCAGCTACCGTCATTGATTGAGATCGTGAAAGAAAGTTCAGTGCGTTATTACTTCTTGATGCTGAAGTGCCTCCTTCAGCAGGAGTACTACCTGATGTACCACGCCCACCAGCAGCACTTAATAATCCAAAAACAAGTGTGAATACTAAAAGACCAATTAAGATTCTTGTTAATGCAACAACTGCACCACCATCACTCATACCAAGTAATCCTAAGTTTCCTACATTTCTTAGAACTGACCACCATACGTTGTTTAATGTTTGCATAAGGTCTGCGTGAACGAATGGCGCAGATAGAATAAACGTACTAAGGAACATCAACCATCTCTTTTGCATAGAGGAAAGAAAGGATTTAGGGTTTATAAGTTTTTGGATTTCTTAAAAGGTAAAAAGAAAAAAATTATTTGTAAAATTCTCGTGTTTCAGCCATTAAACCTTGAACTTCTTGTTTTGCTTTTGTTTGTTTTTTGAATGCACCTTTTAACATTAAAAGATCATTTCCAAAACCAGTGATCAAAGCAGCTAAATGAGTTCTATTAAATCGGTTATTAGGTGTACGTCCAGACGGAGGATTAATATTAAATTTATCTGCAGCTGTGAAATTAGATTTCTTTAGTTTCATCATAGCTTTCCACGCATCTGATTGTAAAATTGTTTTGAAGTGAGCTTCTGCTTTCTTAACTTCATCAGAAGTTTCTTTATGAAGTTTCATAATATTATTTTCAAGTGCTTTAATTTTATTTACTTTTGCATCTTGATCTTCCATATCTTTAAGCATTTTATCTAAACCAGAATTTGAACGCCACTCATCTCGTTTTAATACTTTGAAGTATTTTCGTGCACCAATAATTGCTTTCTGAGCTTGATCTGCTTTTTGACGAAAATTTGCTAAATCAGTATGATTAGGAATCTCTTTATTTGTATCCCATCCTTCTAATCTTTCAATCTGAATTTCTACTTCGCTTACACAATTTTCTAATCTCTTTTCTTCAGTCTCATTTGCAAGATATGTGTTAACAGCTTTTGTTCTTTTAAGACGTTTACCTTCTTTACTAAGACCTAACCATTTTAATACAGGACTTCGTTCAAGTTCCATAATTTTACTTGCTTCTACACCCTTTTTACTAGAATTGAAAATAGCTGCTAAAATCTCCCAAACAAGAAGAGCTGTAACAATACCTATACCCCAATCTACTACGTCAAGGATTGTTTCCGCCAATTGTGTTAATGCTTGTATTGCCATTTTCTATATATTTAAGGAAGAGAGATTCCCGCTATTCCAGGAAGAGAAATACCTCCAATACTTGGAATCAATAAACCAGTAGCGTGTTGTTTTACTGAAATTAAGATAAATAATAATACTAATAATACTGCTACCCGTATTAGTCTGTAACCTGCACCAGTCGTAGGAATACTGAAATATAGCCAACCCATTCCTAAGACTACAGATCCTAATAAAATAAATGCTACTAATGTTCCATAAGCTGCACCGATTCCCGCTAAAACGTTTCCAGGGATGAAGATTACTGAGATTAAAGATAATATTAACGCGATTGCAATTCGTGAATTACGTCCAAGGAAACCGAGAAATCTGCTTCCTTCATATAATAATGCGAATACTAAAATGAATACTGCAATTCTCATGAAACCAACCATTGCTCCATCTGCTGAATATCCTAAGAAACCAAGAGTTCCAAACCACAGAACTTGTTTCCAAATATCAAGGCCAGTTGGTGAAGCACCAGCTGTAGAAGTACATGCTGCTAAGAAACTGCTCAACGCTGCTAATACACCTATTCCACTCTTTTTCAAATTCATCTTTGAGGAAGTAAATATTTTGGCTTTTTAAATGTTTGTTTTTTGTGATTATATCCTTACATAATCTGCAAAGACTCTGTTCTGGGGTTTCCTACGGAAACTACAAGGACTCTGTCCTGGACTTTACTCACTTCGCTACGCAAACTTTATAAATAAACTGCGTTCTCAAGCTGCTATGACACACATTTTAGCTGTAAACCCGAATGAGCTTGTGAACAGAGCTGCAGATCAATTAAAGAAGCAAAGCCTAGTTGAACCTACTGAATGGGCAAAGTTTGTAAAAACTGGACACCATAAGGATAGGAGACCGGATTCTCAAGATTGGTGGTATCACAGATCAGCTGCAATTTTACGTACAGTTGCACGATTAGGTCCAGTTGGAACTCAAAAATTACGATCAAAATACGGTGGAAAGAAGAATAGAGGTCACAAACCTGGAAAATTCTACCCTGCATCTGGTTCTGTAATCAGAAAAATCCTACAGCAATTAGAAAAAGCTGAATTAATTAGACAAACTGAGAAAGGTGTACACAAAGGAAGAATCTTAACACCAAAAGGAATTTCATTATTAGATAAAATCGCAATGCAAATATTAAAAGAGGCGCGACAACAATAAAATGGCTACATACAAACATCCTGCTAAAAAGAAACGATTAATCAAGAAAGGTAAACAAACTAAATGGGCACCTTTCTGGACAGTTTTCAAAATTTATGGTAAAGGAAGACGAGTTCATCCTTCCAGACACACAGAAGTTAAAAGAAGTTGGAGAAGAGGAAATACAAAAGTATAATGGCAAAAGCAACTCCTAAAACAATTGAACGTGTATACAATGTACCTTTACGTAAAGAATTTAGAAAAGTTCCTAGATGGAAGAAAACTAAAAAGGCAGTAACCGCATTACGACAATTCTTATCAAAACATATGAAATCAGAAGATGTAAAATTAAGTAAGAAACTTAATGAGCATGTCTGGAAGCACGGTATTAGAAACCCACCTCATCACGTTAAAGTAACAGTATCTAAAGATGAGAAAGGTGTAGTAAACGCAGATTTATTTGGTGAAGAGAAAGTTTCTAAGAAATCAGCTCCTAAAGCAGCTAAGGTTGAAGAGAAGAAAGCTGAAGTTAAGGAAGAAGCTAAGCCTGAAACAAAAGCAGAATCTGCATAATTCTTACAAACATTTTTTAATAGACCTTTATTCTAGCATAATATGAAACAACGTCAGATTTTTGTAAAAAAGGAAGAAGATTCAAAATTTGGTAAAAAGCCAGAGGAACGCTCTACAGAAGATCTTCTAAAGTATGGTATTGTGAATGTTGATAAACCAAAAGGTCCAACAAGCCACCAAACTTCTGATTTTGTAAAAAAGATCCTAAAAGTGAATAAAGCAGGTCATTCTGGAACATTAGATCCTGGAGTAACTGGAGTACAACCAATTGCATTTGGAAAAGCGACAAGAATCGTGCAATTTCTTTTGACAGCACCAAAAGAATATGTCTGCGTGATGCATTTACATAAGATTGTTGAAGAAGAAAAATTGAGAGAAGCAATCAAGCAATTTATCGGAAAAATACGACAACTTCCACCTGTAAAATCAGCAATCAAACGTGAAGAACGTACGAGAGAGATTTATGAATTTGAGATTATTGAAATTGAAGGACAGGATGTATTGTTTCGTGTGTTATGTCAAGCTGGAACCTATATTAGAAAATTATGCCATGATATTGGAGAATTATTAGAAGTAGGTGCACACATGGCTGAATTACGGCGTACACAAGCAGGTCCGTTCAGAGAAGAACATAACCTGGTTACATTAAATGATTTAACAGATGCGATGCATTACTACACAGAAGAACGGAATGATAAGTATTTACGATATTGTTTACAGCCAATTGAAAATGCAATTACACATTTGCCTAAATGTTGGATTTTTGACAATACAATTCTTAGTTTAACAAATGGAAGAGATCTTGCAGTTCCGGGGATCAGTAAATTAGAAAATTTCAAGAAAGGTGAAACTATTGCTGTTCTAACATTAAAAGGTGAATTAGTTGCAGTTGGAGAAGCGAAAATGTCAGCTGTTGCAGTTAATACAAATGAAAAAGGAATTGCAATTAAAATAAGTAAAGTGTTTATGCAGCTTTAGGTTTTGATTCTGCTCCTTTTTGTACAGCAATTTCTTCATCGATGAGAAGTTTATCGTACATCGCATCTAATTTCTTTTTTTCTGCAAATCTTTGAAATTGAATTTTATTTAATGCTTCAATTTGTGCTGACTCTTTTTCGGTCATTTGTACAAACACATCTAATTCTTGAAGATAAGAACCTGTTTTTTTAATGAATAACTGAATTTGACGAATAATATCAAGAACAGCAGGCCAATTTTTGAATTTCTGTTTCAAGTTTGTTTTTATTTTTTTTGCTTCAATTAAAAGTTGGCGAATCTTCTGAGGTTCTTTCCCAAAAGTATTAAGAATCCTATCTGCAAGTTTCTCTGCTTCATCAACACCGGTGATAATCTCTGAATTGAGATTTTGACGTCGTGAAAGTATTGCTGATTTTTTATCTTGATCGAGTAATTGACCTTGTCTTGCAGACTTCTTAAGAAGACGAACATCTTGAGTCATAGTTTTATTTTCTTGTCTTAATGATTTACGCATTTTAGAAGAAACTTTTTTTGCTTCACGGATTTCTTTAAGAACACGTTTAAGATTATGGTAACTTTGTTTCCAAAGACCAACCACAGTTTCAAAATCTTTTAAAATTAATTTTAAAGTTGCAGACGCATTTGTAAGCAATTCGGGATTTTGAGTGTCAATTGATTGTTGAATTAAAACGCCAAATTCTTCAGATTCGCGTTTTGTTCTTGTTTCAGCAATACGCAATTTGTCATCATCAATTTTCAATTCCTTCGCGTATTTCGCACCTCTTCGCGCGTGAATCTCTTCATTTAAAGCACCTTTCTGTTCTGTATGAGAATAGGTTTCTTCCTTGTGATGAAGAGCAGCATTTTTATGGAGAGAACTAAGAACATATTTTAAAAGTTTGAAGAGTTTACCTAACACCATATGGAGAATATTCTGTTAAGGTATATAAAATTTTACTTCAATTCAATAACCATTCCATCCCATCCGGGATTGATACATTTTGTAGAACCAATTTTGTCAACTTTCCCTACAGTTTCATGAAGATGACCAGAAATTGCTAATTTTGGATGGATACGTTCAATGAATTTTCTATAATCAACACTTCCTACATGACCCACTTCTAATTTATCTAATTTAGTATTGAATGGAGGTCCATGTGTAAGCAATACGATTTTTTTACCTTTGTATTTCCCATACCATTTACGTGCAATTTTTCTAAATTCTGCATCTTCCATTGAAAATCCACCAGTACCATATCCTAAGAAAACATAATCTTCTATTTCAACTGCTCTTTTATGAAGATTAAAACAATGCTCAAACTCACCTGCAAATTGTTCCATGGCATCAGAACCTTCTTCGTGATTACCTGGGATTGCATAGAATTTTTTACCCACTTTATTCATCGTTTCAAAGACATTTCTAAGACCACGTCCAAAATTAGAAATATCTCCTGTAGCAACCACAAAATCTATATCATCTTCAGAAGCACGCTTTGCTAACTCTTTCAAACCTTTCTTATCTTCGTGCAAATCTGTAAAGACTAAAAATTTCATATTTATTCAAATAAAAACAATGAGAATAAAAAGATTGTGGATATAAAGAAGCTTATTCCTTATTTTCCACTGATTCTTCTGGAGTTTCTTTAGCTTCTGGTTCAACTTCCTTTTCAGGTTGAGCTTCAGCAACTTTTTCTGCGGAAACTTCTTTTTCTTCTTCAACAGTTGCTTCCACTTCAGTTTTCTCTTCAGCAGGTTTTACTTCTAGATCTTTTTCAACGCTAGAAATCTTTCCTTTCTCTTTCTTTAATTGTAAAACTCTAATGGTAACACCTTTCAAAGGATGTATTTTTGATAATCCTCGCTTAAGGGAACCTAACATTTTTCCACTTACTAAGTTTCCAATAAATGCATCAAAATCTGCTCTTCCTAATTCAACAGTTAAAAGTTCTTGTAATTTTGATCGTAAATTTGAACAGGTTGAACGCTGTACTTTGTTTAAAGTTACACATAATGTTTTAACGATGATATCTTTTCCATCTTTTGTTTTTAATGTGAAAACGTCATCTAATCTGTTTGTATTTTTTCGTACAACTCTTTTAATGTGAGAAGGACTTACACTGTATCCAATTGTTTTTGTACGTAATAATGCGCCATCCACTTTTGTAATTTCAAAACTTACATGTGCATTTTGATCACGAGGACTTCCAGTTAAGTCTCTTAAGTTAACTTTTAATGTTCTTCCGACACCTTTGTCAGAAGAGGTTAAATATGATTCTCCAATCTCTTTCTGTCCGAAGAGTTTTGGTGCTACTACTTTAAACCACAATTTCTTTTTTGTTTTAATTCTACTTACTTTTTTCTTATCTGTTTTTGCCATTTTGGATGATCCTATTTCCGGAGTTTTATTTTAGATACCTGATTTAGGTTTAGGGAGGTGGTTTGTTTATAAAG
>JABIJM010000009.1 GCA_018655525.1 Candidatus Woesearchaeota archaeon | reverse complement strand
TTAAATCTTCAATTGTTCATATGAAATTAACCTATAACCCAACTTCGTTGAGTGTAGATTGTAAAAACATTTTCAATTCATTAGATAGCATCTTTAAAGGAAAAGATGATCAAGGGAAAGATTTTGATTTAACTTTAAAACGTGAATTAATCAGTTGTAAAGATGGAACCATAGAATTTGATTACGCAGCAATTCCTTACAAAGAGAAACTTCTGACAAAACAAATTACAATTGCGAGTTTTGATGTAACCGCACTAAAGGTAGATAAAGCTGCTAATTTAAAATTAGTTGAATTAGATTTCTATGATGTAAATGGGAAAAAGAACCCATTTACAATAAATCAGAAAGGTGATCTTGGACCTTTACCAATAACTAATGATCAGTTTGAAATTACAGATGGTGGTTGTGCCATTAAAACTACTTTTACAGATAAAGATGGTAAACCAGTAGAAAGAATGGTAGATTCTGATGATTTATGTGAAACGGGAAGCGTTTGTAAAAGTGGGAAATGTATAGAAGAAGTATGCAATGATGAAAAAGATAATGATAACAACGGTAAAACGGATTGTCAAGATGCCGGTTGTTACACAACGAAAGAATGTAATTTAAAATCCTGTACAGACGATAAATCATGTGGTGATGGTTGGAAATGTCTTGGTGGAAGTTGTTACATACCAGCTCCTACAAAAGAATCAACATTGGCATGTCAAAAATTAGGATTTGATACCTCTAAAACAATAGAAACCATTTCAGTTTGTGCATTAACTGAATTATGTGAATTACATAATCAAGAAGATCTAGATGGTGATGGAGTTGTTGGATGTCAAGATACAGATTGTAAAGATGTTAAGTTATGTTACCAAGCTGTCTGTGGAAATAACATTGTTGATGAATTTGAAGATTGTGACAAGGGAGATAATTATGAAACAACTTGTACCACCTCTTATGGGAACGATTGTACCTATTGTTCCAATAAATGTCAAACTCATACAGTTTTAACAAATCAAAAATGTGGGGATGGAAAAATAAACAAACCACACGAAACATGTGATGATAGTAATAATAAAACAGGTGATGGATGTTCTGATAAATGTGTGATTGAACCTGCTTCAACTTGTACCGGTGAACCAAGTACATGTAAAGTTAATTCCGTTTGTGGTGATGGTATTGTGCAAGGAAAAGAGGAATGCGATAAGAAAACAGGAGACAAATATTGTGACAAAAATTGTAAGAAAACTACAGCAGCTTGTAAGGATGAAGATAATACCTATCCAACAAAGATTGAATATTTAGCTAATGATTATGCTAAAGCATCTTTGAAAGTTAAATCAACTGTTACATTCAATGGTGAAACACAGACAGATGTTTGTGCTGGGGCTGGTGTTTATGAGGGGAACAGTGTCGTAGAATTTTATTGTAGTGACGTTGATAAATTAAGTAGTAATGGATTTACATGTCCTGACGGTGGTGTTTGTAAAGACGGATCTTGTACAAATACCCTGGATAAAACAATTGGTGCACCTTGTTTATATGGAGAAGTAGACGAAAAATTAAATCTTATTTGTGTGAATCTTAAATGGACAGAAAAAACTGATTGTACAGACCCCGATAATACTTACGTGAATTCAGGAGATATTGCTTTAAACAAACATTCCATTGAATCTTTAAAAACAAAAACTATGGTTATTGCTGGCAAAGAAAATAAAACAGATTCTTGTTCTCTTGGAAATGTTGTAGAAGCATATTGTACTGCTCAAAATAGTTTGTCTTGGCAAGGATTTGCGTGTCCGGATGGCATGATTTGTAATGATGGAGCTTGTGTAGGATTTTCAGATGCAACATGTGATGACACAAAAGATTTACTTAAAGAAGATGACGTGTGGTATTGCGATGCTTCTAAAAAATGGGAACAATGTGATGAACCAAAATCTTCATCTGATAAATTTTATGTTTGTAATGGATATAAATGGACCAAAAAAACATATTCAGCAAATGGTCTATGTGCTTATGGTACTGATGTATTAGGTGTTGGGGGATTATATTGTAACTCTGTAAATCAATGGGAAGAATGTAAAGTTGGAGTGGCACTCTCTCAAGATAAAAAATATACTTGTGATCCTACAACAAAAATCTGGACTGAAAATAATCCGGTTTGTGGAGACGGACTAAAGATGTCTTCTGAAACTTGTGATGATGGTAATAAAGTTTCAAACGATGGTTGTTCTTCTACTTGTGTTGTTGAATCTGGTTACGAATGTAAAAAAGAAGGAGACTCTTGTACTAAAATTATAATTCTTCCGACTTGTACAGATACAGACGGTGGAAAAAGCTATGAAGTAAAAGGAACAATTTCTTACACTAATTCTGGTGGTACCGATATTTGTGTTGCTGGCAAACAATTAATTGCTGATTTCAAAGATGATGGGAAACCTCTTCCTTCTGGAATCAATGAATCTAAAACTTATCTTGTGGAAAATTATTGTGCAAGTGACAAACCGCTTGTAGAATATTATGAATGTCCTAATGAATGTAAAGATGGGGCTTGTATAAAACCTGTTCAAAATCAAAATTTTGATGCACAAACTGTAGCTACTATTAACGGAACGTGTACTTCTGCAAGTACAACAGTCGTTGCACAAGTTCTTTACAAGGGAAGTAATTATTTTGTTGATGAATTAACTTCAAACACAGAAAAAAAATATACTCTTGAATTCACACCTGAACAAAAAGGACTTTACACAATTTATACTGCGTGTCAAGACGAAGCTGCTTTAAAATCCACGTACTGTTTTGGCACCTCTACAGATTGTAAGGTTCCTGTGAAACCAGCACCTTCTACCTCTACACCAAGTTCAGGAGGAACAGGTGGCGGAGGCAGTAGTTTTGGTGCAACTTATGGTGATTGGAGTTATTGTAATGTATCTTTACAACAAATAAGATATCGTACAGACAAGCCTTCACAGAAACCTCAAACTCGTGATTGTTCACCTTGTGACGAATCTTGGGTGTGTCGTGCAAGTGATGGAGATTTTGCGTGGACAGAATGTAGCTCTGGATCACAAACAAGAGTTTGTACAGATGAACATTTTTGTAACACTTTAACCACAAAACCTGCTGAAAAACGTAATTGTGATGTAGAAGGAAGTAGATTTGTATCTAACGATCCAGATTATGCACCTCCTTTATATCCAGGAGAGCCAGAATTACAAGGACCAAGTTTCTGGAATTCATGGAAATCATGGGTTATAGGGACAGGCTCTAGTTTTGTAATGTTCTTGTTAATAGTCTTAGTTGTCGTCTATTTCATGAAACATACGCACACAGTCTTTAATCATAAAGAACTTGTAGATTGGATTCGGAAAGAACGTAGGATGGGAACATCAGATGTAGACATCAAAGATATTCTTAACCAGAATACAGGATGGTCTCATGATGATTTAGAAGAAGCGTTTAAAGAATTGCAAACTGAACAAGCTTCTTAATTTTTTTTCATTTCTTTGTTGAGAATAGTAGTTAGTTCTTGCATTAAATGGTTGCATTTTTCAATTGCATCTTTTGCAATCTCAAAATCCATCTTCTTGCCATAATAAATCAATGAATTTCTTTTAAATCTACAATCATCAAATCGACGATAAAGTTTATCGTTCTTCAAAATATCCCTTAGATAATATCCTAAACAAATATGGTTTCCTACTTTGTAACCATGGAGCAATAAGATGGCATGAAGTAACTCTAATGCTGAAGAGTAATATCCTTCAAAAATATAATTTGCATTACTTTTAATGATTTCATTTCCCGCTAAGAACTGATTTCTACCTAGGGCTGTATCAATAAGAGATTTTGCTTTTGCTTTATCAGGGCTTATTGATATGGATGAAAAGTTTTCCATACAATCTTCCCATCGACTTTCTTTACTCATTTAAAGACCTCGATAAATCCATGTAATGTCATTCCATTTACAATATTATTTGATAATTCTGTGTTTTTGACAGTTCTAATATTTTTATGTGAAAAAATTTCTATTTTTCTTTTAAGTATCTTCTCAAATTTTTCTATTTTAATCTTTTTCTTTGAAGGAGTTTCTATATAAAGATCAATATCACTATTTTCTATGTCTTCACCCCTTATATATGATCCAAAGACAATGATTGTAGGGTTACTAAATGTTTCTACTAACATATTGATTAATCCAGAGGAATATAATTGTCTTATATTAAATAGTCTTTTTTCCAAAATATACCACTTAGAGTTTCTATTCGCTGAATATGTTCTTATGTTCGCAATTTCAGTGCTCTTCAGAATTTCTTCCTTTTCTAACTCTTTTGTATATCTCAGAACTGAAGGGAGTGGAACATTTACAACTCGTTCAATCTGTCTTACTCTTATTTTTGTTGTAGGGTTTAAAAAAAAGTATCTCTTAATTTTCCCTTTGATATCTTTTTGGTTCATTTGATAACTTAAGATGTCGTTTGATATATAAAGTTATCGGTTTGTTTCTATCACTTCACAATAATTTTATTGGCAATCACTTCCTTCTTTCCTTTATATTCCTCTGTATCTCCAGTAACTTCTACAAACTGGCCTTCTTTAAGAAACAATTTTTCTTCAGGAAAAAGAATGACATCGGTTGTTTGAATTTTAGATCCTTCAATTTTAAGGAAATATGCGCTTTCCGTTTCACGTAACTGCGCAATTTTCCCTGTTAATCTTACAGTTTCCTCGTTTGGAATATTTTCAAGAGTTTCTACAGCTTTCAGTTCTAACTCTCCACTATAAATAAACAGGAAACTTAAACCTAAGATAATCGCTACTAATGATATTTTAAGAAGTGTTTTTTCTTCCATGCTGCCTACGAACAGACCTTATTTATTACATTTTCCCCCAAATCTTTATATAATTCCTTCTTTACACTGTATATTATGACAAAAGAACGTATCCTGGAAATAAGAGAACTGCTCTTTCATTTAGAAAGAAAAATCAAACCTCTAGAGTGGGATGCAAGTCGGAACCAGATCAATCAATTCAAGAAGAAACAATTAGTTGCATTACGAGAGCAACACGGTACTTTATCTGAAGAATTGAATGGTTTAAATCAGTAATTTCTAACACAACTCATCAAAATTATCATTTTGGGGTTTCCTGACGGAAACTTTATATACTCTCCACTTAAATTACATATAAATTAGCTGAGTCACTCATTGTAAGGTGGATTGCATGACAATCCTTAAGGCTCGGGGAGAAAAACAAAATGGTTGATTTAAAATTAGTAATTGGAACAAAAGAAGGAAAAACTGTCCAAAAGGAAATTAAAAGTCCTGAAGCAGACGTTTTCCACGGTAAACATCTCGGAGAAACTGTCTCAGGAGATTCATTCGGCTTAGCTGGATATGAATTTGAACTTACAGGAGGATCCGATAAATGCGGATTCCCAATGAGAAAAGGTATTCAAGAACACCGTAAGAAAGTAATGATAGGAGCAGGAGTAGGATTTTCAGGTAAGAAGCGATTCTTAAACAAAAAGAAAAACCCACGTAAACAGAAAGGATTACTTAAAAGACGTACAGTTTGTGGAGAACGAATCACAAGTATCATCCGTCAAGTGAATCTTAAAGTTACCAAAGCTGGATCTAGTCCTTTAGTTGAAGTTGCTGCAGAAGCACCTGCTGAAGAAGCGAAAGAGTAATTTTTCTTTTTTTATTAGTTATTTTCTAGTATATAATTGTTTAAATAGTGACTTTGTCTATTTGAATTTATGGTAAGGATTTCTTATGAATCAGATGGAGATAATATTGTGGCATTAGTTGAATCTCTTGATAGATTACAAAAACACTATGTCTTTGATGGAGACGTTCATTTAAATGTGTCTTATGGAGGTGGACCTTCAACAACGTCTTATCTTGATGCGATAGCTGTTTTGAGTGAAAATCAAGATGGATCCGATGTTAGTTTAAATTTAAAACATAAACCAGAAGATATAGACTCACCTTCTCAAGATAATATGGTGCGATTAATGGGCATGTCTTTTAATGATGATTCTGTATCTCTAAGTCTTATTTTTGGAGAAGATAAATATAAATTAGTGTTGCCTTCTAAAAGCACATCTGATCAACATATGGTTGAAAGATCTAGGAGCAGTAGGATCTCTTTTAATTCTGGATTTTCACTTGCAAGGGGATTTTATTTAGCTGGGTTGGAATTAAATCATGGAAGCCCTCGGATTCAAATTTATGATCCTAAAAGGACGGGTGTTTTTTCGAGTGAAAATTATTCTGTTAATTTTGTGGGTAACCATTTCTTCTCGGAAAAGCAGAAATAAATACATTTTTAAACTTCTTTTATTTTATATTTTCATGGCATTTGAATTTTTAAACAATAAACTAAGTAACTTCGGAACATTAACCTTAGGAGAACAGATTTCTTATAGTGCATTCGGATTAGGATTTGTGCTAGTTTTAGTATCAATTATACTATTTATTTTGTAATTCTACGTCATTAAATTTTTAAAAGAAGTCAATTTTAGGCAGTTTATGTCAATACAACCCTCTTCACCACCTAGATCTCTTACTTTTAATCAAATTTATCAAAATTATTATCGGTCTATCATGGATCCGGAAGGACGATTATCTTATTTAAGTTCCTCTTATCTTGGTTCTCATCGTGATATTGGAGATGTCTGTTCGGCAGCTAAAGAATTAATTCCAAACTATGATGTTGGTATTGCTATTCTTAATGGAGCTATGGGGCTTGCTTTTGTTATGGGGCATTGTGGTTTACCGATCCTCAATGTCAAAATGCAGCGTATTGATAATAAGTATGATGCAACATGGAAACCACTTGATGAACTTACTAATGAAACCTTAGAAGGTAAAAGAATTATAGTTCTTGAAAATGATGTTTTAACTGGAAAAACTCTTACAAGGGCATATCAAGAACTTTCTAAATTTAACCCTTCGTCTATTGACCTATTCCTTGCACGTTATAAAACACTTGTTGATAAATCTAATTATAAAGGAAATGAACAGTATTTTCCTAATTTGCATTTTTCTGGTTATCAAACCGAGCAATGGGTTGATACCAGAGGTAATGTTCCAGATTCATACGGAAAAACTCTTGGGTTACCTGATTTTGAATCAGATCCTAATGTAGTGTTAGAATTTATAAAAAAGGTTGAAAGTTCAGGATTTATCCTTTAAGAACCTTCTTTTCTTCAGAATACAGACCCATTTTAGCCATTTGTGTGTATTGATTCATACCTAATGTTAAATAACTGATCTCAAATCCTTTCTTTGCAATCGCTTTAGCAACTACATCAACTTTGCCAACTTCAATATGTTGACCAATCAACAAGACATTTGCTTTACCTTGCTTCTGCTTACCATGAAGGATAATTTGAGATATCCCTTTCACATCTTCCATCGCTTTGACAAAATCTTGTAACCCATCATACTCATCCGCAAATAATCCTTTTAGAAAATCAACTTTGGGATTTTTTAATGATGAATAAATCTTAGAAGTCTTCCATTCCTTCTTTTCAAGAATCTCTAAATCTACCAGTTCTCTAAGGATCCGAAACGTTGATGCGGTTGACACACCGGACAATTCTGCGATCTCTGAAAGATACATCTCTTCATTCGTACTAAGAACTACCCGAAGAACTGCAGCCTTCTTGTGATCTAATAATGATTTCAACACCCCCTTTGGCATACAGCTAGTAAACCATTGACATTTATCAATATTTCGTTTTTGGAATGCCTTTTCAAATTTGAAAAGGCATTTCACTTTTGAATTCTCTTCTTAATTTATACACAAATACAAAGATATAAAAACTCAAAATAATTACTAAGTTCAAAATGGGTGATATACTAGAATTAATTAAGTCAAGAAGAACAATCAAAAGTTATGAACCCAAGTTTGTAAATTGGGATTATCTTTCTAAAATTTTAGAAGCAGGAAGGCATGCGCCTTGTTGTGGAAATATTCAAAATTGGAAGTTTATTGTAGTTATAGAACCCTCACAAAAAAAGGATCTAGCAGTAGCAGCTTATGAACAATATGAGATAGCATTAGCAGGTGCATTAATCGTAGTTTGTGCGGAACCAGAGAAGGCTGAAAGATATTATGGCTTACGTGGAGAACGATTATATACCACACAAAACTGTGCAGCTGCTGTACAAAACATGTTATTAGAAGCACAATCATTAGGATTAGGAACAACCTGGATAGGTGCATTTGATGAAGAAGCTGTAAGGGATTCTTGTAGCATTCCTAAGAAGATTCGTCCACAAGCGATCATAGCAGTAGGCTTTCCTAAAGAAATTCCTGAAAAGCCGCCTAAATACCCTTTAGAAACACTTGTATATTTTGGTTCTTGGAGTAATAAGTTTAGGGACCCTTCTAAATATTTGAATGATATTGCAACCATTATGGCAAGAAAGGTTAATGCAGCGAAAGAATCAATACAAAATGTAGCAAGTTCTGTCGTCGGTAAATTAAAGAAAGAATCTGATTCAGAAGAGTGATTATTAATTTTATTTGTATATTCTCATAAACAGAAATATTTATATATGAAATATGCTTTACGTAGAACTAGGGTTGGTTAAAAGGGTGGTTCCTTTTACTGTCTATCACAATTTGGTTAATTACATAAACAGTTGGTTTAATTCTGTTAATGTTTAATTTAAGTTATTGGTTTTTAATTTTGGTTTGGTAATAGGAGAGTCATATCCCTATAAATAAACTTATGTCCTATAATATATACATTAGGGGGCAACGGTCCGGAAGGACCTAAAACAGAGGTGGTGTAAATAAAATGGAATTTATCGTAGAGAAGGCAATGAGTAGCATGCCGCAACAAGAAGAGTTTGATCAGGTAGGTCAAGCAAACATCAGAGTTATTGGTGTTGGTGGAGCAGGAAACAATATGGTAGGATGGCTCTACAAAAAAGGAATCAAAGGTGCAGAGATTATTGCAACCAACACAGATCATCAACATCTTAATATCACAGGTGCTGATCGGAAATTCTTAATTGGAAAAGATTGTACACGAGGATTAGGATGTGGAGGATTCCCAAGTAGAGGAGCAGAAGCAGCTCAGGAATCTTTAGCTCTCTTAAAAGAATCTTTGAAAGCATCAGATATGGTTTTCGTTTGTGCAGGAATGGGAGGAGGTACCGGAACAGGTGCAGCCCCAGTTGTAGCACAAGTTGCAAAAGATACAGGATCTATTGTAATTGGAACTGTAACCATGCCTTTCAACATTGAAAGAGCAAGATGTGATAAAGCAGAATTTGGATTACAACAATTACGTCAAGTAACAGACACAGTTATTGTAATTGACAACAACCGATTAGTACAAATCGCAGGAAACTTACCGATTCAACAAGCTTTCGCAGTTGCAAATGAATTAATCGCAACTATGATTAAAGGCATTGTTGAAACAATCGCAGTACCTTCCTTAGTAAACTTAGATTATGCTGACGTAAAAGCAATCATGAGTAACGGAGGCGTTGCAGCTATTGGAGTAGGTTCATCTGATACAAACAACCGAGTAGATGAAGCAGTAAAAGGAGCATTATCAAATCCTTTACTAGATATCAACTACGAAGGTGCAACCGGAGCATTAATTCATATTACAGGTGGTCCAGACATGACACTTGATGAAGTAAGCCGGATTGGTGAATTAGTAACAGAATCTCTAGATGACGATGCTAATGTAATCTGGGGAGCAAGAGTTGCCGAAGATATGAAAGGAAAGATGACTGTCATGACAATCATCACAGGTGTGAATTCCCCGTGGATCTTAGGGAAAACTGATGTTAAGAAGTCAGAAGCACGTGCACAGAAACTAAGTTCAGAGTTAGGAATTGAGTTAGTTTAAGTTTAGTAAAAAGAAAAATCTTATTTGGGAAATTTCTTACACCACCCCCCCTGTAAGTACACCCCTGGGTGAGGTTTTTCTTTTTGTTTTTTTCTTTTGATTTTAATGTTTTCTATAGTTGTTTGTTTATTTTTGAATAAATGAAAGATTATTCATATTTAGAAATCACAACCTTCTATGTAGTGACAAGTATTCTTGCAAAGTTTTACAGACGTCAATAAACTTCCTTTTTCATTACAAGAATGTTCAATAAACTCTACCGGTCCTCCATTTGGAAAATCAGGATTACATTCATTCCTATGAGTCACAATATTACCTAACTCATCTTTTGCTATTGCTCCAATTTTAACTTGTTGGCATTTATTTTCTATAGTTATCTTGGTAGGTAAACATACGCCGTCAAAACAACCGCTGGGACAGTCAGCATTACCATTATAAATAGTGCTATTCCCCTCATAACAAAAACTATCGGTTGCACGACAATTTGGAGGAGTACATGATCCAACATATTGAAAACCTAATTCAACTCCTTGGGGGTGATGCATTTCAAAACCTTTCATACAAGTGTCAATTACTTTTTCACCAAAAATATTCGCCGCAACACCTTTAGTATAAAATGAATACCCATCCGAGTCAGAGCAAGGTGTTATTGCGCTTGGTAAACCTACTTTTACTTCAATCTCTGTATCGTTTGAAGTATCAATAGATGATTCAGTATTTTCTCCGTCTTTCCAAGAAGAAACTCGGGCATCACTTTGGCCTACATCTGTTTGAATTTGACCAAAATAGTTATTATGAGGAAGGCCAGCGTTATTACGGGATTCTGAAGGAAGATCGCCTTGGCTACATCCAAAAGAAATTAATGCACTAACGATTGTTATTAGTTTTTTCATTATGTTCCTAATCTGTTCTTTCTTTTATAAAATATTCTTCTATTTTTTCTTATTTGTAAATTACCCAATTCTTCCTTCTAATTTCTCAGCAAATCCACATTTTCCACATTTCATGCGAATAAATTGATCTTCATCTGAATAGAAAGGCGCAACTTCAATCAATTCTGCCTTATCATGCCCACATTTCTTACATATATGGTCGTGAACTGCTAATGGATTTTTCCCATCTGAGATGCCGATAACTTGAGAAGGTTTGTTACTAGAAACGATTGTATCAGAAGAAGTTACTATTTTTGGCTGAGAATGGCCTTGTGGACAAGACATCCATTTACCATATTCCGTTTGTCGTGGTTGTAATAGAGAACCGCAGGTTTTGCAAAACATGTTATCTCAAACATCCCGATTCTTTAAAAAGCTTTATATATGAATTTAAACTCTTATTTTCTATGTCAAAAAATCAAAAAGGAATCACAGCACCTAAAGATCAAGATTTCAGTGAATGGTACACACAAGTTGTACAAAAAGCAGAATTAGCTGACATCCGTTTTGGATTGGCTGGGTTTATCGTCCATAGACCATGGGGATTCTTTATTATCAAGAAAATTTACGAAGCTTTGGAAAAAGAAGTAGAATCACAAGGACATCAAGCATTCTTATTTCCACGAGCAGTTAAAGAAGAACATCTCACAAAAGAAGCAGAACATGCTGGTTTTATTCCTGAAGTATTATGGGTTTCTGAAGCCGGTACAAAGAAAATGGATGAACGATTCGCACTTCCACCAACAGGAGAGGCACAAATTTATCCAACATATGCAATGTGGTTCAGATCTCACAGGGATTTGCCGTTCAAAGGTTATCAAACACGAATTTCTGTATTTAGAAATGAAATGACCACACGTCCATTTCTCAGAGGGAGAGAATTCTTATTCTTTGAAACACATGACGTCTTTAACACACATAAAGAAGCATTAGATCAAATTCAATTAGATTTTGAAACATGTGAGAAAGTTATTAGACAAAAATTCAAAATTCCATTTTTCTATTTCAAACGTCCTGTGTGGGATAAGTTCATGGGAGCAGATAATACATTTACTCCAGATACTTTAATGCCAGATGGAAAACGAAATCAGCTTGCAAGTACACACGATTTAGGACAGAATTTCGCGAAAGCGTATGATATAAAAATCAAAAATAAAGACGAGAAAGAACAATTTCCTTATCAAACATGTTTCGGACCAGGAATCTGGCGAATTATGGCAGCAATCATAGGTGTTCATGGAGATGATCAAGGTTTAGTATTACCATTTGATATTGCACCTACACAGATTGTGATTATTCCAATCACTTTTGCAAAAAAACCAGAACTATCCAAAAAAATCATTCAAAAATGTAAAGAATTAGAGAAAAAGTTATCTAAAGATTACAGAGTTAAATTTGATGACAGAGATTTCTCTCCAGGATTAAAGTATAATGAATGGGAAATGAAAGGTGTCCCTCTACGTGTTGAAATAGGACCACGAGATTTAGAGAAAGATTCCGTAATGCTAGCACTAAGAGTTGGCGAAAAATCACCAGTTAAAATTAAGAGTTTAGATTCTAAAATCAAATCTAAAATCAAAGAATTAGACAAATCTATTGAAAACAACGCAAAACACTACATGGATGATCGTGTAAGGGATGCTAAATACCTCTCAGAATTAACAAAAATCATGAAAAAGCATCGTGGATTTGTACGTGTACCTTGGTGTTCTATAGAGAAAGACGGCGAAAAATGTGATGATAAGATGCGTGAAGAAACACAAGGAGCAAGAGTCTGTGGAACATTATATCCAAAAGAAGAAAAAGTTTCTAAAAGTTCTACTTGTATCGTTTGTAAGAAAGCTGCGAAACATATCGTGTATGTTGCGAAGAGTTATTGAAATTCTAGAAAGTATTAAACACTCCAGCCAAAGCCGGAGATGTCTAATGATTTGGGGGTTTTTAGAAATGTAATCACTTCTATTTACCTAGAAATAAGCCCTATTTATAAATTTTTTGCCTAATTTGTCACTCAGAGGGGACGTCCTTTAATTGTAGATATTATCATGGTGATCAAAATCAGTGAATTCAATTAAATCTTTTTTTCCAACATGCTTGAATGTCAAAACAAATGAGCTTTTAATATGAACTCTTTTTAATTCTTGTAAGGGTTTACGAAGATTTTTGTAATGATTAACATTTTCACAATAACAAATTTCTTCTATTTTCTTCATAATTATTTCATACATGACTTTATCTTTCTTAAAAACTTTTTTTAACTTCTTCTGAAGTAAAGGATATATAGAAAATTTACGCATTTTCAATTTCTTTTCTTAAATCATTAATGCTTTTATATTTAATTGGCTTCTCTTTGACCTGCATTGTTTTGATTTTCTGAACATATTCTGGCTTTAATTCAGGTTCTAACAAATCTTCGCCATATTTATTAACAACAAAATTTATTGCTTGCGACTTGTTTTTAAAACCAAATTTGCCTTTTACAATTGTTAGAATTCTATCCTCATATTCGCCTAAATTAATCATTGCTTGTGCCATAAAACATAACAAAACCTAATGATTTATAAGTTTTTCTAATTCTCTCCTAAATACCCTTCATATTCATACTTCTTACTTTGCATATCAAAGTATTTTTTCATCAATGCATGGAGATTCCAGGTTCTATAATATAATAAATCCATGTACTCGCTTTTATTTTTGAAAGTAAGTTGGTAATATTGTTTTCCAAGCCATTTTGTTAATTTATTGCCCTTATCTCCAATACCTTGCCAATTAAACGTGACCCACCCTTTAATAACAATATACATCCGTGCATTAGATAAATTTCGTGGACGTCCTCCAGTTTCAACTTGGACTTCCGTAAGATCCCATATATGAACAGTAAATAACAAATCAAACTTAATGTAATCTGTGACATTTTTTTCTAACATCCAAGTTAATTCTTGTTCAGCACCAGAAGGAGAAGGAACTTTATGTTTGTAATCCTTTTCATGCCACTTAAACCCATAATTTTTAGCCCAATCAATTACTGCAGCATACATTCCGTCAAAATCAAAGAGTCCGTGGTACCGTAATGTAATTGGAGGATTATGTTCTTTTGGCATAGTTTTTGAATTCTTTGGAAGTTTTTAAATGTTGCTTTATTAAGAATAGTTTTGGGTATTTTTATGAGGGTAGATTGTTTATTGAAAAAGAGAAGTATTATTAATCTTTTTTTAATGTTATTTCTAATGGGGAATGAGGTGTACTTGGAAGTCTAGTGCCAGTTAGAATACCTTCCCATTTAAGCAAAGTAACTAAGTAATCATGAATGAGTGCATCTTTAATACCCATAGTTTTAACATTATCAAAAAATTTTCCCAATGAATATGGTTTATTGCAATAGAACATTGTTGTACCTTCTGTTTCTCTCTCTCTTCTTGCATTTTCCATACGTTCATATCTCATATCAGCATCTTGTCCCATATAAGAATGAGGTGCAGGTCTTCCATCTAAAGTCATAAAATAATATTATAGTTCACTCTTTAAAAAACTTTTTAAAAAATCTTCCATTAATCAAACCATTGCAGAAATACAAACAATCCTTCTAGACTAAATTCTCTATAAAATAAACTACACTTTTATAAAAAACTCCGCAAATTACACCTAAATGCTCCCACACTTCAATGGAATTGAATGTACGTCTTCAAATATCCCACAAAATCTAGATCACACGAGAAAAATCCAGATCCTATTAGAAGATATCAATCACCTTTCAAATATCATAAACATAAAATCAAAATCACTATACATTGAATTAATTGTTCCAATTGAATTATACAATGAATCTATCTTGAAACAATGTATTGGGATTCAAAGAATAGTCCTTAAAGGAACGTCTCCTCACTTAGATAAAATATTTGCCGATTTTATTGCATACAAACGATTTCCATTTGTAATATCCGACAACATAGACAAACATAATGTTGATATTTACAGAAACCCTACAAAAGTAAAAACAGATAATCAAGATCTAAAAAAATTCCTAAACCATGAAAATACTTCTACTCGGTTTTAATGTACAAGACGATATCTTTCCACTCGGATTGAACTACTTGAAAGGATATGCACAGAAATATCATCCAGATGTAAATATTGAAATCAAAGAATTCTCGTTTGGAAATAGACATTCCTATGAAACTAACAAAAATATAGAATTACAAGCACTTTCTTATGTCATGTTACAAAAGCCAGATGTTGTGGCATTTAGCTGTTACATTTGGAGTGGAGAAATGGCACAAGATTTTGCACGTGCGATTAAACGCATTAACCCAGAAATCAAAATCATTCTTGGAGGTGTAGAAGTACATCAAGATCTTCTTACGGAAAACGTAGATTTTATTGTGAACGGTGAAGGTGAAATTGCATTCAAAGAAATTATTGATCATTTGAAAGGTCAAAGAGATTTCAATGACATCCACAACATCAATAACCACAACAAAATAGAAATTGAACATTTAGATGATCTTCCTTTTCCTTACAAATTCTCTGAGAAGAAAGATCATAAAGTTGTGCGGATAGAAACCGCAAGGGGATGTGTATATAATTGTAATTTCTGTCATTATGCGCAAGGAAAATTACGTGAATTCTCATTAGAATACCTCAAAGAGAACTTGCAATATTTATTTCAAAACTTCACATTCAAAAATTTAACATTCATAGATGCAAATTTTAATACAAACAAAGAACGGATGTTTAAAATATTAGATTTAATTGAAGAATTTAACAATGATGAATTGCATATTCATTGTGAATTTAGACCAGAATTAATTGATGAAGAGGTTGTTAAAAAGTTAGAACAATATTCCTTTAATCTCTCCCTTGAATTAGGATTTCAATCTTTTGATGAAGAAGTTCTTCTCAAAGCAAACAGACCAACAAATTTAGAAAAAGTTCAACAAGCACTATCGTTTTTAGACAAATCAACTCTCTCTTATAAAATAGATCTCATGTACGGATTACCTAAAGATAACTTCTACAAATTCTTGAACTCCTGTAGATTCTTATTGCAACATGCAACACGACAAAAAAGAATCTATGCACACCATTTTATGGTTCTTAATAATACGACGTTTCATAAAGACGTAGAAAGATTCAATCCACAACATAGTAGCATGGTTCTTAAAACAGATACCCAGAATGTTTTGGATCTATACTTAACAAAATTATTTGTAGATCAATTAAATGAAGAACTCAAATTCGCTTAAACCAAATCTTAAAATCATGACCTTTCACTTTAAAATCTGATTCTTCCATGCCTTCAGAACCAACACCAAAATTAAGAGTTGTTGCACCAACCTTTTCTACGATATCATCAACATGTGCATTCAGCATTTTTTTCATTTCATCAGATGTATCTACACATAATGTGATCTGATCAATTTTTTCTAATCCAGCATCTTTACGTTTCTGCTGGACTTGTCTACTCACTTCTCTAGCATAACCTTCGGCTTCTAATGCTTTAGTTCTTTCTGTGTTAACATACACATCTCCTTCTTTAAATTCAGAACTTGTGAAACCTTGAGGAGATTCTCTTGAAATATGTAACATCTCTTGTGTAATTTCTATCTCTTGAGATTCAACTTCAAATTTATAACTTCCATTTTCTAAAGCTAATACCACTTTTTCTTCATTGGAAGATAAATGTTTCATAATGCTGGGAGATAATTTACCATGTTCTTTTCCAATTGCACCATGATTTGGTTTGATTGTCACTTTCAAACCTTCCATCTTCTCAATAATACGAACTTCTTTTGTATTTAATTGGCCTTTAATAATTTCTTTCAGATTTTCAACAGATTTTTTAACACTGCCATTATTACTAACAACAAGTAATTCTTTAATTGGCCAACGTAATCCTAATTTAGCTTTTTCACGAGCATGAGCACCAGAAGTAATAATCTGTTCTACAATTTTCATTTCTGATTCTATCTCTGCATTGATGAAATTTTCATTTACTTCCGGCCACGTGAAATGTGAAATACTTTCTTCTTTAAATCCAAATTCTTCTTTGAAGTTTTGATACATTGCTTCAGAAGCAAAAGGTACAACCAGTTGAAACATTTTTAATAATTCCAATACCGTAGTTGCAAGTGTATATGCAACAACTTCTTTCTCTACTTTACTTCCGGTTGCACTTTTATCACGGACCATTTGAATGTATGTTCGTGAAATCTCTAAGAATAAATCCTCTAATGGTGCAATGATTTCATCTAATCTATAATCATCCATTAAATCTCCTACTTTTTTAATTGTAGAATGTACCTTAGAAACAATATATCTCTCCTCAACATCCATTGCTTCATGCATTTTTGTAGCGTCTAATTCAAAAGGCTTAATTCCTTGTTCTCTACATAAATTAATTAACAATTTATGAACATTCCACAAGATTGAAATTCCACGTGATTTATGTGCAGCTTCTTCCCAACTAAAATTCAAATCCATTCCTGCTGATGTTTGACAGGTATAAAATCGTAATGTGTCTGCACCATGTTTTTTAATTAATTCAAAAGGTGCAATGATGTTTCCTAAAGATTTTGACATCTTTTCACCAGAATTATCATTAATAAATCCATGCATCACAACATTCTTGAAAGAAGGTTTTTCAAATGCTAACATTGATGCAATCATTAAAAGATTGAACCATCCACGGATTTGATCTTTTCCTTCAAGAATAAAATCTGCGGGAAACATTTCTTCAAAATCTTCTTTCACTTCTGGATAACGCAAACAATTCCAACTTGCGGTTCCCGCATCAATCCATACATCAAGAACATCGGGCATTCTTTTGAATGTTTTTCCATCTTTTGTAATTGTAATCTTATCAATCTCAGGGATGTGCATACTTGTAACTTTTTGACCAGATAATTCTTCTAGTTCTTTTACACTTCCTACGACAATATGTTCGTCTTCGCAACTCCAAATTGGAACAGCAGTTCCCCAGTATCGTTGTTTTGTAATAGAATTATCACGTAAATTTTCTAACCAAGATCTATATGCATTTTTTGCAGCTTTTGGATTCCATGTGATATTCTCATTCGCAGCAAGCATCTTTTCTTTCAAATCTTCTACTTTGAAGAACCATTGTTTTGTCGTTCTAAAAATAACCGGTTCTTTACTTCGTTCACCGTAAGGATAATCGTGTGTGTAGGGTTCCTTTGTAATTAACGCACCTGATTTCTCAATCTCTGCAATAAACTTCTTATCATCATCTTTTGCTTTTAATCCTGTAAGAGAACCAAAATTTTCAAATAATCCACCCTCATTAACACAATTAAAAGGAGGTATTCCATTTTTATGACCAACTTCATAATCCTCAGGACCACAACCAGGAGCGGAATGAACTAACCCAGTTCCTGCAGAATCATCTACAAATTCTTTTGTAAGTAATACAGAATATAATTTAGGATTTGTTTGTAATTCTTCTGGTAAATGTTGTTTCAAATTTAATGGATGGTGGTACGTCCAACCTTCCATTTCTTCTCCTTTAAATTCACGTAGGATTTTATGATTCTCAACATCAGCTTTCTTCATTACAGACTCAACTAAAGATTTTGCAACAATCCATTTTTCTCCATCTGCGTCTACTTCAACATAATCTAATTCTGGGTTTACCATTACTGCTAAATTTAATGGAATCGTCCATGGCGTTGTTGTCCAAATAATAAAATACGTGTTTGGTTTTTCAACTAATTGGAATTTTACAAAAATAGAAGTGTCAGTCACAGATTTATATTCTAATTCATGTTTTGCAACAGACGTTTGAGTTGCTGCATCCCAATGCATGGTTCTTAAACCCTGATATAACCGTCCTTTTTTATGTGCCTGTTTAATTAACCACCATTCAGCTTCCATAAAAGATTGTGTGATTGGTTGATAAGGATCTGTAAAATCAAGCGTTGCGCCGACTCTTTTGAAATCATCGTTCATGTAACCCATCATTTCAACACAAAATTTACCACATTCTTCAGTAAATTTTTTCACGCCAAACTTTTCAATATCTTCTTTATTTTTCAATTCAAACTTCTTCATAACCTTTACTTCAGTAGGAAGACCATGCATATCATAACCCATTCTGTCCCATACCTTGAAACCTTTCATACGCTTGTATCTTAGAACCATGTCTTTAAGTGCCATATTCCATGCATGTCCTAAATGGATTCTTCCAGAAGTGTAAGGAGGACCTTTCAAGAAATAGAATTTTTCACCATTTTTATTACGTTCACGTAATTTTTCTACAATCTTATTCTCCTCCCAGAATTTGAGAATAGAAGGTTCAAGTTCAGTATGGTTATAGGATTCGTATTTCATAGAAATATGTGAATGGGGCTGTATTTAAAAGGATTGTGTTAAATTTGGTCAATATGAAATTCTCTTTATCTTTTACATTAGCGCCCTGTCGTAGACGAGGCACACGAGGATAGCGAAGCTATTCTCGTAATAGGTGCTGTGCCCTAATGTAAAGATTATTGAGGATTATATGTTAGTCGTTAAATTCATCCCCATAATTGCCTTTGTTTTTTTTCTTCTCTTTGTTTGTATAATCTTCTTGTTCTCATCATCAATGCTTCTGTATCAATATCCTCATAAAAAAATTCTGCAAGACGATCTTTGTTGAACCCATTTCTTAATTTTCTTAGAACAATGGCTTCTAGTTGCCGGATCCTTTCTCTTGTGACACCATAAATTTTTCCAATTTCTTCTAAAGTATAACCCCTATCTTCTCCAATTCCAAACCTTAATCTTATGATCCCTTCATCTCTAAGATTTAATGTAGATAAAACTTCATCAACTTTTGTGCTTAAAACTTTTTTCGTTAATTCTTCTTCAGGATCTATTGCATTTTCATCTTTGATTAAATTCATGATCTCTGTAGGGCGCTCTTCTCCAACTGTTATATTTAGAGATACTGGTTCTTGACTTAACTTAAAATATTTTTTAATTTTTTTAGCATCAAATCCTCCTTCTTCAGAAATAAGATCAACATCAATATATCCATGTGAAGATAAAAATTCTTCTTCTGCTTTCATATATCTCCTTATTTCATCAACAACATGAATTGGTAATCTAATCGTTCTTCCTTTATCGGCGATTGATCTCGTAATTGATTGTCTAATCCACCAGCTTGCGTACGTTGAAAATTTATTACCTAAAGTATAATTAAATTTATCTACGGCTTTTATTAATCCAATGTTCCCCTCTTGAACAAGATCTTTTAAATCTAATTTTCTTGTATTTTTATATCGTTTCGCAATAGAAACAACTAATCCATAATTTGCAGAAATAAATTCATGCCTTAAATTCACCCATTGTTGATATAATCCAGATAATCTATTTCTCTGCATTTGTAAAATCTCTTTTTGAGATCTGTTAGATTCTTCATCACCACATTCTTGAATTTTAAGAGCATAATTTGATCCTGCATTTTGCATTATATTTTTTAAATGCGTAGCATCTCTTCTTTGATTATAAAAATTCCACACTTCTTCTTTTTGATCCTCTAAACCTAATTTATTAATGACTTCTTCAAGAAGTTTATATTGCTCAGATTTAGATGTAGATGATTCATCTTTTAAATGAGATTTAATTCTTTTATGGTTATTTTGATAATATGAATCAACAATGCTTCTATCTTTCGTCCAAATATAACACAATATCTTTTTTTCTTGTGATTCAATTCTTGCAGAAAATTCTTGTTCCTCTTCTCTTGTAAACACTGCCCTTCCTTCTTTTCTTACAAGTAAAGCCATTACAGGATCATCTGATTTTAGAATATCATATAAGGAATCATTCATTAAATAATAGGAGATGTCTTTATTTAATAAATTATTGCCAGAATTCTTTCAATATAGAGCTTATTTTTATATTCTTTCGTATTTTCTTTAGACTTCTTACTTCTGCTTGACGAACTGCTTCACGGGTAACACCAAATATATCACCAATTTCTTCAAGAGTGTGATTCTTCTCACATCCAATCCCAAAACGCAATTTCATCACTTCTGCTTGACGTTCTGTAAGCAATGTTGAAAAAGCGTGATTGATTGCTCGTTTTTTATGGATCTCAACTGTTTCTTCTTCAGGATTTGGCCTATTTTCATCTTTTACAAAATCAATTAATTCTGAGTCTCCATTTTCTCCTACTTTTTTGTTAAGGGATCCACCATCTTGTTCAATTTTTTTTGCAATCAATAGATTTTTGATTTCATCTTTTGTTAATCCCATTTTTGAAACTATCTCTTCAAAA
Organism: Candidatus Woesearchaeota archaeon; assembly: GCA_018655525.1. Classification (GTDB taxonomy): domain Archaea; phylum Nanobdellota; class Nanobdellia; order Woesearchaeales; family GW2011-AR9; genus 1-14-0-10-32-24. Next base: position 5,086 of record JABIJM010000009.1, on the reverse strand, counting down.
GATAAGCCTTCTCCGAGACCGCGATTTACAACATATAATTTCTCTCTTAAATGAACAGGGATTCTTACAGTATAGCCGGTATTATTTATGTTTCTTGTGGTTTTAGCTTTTGTCCAATACGATCCGATTGTATTAAATCTATTACCAGTCGTATAATCCCAGATTTCAGATGCTCTTATTTGACCGAGAAATGATACTTGAAAATGATCATCCCATTTATTAAATTTATTGACATCAGAGTATTTTTTAGCTACTTGAAAAGAAGTGCTACTGTTTCCCATAATTAGCTTTTCTAAACACTTTTTCCACTTCGTAACATCACTTTTAATGTCATCATATTCGCAAACTAATTTCAACATTGATTTAAGATAACTTGCATCTCTTTTTTGTGAATACAAGTTCCACAATAAATCTATCACCGATTTTTCACCAACTTCAGAAACAAGTACTTCATGTGTTTCTCTAACAATTTCACGATATTCTCTTCCTGCATGATTTTTTTCTTTTTGACCAGAACCAGTATAATTTTCTAATTCATCATAAAATTCATTTATAATTGTTCTATGTGAAGAATAAAGATAAGAAATTATTCTTTTTTCAAGAACCGCTATTTTTTGACCTAATTCCATTTCCTCTTCGCGTTTGAGAAGAGGTGTTGAAAGAATTTCTTCCATAATTAAATCACGCTCTTCTGAACTAAAACCATGATTTCCTCTTCTTCTTCTTCTTCTTGATTCTCTTCTTTTTCTTTTTGGAACGTTTTGATCATCATTAGAATGCTCTTCTTCAATAATTCCTTCTAAGTTACCAGAAATTGCAACATTACCAACGTGCCATCCTTTTGGAGATAATTCGTCAAATAATTTTTTATTATCTAATCTACGATAATGTGTTAAAATTTCTTGCGTTAATTCATGAGAAAATTTGTATTCGTTTTTGAATTTGTTAAGGGGAAGAATTTGATTTGGTTTAAATTCATCTGCTCGTTCTATTAATTCATTAAGTGAAAGTGATATCTCATTTTTTCTAAGAAAATCTATCATCCCTTTATTATCTACACCTCTGATAATTCTTCTAACTCTATCGACTTCTTCAGGTGTGTAGCGAACATGGACTCCTGTATGTTCATCATAATTTCCTTCAGATTTTGCTTTTCTTTCAGTTTCTATGGATCCATCCGCAATACGTAGTTTTAATAAATTAATCTCAATTCCTGTTTGTTCTACAAATGTATCAAAACCAATAGTTTTTTCTAAATAATTCTGAAGTTCTTTATGTTCTTCAACTTTCTTAGAATAATAATTTGGTTCCATTCTGGAAACAGTTCGTATAATACCATTAACCCTTGCAATGACATTATGAGCTTCGATATATCCCTTTTCAATATGGCCTTTAATTGTTTTAATATGTCTTCCTGTTTCATTTGCATAATCTTCAGGGGAGGGCCAATGTGTTGCACGAAATTTTAATTCTGCCATGCCGCATGCAATCATATTTATGTTTTTTTTCTTAATATATAAATGAAAACGTGGTCCTCTATGGATATATTTAGAAAATTGTTTGTTAAAATATTGTCTAGATATTGGAAGTTCATCTGTCCTCACAGCCTCATAAACATTTTTAGCAAGAACAGAATCACCTTTAAATTGACTTAAATCTAAATCAAATGATGGTACTTCATGTTCATAAACAGAAACAATTGCGTCTAATGGTGGGCCCATATTCTTTCTACTTAAATTTCATTAACGTACTTAAAAGAGTTGCTATATTAAAATCAATATTTTAGAATAGTTATTTTACAAGGATCACATTGCCACGGCCTTTCTTAACCTTCACAACTTTATTAGTATGTTCTAATTCAGTGACAATCAAACTAATCTTCGCTTCAGATAAAGGTAACATTTCTTTCCGTAATTGTTTCTGAGAAATTCTTCCATCATGTTTCTTAATAATCTCAAACGCCTTTTCAACATAACTTGGTTCATTTGCAATATCTCGTTTATGCTCAGCAACAGTTTTCTTTTGCTCTTGTTTTATTTGTTTCTTAAACTTTCCAAGCGAACCATATTTCACCCTTGCTTTACCAAATCTGATTAATGCCCATGCTGCAATCAATCCTCCAAGGATATATTTCCATAAAGGCCATTTTTCTTCGGTAGGTGCGTCTGCAAATAAATCATCATCTGTTTCTTTCCACAACTGATCTTCATCCTTAAAATCAGCTAAAAGGAATACATCATAGACCATGTCGCCTTTTACAACAACATCTTCTTTAATTTCTGTCAAACCTTTACGTGAAATTAATTCATATGTACCTTCATCTAATGTAAATTGATAAGAACCATCTTTAGAAAGAAACTTCTGTTGACCTACTTCAATCAACACATCTTTTTCTAAGTTTAATGACGTGTCATAAATAGATCCTTTTAATGTAGCAGCAGAGACAGTAGTTGCAAGTAATAGGATACATAAGATGGTGAGGATTTTCTTCATAAGATTTTCTTAAACATTAAACATATAAAAATCTATTCTTCTTTAAAATCCATCACCTACTTATGACGAAAACCTCTTGATTCACTACTCTTCAATACTCCTTGTTCCGAAACCTTTATATAGGACCCAAAATATTTGTTTATTAAACATCTATCACCTCTTTTTCCCCTACCAGCTTTCGGGTTGGTACGGGGTTTTATTTTATTACAATTATTTTAATAAAAGTTGTAATGACCAGAAAATTTGTTCATAATTTTCTCGTTTTAATTTTTTCTAAGAAAATAAACTGTAATACCAATACCAAGAATTAACCCAATCATAAAAAATCTCCATTCCTTTTTAATGTTAAAAGAAGAGATATAATTCACTTCTTCAGGAAAATAAATTCCCAAATCAGACATCTCTAAAGCATATTCTAGATACACCAGGGCATTATAAGGTTGAGCTTCTTGTAATGCAGAAGCATATTTGTAATATGAATATCCTAAAATTGGAAATACCTTCTCCTCACTATTTTGAGATATAACGCGCTCAACAGCTTTTTGTTTTGCAGTGATAAATTCATTGATCGTTTCATTATGTAACCCTAGGGAACTTAAAATCGCATTAGAATCAGCCTTTGCTTGAGATGCTGTGATCATACATAGTTCATATTCTTCTTTTTCCTGTGCTTTCCGTGATTCAACAATCTTTTCATTAATTCCTAATGTGAATTCTCCTCCAACAAATAAAGAAGTATATTGGTGCCTTTCTTCAGCTTCTGAAATTTTTTGGATACAAGAATTTTTTATTCGTTGTTTATCCAAATTAAATTCTTTTCCTTCCATATCAAAAAATTGCATCCAAGATACAGCTGAAAAGAAACGTTCTTCTCCGTATGCGAGAATTTTATACGCTTTAGAAAGATCTTTTGTATTATTAAATTCAACAATCTGATGTTTTACATCTTCAATCCGATCTTTCACAACCATTTTTGTTTGTAAATCTGAAATTGTTGTGATTTCCATTTCATTCAATTTATTTTCAAGTGCAATATTTTTTTCATCTAATTCAGAAAATAATTTTTGAATTGTATTAATTGTAGGTTCTTTTTGTTCATAATAATACACGCGTAAATCTATGTTTGATCCAAAACAGAAACTTGCTGCAGAATAATAATCTCCTCTTTTAGAAGCATTAATTGAATGCTCTATCTTATCTTGATTCAAAGAATCATTAAACTCAATGTTCTGTTGTTTAATTTCATTTACAATTTTCTTGTTTCTATCACAAAGAACCGTTTGTAAATTTTGCATAATTTCTGTATATTGTTTATCTTCTGTTAGCAAAACTTCTTTATGATTCAATTGTTTTCCAGTTAGCTGAAATAAAACTTCATCAACATCCAAGACTTCAACAACATCAAGACTCAAATTTTCTTTTCCATATTTTACGAGATCTAATATTTCAGTCATATTTTCTAAGCCACTATACGGTAAACCTGAACCCTTTGCAATCATGACTTTCTTTAATCCAGCTTTAGATGCAGCTTCCAACTTCTCCTTCACACCACCAACAGGACCAACAGTCCCACCAGAATTAATGGTTCCTGTGATTGTAATAGATTCATCATAATCTAAGTCAAGAACTGCGATTGTTGTTAATGCAGAAATTGCAGCACCAGCTGAAGGACCACCAATAATATTTGAGTTAGATTTAATTGTATAAATGAAATCATATTTATTACAATCTAACTTGAAATGATCACATGCAATTTCCTTTGCATATCGTGTAGAAATTTGTGTGTCAACCTTTGTTGCAGGTTTCGTTTCAAGAAACACGCGTCCATGTCCTTCTTTTAATTCAAGAAATAAATCAGCATCACTTCCTGTAAAATTTCCATTTCCATCATCTTGTACTGCTAATAGTTTCAAATGGAATGCATCATCTCCTTGCGCAACAACGGATAACGAGAATAATAATAGTACAACAACAAACATCACCTTTTTCATAGAATTAATGAGAATATAGTTGGTTATAAATGTTTTGGACTGGGAATTAACAAAAATTATTTTGAAATAGTTAAATTCTATTAATTTAAGTAAATTTGTTAAATTATGGACTTAAAACAGCTTTATAGGCAATCATTAGTTTATCTGTAATATTCTTACTTTGTCTTAATCGTACATTATTCGAATGTAAAATATTACTAAACACATTATACGTTAACTCTACTAATCTCCTTATTGTTGATAATTTTATGTTAGAATCTTCATCACCTGGAAGAAAACGCATTTTAATACAGTTTTTAACTAATATTTCTTTAGCCAAGATCTCTGCTTTTATTTTGTCATCTAATTCAGAATCTTTTATCACAATTTGAAATTCAGCAACTAATGTTTGAACTTTTTTTTCATATTTACTCATTTTCTTTTTGTATTTCAAGGTTATTTATAAATTTTACTATTCGCTAGGCTCCGTAGAATTGCTTTATAAATGACTTCTTCAAGTGAATTATTAGTATGTGGGTTAATAGTGCCAATGGAGGCGCATTTGTGAGTTTACGAACAAATCTACCGCGCCGTGCACTATTAACATAGAACATACAAATAAT
>JABIJM010000008.1 GCA_018655525.1 Candidatus Woesearchaeota archaeon | reverse complement strand
TAAGATGATGTTATCCATTTTTAAAACCTAATTTTCTTTCAACTTCTTCTAAAGTATGAACTTTTCCCTCCTTAAATTCTTTTAGTGATTGTTTAATATTTTTTAGTGTTTCTTCTGATAATTCACATTCTTCATCTTTAGATTTACCCATATCGTTAGTAAAATCTTTGGTATTTAAAAAATAACCCTATTCTTTCTTTACTCATCTTTCTTTTTAAGTAATTTTTTCTTTTTATTTCTTTTTTTCTCTGAAATTTTCAAAAAATTATCTTTAGAAGTAATAGAACGACCAAGTTCTTTTTCTGTATCTTTTCTTGCATTACCTGCAACTTTTCCACCTCTTTTTGCAGCACCTTCAACTTCAGAGTAACCTTGTGCATCCTCATTCTTTGTGATTTCAGTAGAGACTCTTTCTCCTAACATTGAAAATATTAATTCTAAATCATTCATGTGATCTCTTAAATTTTCTCGTTTTAGTCCTTTATGTTGTTTATATTCACTCGGAGTCATATCAAATGTAGCTTTACTAATCTCCGCTGTAAGAATCGCAAATTCTTTTTGTGTTTTCACGCCCCTCTTATCCCATTCATCTGTTAATTCGTCCCGTATTACAATTCCACGAACTCTTTTTTCAATCCAATCAGTGGAATAACCTTTTGCTTTGTAAAGTTCTTTCATACGTCTTTGCGCAAGTTCAGGATTTTCTATTTCTTGAACTCGTTCATATCCAACCCTTGCAAGCCATAATTTGAATTTATTTGCGTTAGGAGAAGGTATTGATTGAATTACCCTAAATAATGTTTCTACATTAGAACAATCAGTTGCATAAAATTTGCCATCAGAAGATTTTAATTTCAGTTGTCCGATATTTGCGGACACCTCAAAATCCTCATAATCTTTCATTTTTAACTTTAAATCAGACCAATATTTACGTGGACGATCACTTTTTGTTAAAACGGCCACAACATCAATAATTGAATAATACCATTCTTCATTATGCCAAAGCCTTCGTATTCCCTTATCTTCAAATACCACTAATGCATTTTCTTTTTTCATGGCATTCTCAGAGATTTACTCCTTTAAATATTCTACGCGTACTTGTCCAGTGAGGGAGTGGTCAAAAATTAAACACAAATAAACTTAAATCAGGTTGTCCAGTGAATTCAACAAAAATCACCCTAATCTTTATAAAAAACAAGAACAAATAACTGGTATTAAGTTAAGTGGATGAACAGCACCAACGGAGGCACATTTTGTTTACAAAATCCTAAAGTGCCGTGCCCTGCTCATAGGAACGAAACTTAATACATATACAAACCTTTGCCCTATTAGAGGACGAAGGGGAGGCAAGAATGAACATAACAATATTTAACGAAAAAGATAGAACTACAACAACATTAGATTTTGATAAATCCACAGTAGAAGACCTTCTAACACATTTAAACATCAATTCTGAAACTGTTCTTGTTACAAGAAACAACGAAATTCTTACAGAAGATGAACTTCTCAACAACGATGACACGATAGAAATCCTAAGTGTCGTTTCCGGAGGTTAGGATGCAGTGCGAGAAATGTAATGGTAAGGCTGTAATAACCTTACAACATGGATCTTTATGTAAACCTCACTTCATAACCTACTTTGAAGAAAAAGTCTTCAAAACCATTAACAAATTCAGATTAATAGATAGAAAAGATAAAATTTGTATTGCAGCATCTGGGGGAAAGGATTCATTAACAGTTTTGTACTTAACAAAAAAATATCTTGACCATTACCACATTCCTTCAGAACATCTTTTTGCATTATGTGTAGATGAAGGTATTGCAAACTATAGACAACATACAATTATAGATCTTCAAGAATTCTGCAAAGAACATAAAATTCCACTAAAAGTTATCACCTCACAAGAAGAATTTGGTGCGCCATTGGATGAAGCTTATCCTAAAATCAACAAAGATACAAAAAAGAAACCTTGTAATGTCTGCGGTGTTTTTAGAAGATACATATTAAACAAATATGCAAGACAAGAAGGTGCAACAAAAGTAATCACAGGCCATAATTTAGATGATGAAGCACAAGCCATTATGATGAATATGTTTAAAGCGAATACAACCTTGGCAGGAAGATTAGGACCAATTTCAGGCATCCACGAACAAGATGGTTTTGTGCAAAGAGTAAAACCATTATACAAATGTACAGAAAAAGAAGTACGATTATACACATTACTCAAAGGATTCAAAATAGATTACACTGAATGTCCCTACTCACAATTAGGATTCAGACATAAAGTTCAAGTAATGTTAAATGATTTTGAAAAAGATTTTCGTGGAACAAAACAAGGAATTATTAAATCCTACTTGGCAATGCTTCCTTTACTAAAACAACATGATCAACAAACAAATGATTCCATTAAATCTTGTAAAACATGTCAAGAACCTTCAAATAAGGAAATATGCAATGCATGTGAAATGAAAGAGGTCCTTGCACAATGAGATATGACAGACAAGAATTAATTATAGGACAAGAAGGGCAAGATAAATTAAAAAATGCAACAGTTGCAATTATTGGTGTTGGCGCTTTAGGAACTGTCGCAACAGAATTACTTGCACGATCTGGTGTAGGAAAATTAATTCTTATTGATAGGGATGTGATTGAACTATCTAATTTACAAAGACAAACATTATTTGATGAAGCAGATGTAGGCAGAAGCAAAGCAGTTGTTGCAAAAGAAAAAATTGCACAAATTAATTTAGATGTGAAAGTAAAAACGCATGCCATTCATCTTAACTCTGAAAATATTTCAGTAATTAAAGACGCAAGTATTGTGTTAGATTGTACTGATAACATGAAAACACGCTTCTTGGTAAATGATTATTGCAGAAAAAACAAAACTCCATGGATTTATAGTGCTGCAATTAAAACGCACGGCTATGTTATGCCTATTTTCCCCGATTCACCATGCCTACAATGTTTTATAGAAAATGTAAGTTTAGAGACCTGCGATATGGTAGGAGTTCTCAATGTTGCAACAACTTCTATTGCAGCATTACAAACAAGTTTAACATTAAAAATTTTATTACAAGAAACAGTTGAACCTTTATTGTATCATTATGATGTATGGCACCAAGAATTCAGAAAATTATCTGTAAAGAAAAAAGAAAAATGCCCAACCTGTAATGAAATGTTTCTATTCTTAGATCAAAAAGATGATATTTCAACAATCAAATTCTGTGGATCCGGAAGATACCAAATTTCTGGCAACATTAATTTTGACGAAGCAAAGAATAGAATTCAAGGAACATGCGATGGAGAAACAATTCAAACAGATAAATTTCTTTTATTCAAAGATGGACGTGCGTTAATTAAAGCAAGTTCTAAAGAAGAAGCTCTTTCTATTTACAGTAGATTTATTGGGAATTGATTTTATGCCAATAATCATCTAAAACATAACTTGGTTTCTCATCTCCTCTGATAGAACTAGGAAATATTGTAAGTGCTACCCTACCTATAGCAACATTTTTGAAAGCACCATCCCCTACAACATCGTGTTCAGAAACATCAAAACCTTGATCTAAAAAGTAATTATGAACTGCACTTAAATCTCTATATAAATCATCATTATCTATAATACCAAAAATAGAAATATGTGAAGAAAAATACCCTAAAGGATGATGTTTTGCCTTTTCAAATCTAACAACATGAACGTCTGCTAATTCGTCTAAAGAACGTAATTTTTGAATACCTTTAAGTTGAACATCAGTAATTCCTAACTCTTCACACATTGTTTTGTATAAATCAACCATAGAATTCAATAAAAATAGAATCTTTATAATCTTTTATCTTACTTAGAATACATATCTAACATCTCTTGGATTTCTACATTATCAAACGCAATCAATGGGCGCAATACCAACAACTCTGTTTTATAATCATTCAAATTTTCAAAATTCTGACCACTTACCAGGATATCCATATCTTTATCAGTAGGGATATCCTTTACAATATCCAAATTCAATTGCATTGGACTATATTTCTGCAATAAAGAAATATCTTTTTCTTTATATGCAACTGGAAATATATTTGTTCCACGTTTCATAAATAATAACCCAGCTAAAATAGAAGATTTATCTTCAACCAACAACAATACTTTACCTTCAACACCTGTGGGAAGTCCACCAAAACAAGGAATTGATTCAATAAAGATATATGCTGCATCTTGATTGATTTCAATATTAATCAAATGGTCAGGATTCTCAAAATTAAATTCTAAATCTGTTTTTGCTTCAATATAACCACCGACTTCAACATTAAAATCCATGGAACCTATTGGAAATTGTTTATCCGACCGTTTTGTTGCTATTTTGAATGTTCCATTAAGCTTAGAAACAAACTTCACAACTTCATCTTTAATAAATTCTGGTTCCTTTTCAACTCTTAAAGCTAATGAATATGAAGTAAGTCCAAATACCTGCTTCAAATCTTTGTGATTATCAATATATTCACACACAAACCGAGATCTTAGCCTATTTACACTAGAAACGCCAACTATTTTCTTAATATTCTGTGCAAGCTTCTTTTCAAAGAAATTTTTATTCTTTCCTTTCAGAAAAATCTCGCCGTACCGTAGTAAAATATGTGAATAATTCATTATATTTACTAGAGAATATATCCTTTAAAAAGCTTCTGTTCAAATAAGAGGCAGGCATATACCTAATATATAAACCCTAAAATACTTCATTTATAAAGGGAATCTTTATATAGTATCCACCTATTTATAAATGAATATAACGGGGGTTATTAATTATGGCAAAGAAAGTTGGAAAGAAAAGTATTGAAATTGTAAATATTGTAGTCTCAACAGCTCTTGAAAAAGACATTCCTTTAGAAAAAATGGCAGCAACTCTGCCAAATACAGAATACAACCCTGAACAATTCCCAGGATTAGTATTACGAATTAAAGATCCAAAAACATCTGCATTAATTTTCTCAAGTGGAAAAGTCGTATGTACAGGTGCACGAACATTAGATGCAGTTGACAAAAGTATCCTTCAAATCATCAAAAGTTTGAAAAAAATGGATATTGTAGTAACAATTAAACCCGAAATCACTGTTCAAAACATCGTTGCATCCGGAAGTATTGGAATGGACCTTAACTTAAATGTATTAGGAGTAAAATTACCAAATACAGAATACGAACCAGAACAATTTCCAGGTTTAGTCCATAAGTTAAAAGGTACAAATGCAACCTTCTTATTATTTAGTAATGGAAAAATTGTCTGTACAGGAACAAAAACAGAAGAAGCTGTCCATGAAGCAACCGATAAGTTAATTGAAAACCTAGAAAAGATCCTGAATAAATAGGTTTATTTTTATTTATTATTTTTTAATATATATATTTAAAACTACAAATTAATTCTATTAATGTTGAGTATAGTTATCTTTAAATACTGGTTCACACCCTAATTATCTGGGGGATTTTAACAAAGTATTATCAAAAAGATCATATGTATGGTTAAGCGAAGAATTGAGCGCATGCCATACCTCTTTGGATGATAAACTTTGTAAAGTTTATATGGACGTAGACGAACAGATAAAAGTTTTTAGAGGATTCATTGAACAGAGTTATTACCCTGAATTGCTAGAAACCGTACGTAAAGGGAAGAATTTTTTAGCATTAGATTTCTCACAATTGATCAAATTCAATACAGAAATAGGAGAATTAATTTTAGATGATCCTAGTAACCTATTAAAGGCAGCAGAAATTGCAGTAAAAGATTTTGACCTTCCAAAAAAAATAAGTAAATTTAATATCCGATTAACAAATCTTCCAGATTCTGAAAAAACACAAATTAGTTTCATTAGAAGCAGACATCTAAATAAATTAATTTGGGTAGAAGGAATTGTACGAAACAAATCAAATGTTCGACCTCATGTAACTGCTGCAAAATTTGAATGTCCTTCATGTGGGAATATTCTTCATATATTACAATTAGATCAAAAATATAAAGAACCTACCAGATGTGGGTGTGGAAGAAAAGGTAAATTTAAAGAAATATCAAAAGAATTAGTAGATGGACAAGGAGTGGTATTAGAAGAAGCGCCTGATGAATTAGATGGAGCTCAACCAAAAAGGATTAATGTTTTTCTAAAAGATGATTTAGTAGCACCTTTATCAGAACGTAAAACATCACCGGGGTCTAGAGTTAGATTAGTAGGAACAATAACCGAAGTTCCAATTACATTACGTTCCGGAGGAAAGGCAACAAAATACGATTTAATTCTTGAAGCAAATAATATAGAACCCATGGAAGATGATGTTGGTGACATGAAAATATCAGAAGAAGATATGGAAGCATTACGTGAAATTGCGAAATCTCCAACCGTAATCAATGATGTTGCAGAAAGCTTAGCGCCTTCAATCTACGGTCATGATAAAATCAAAGAAGCATTAGTCCTACAACTTGCTGGAGGCTCAAGAAAAGTTCGTCCAGACGGCGTGATCACAAGAGGTGACATGCACATTCTTCTAATAGGAGATCCTGGTTCTGGAAAATCCCAATTACTAAAAAGAATCACCGCAGTCGCGCCAAAATCAAGATTTACAAGCGGTAAAGGAGCAAGTGCAGCAGGATTAACAGCCTCTGTAGTTAAAGATGAATTTCTAGGTGGATGGAGTTTAGAAGCAGGAACTTTAGTCCTTGCAAATAAAGGGTTTGCAATTATTGATGAGATGGACAAAATGACTAAAGAAGACCGTTCTGCATTACATGAAGCGCTAGAGCAACAAACAGTTTCTATTTCCAAAGCAAACATCCAAGCAACATTGAGATGTGAAACCTCCGTAATTGCAGCAGCAAACCCTAAATTTGGAAGATTCGACCCTTATGATTTAGTTGCAAACCAAATTAATCTTCCTCCAGCATTAATTTCACGTTTTGATTTAATTTTTCCTGTAAAGGATATGCCTAGTAAGGAAAAAGATGAAGCAACCGCTAGTTTCATTTTAAGTTTGCACAAAGATCCAGATAAAGTAATTGCAAAATTAGATACAGACATTTTAAGAAAATATTTCATATACATTCGTAAAAATATGAATCCTAAAATGACTGATGAAGCCATTGCGGAAATTAAAGATTATTATATCACCATGCGAAATTCAGGAGGGGACGAAGGAGGCGTAAAAAGTATCCCTATCACTGCAAGGCAATTAGAAGCTCTTGTACGTCTTGCAGAAGCATCTGCAAAATTACGATTTGCAAAATTAGTCACAAAAAAGGATGCTCAAAAAGGAATTGAACTTGTAAGTTATTGTTTAGATCAAATTGCGAAAGATTCTGAAACAGGAAAAATTGATATTGATAGATTAAGTAGTAGAATCACTGCAACTCAACGAAGTGGAATTAGTACAATCAAAGAAATCATTGCAGAAATGGAATCACAATTAAATTCTAAAATAATTCCAGTTGAAAATATCATTGAAGCTGCACAAGAAAAAAATATTCCTAAAGAAAAAGTAGAAGCAACGTTAGAAAAATTACGACGAACAGGAGATATTTTTGAACCTAAACGAGGATTTATCCAGAGGTTATGATAATGGAACAAACTACACCACAAATAAAGGATGAAAAAAATAAATACGTACGGCAAACTGCAATTAAAACAACTATCCAAGAAATTAATCATAGTACATTTGTAAATACAGATCCTGAACTCCCTCACCATATTCAAACTCTCCACCATGGGAAAGTGTTCCGTGTAAACCTCATTGGAATTATTATTCAAAAAGAAAAAGTTGGTTCAATTACAAATATGTTAATTGAAGATCAAACCGGACAAATGGTAGCCCGTTCATTTGAAGAATTAGCATATCTAAAACAAGTTAAAGTGGGAGACTTTGTAGTCATAATTGGTAAAGTACGGATGTATAATAATGAAAAATATATATCTCCAGAAATCATGAAAGCTACAAGTGCAGCATGGTTAAAAGTTCGTATGTTAGAATTACAAGGTATGGTTGAATTAGATGTAAAAAAAGAAGAAATATCTCCTTCAATTGTTGAAGAAAAAATTGTAGAAACAATTGAAAAGCCAATTATAGAAGAAATATCTGAAGAAACAAAAGAACAAGAAAAACTTCTCCCTATAGAAAAAATCACACAATTAATTAAAAAATTAGATCAAGGAGAAGGAGTCTTAATTGAAGAAATCATTGAACAATCCATATTAGATGATACCGAACAACTAATTGAAAAAATGATGGAATCAGGGGACATCTTTCAAAACCAACCTGGAAGAGTTAAAGTTCTTTAAAAAAACAAAGGTGTAACATAAACTTCAATCACACCAGCGACAATAATTAATCCTAAACTTATCAATACTAAATCCAATGCATCAACTAAAACACTTCTTTCTTCCATATTATGTTTAATTAAAGCTATAGAAATGATTCCACCTGCCAACCCCGCAACAAAATATGCTACAATTTCAAAGACCCCATGAGTCATATAACGCATAAAACTAAAAATTGCAACACTAAAATAAGAAGTTATCCCACCTATACTCTCGGCAGCTTTAATTTTTACAAGATTTCCTATGGCGGTTGCAATCACAGAAGCATTCCACGTTAGTATAAAAATAGCACCAGTTCCATAAAGTAATGAAAAAATTAAACAGAAAAATAATACTTTAAGATTATTTACAAAAATTCTACTGAAAAGGTCTATTTTAGTAATATTACCCGTGACTTCAGCATTAATATTGACATTCACCGAGTTGATTGCATTTTGTTGTAAAGAAAACACAGAATCAACCATTGCACTTGGTAAGAATACATAGGATAATACGAACGCAGTTGTTATCCCTAAAAATAAGAACATAAGAAAGACAAGAACTTTTGTATGTTCCTTTAAAAGAACAGATTCCTTCTTAATTTCTAAATCTAATTCTTCTTCACCTTTAATTGTAGAATACAAAATAGGTAAAGTTGCAATAACAATAAGAAAAATCATTAAGATCCCTGCAATTTCTGTAAAAACAACATAAGACATCGCTAATGCAATTATAGAATAAAGAAATCCTGCAGTAAACATCTGCCAAGGTTTCTTTTTTATAGTAAAGGGATTGAATAATGCTTCTAAAACCATACAATTCCAATAAGATAAAGGTATTTAAAACTTCGGATTTGAGTTTAACCTAAAATGAACTACATTAAATAATTAAATAAATGTAATTCCCCCTTATTCTCCTCTAATAAAGGGCATTGCAGTTAACACACTTAATTTTTAAACATTCACAAAACTATATTTTGTAATATGAACATTAATGTTAAATGAACATGCCATATGAGTGTGACCCCTTCATTTCCTATGGAGATTTAATAATTCAGAAAAAAATAAGTATAAAAAAGATAAAAAAGATATCTATTAAAATAAAACATACCTAAACAATTATAATCCATATGTTAATCAAAAATAATATGGATTAAATGTAATAAAAGGTCACAGACCACCGTTTCTCATGGAGAATTATTTTAAGTAGAATTATGTTTCAAAGAGAAAGGAATTGCGCTTAACACATTCGTTATGAGTAAAACAAATGAAATATCAAAAATGATTTGAGTTAAGAGAGATACCCACTTAACTTCAAATAGAAATAACCATTAAACTTAAATTCAAAAGAAAGTAAACCTAAACATCATTTATTTTATTCACTTAACTCATTCTCTTCTTCTTATTATTATTATTATTATTATATAACTATATATATATATATATAATATATTTTCAATATAGATAATAATAAATTAACGACGACAAAAGTTTTTGAAGATTTTGTTTTTTTTGATTGATTTTAAAGTGAAAAAGTTCATTTTAATTTTCTAAGTTTTAAAGAAGATTTCAAAGGTTATTCCAATCAATGTTTTTATTTATCTTATATATATATAATAAATTTATATCTAAATAATAATAATAATAATAAAGGATATGTGTAATAAGAGTAACATTATCTAAACTCTTCTTAATTTCCTTATAATATAATTTATTCTTAAAATTGTTTAATTACCTTACAAATGATCTTACCTCCCTTAAATTGATTTATTTTGCTTTGATTTAAACTTAATAATATGAATTCCACTCTACATGTTCCTTCACAGTATACTTAATACTAGATTCTGTTACCATCCAATCCTACTAACGATAACTATTTATAGGATTGTTTCCATCAGAAATGTAGGTTATGGGAAAGAGTGGTTCAAAACTACATTTAACATTGAAATTTAACATAATCAAACAACAACGAACAAAGATCTGATTGCACAACACACTCTTGTTGCACGATCATTTTCACCAAAAAACATTTTTCCATAGGAAATAGGGGGGTCACTATGTCTGGAATCAATAACTTTTTTGAAAATTACCTTAAACAGGATTCTTTTTTTAGAGATAAGAATGTTTTACTATCTTCTTATATGCCAGAGAATGTTATTTATCGAGAAGAACAAATGAGTGAAGCAGCAAACATTCTAGCACCTGCCCTTAGAAATGAAAAACCTTCTAATTTGTTTATTTATGGAAAAACAGGTACTGGAAAAACTCTTTCAATGAAAAGTATTGTGAATTCTATGAAGGAGATTGCAGTTAAAAATAACATTGCGTTAAAACCAATCTATGTAAATTGTAAATTAAAACGTGTAGCAGATACAGAATATAGACTAATTTCACAATTAATCAAGAGTTTTGGAAGGGATGTTCCTTCCACAGGTTTACCAACAGATGAAATTTATAATATCTTTTACAAATTATTAGACCAAGAAAAACAAGTTATTCTTCTTATTCTTGATGAGATAGATCAATTAACAAAAAAAATTGGTGATGAAGTTCTTTACAATTTAACGAGAATTAATGCAGAATTAAAAAACTCACAAATTTGTTTAATTGGAATTTCTAACAATTTAATATTCGCAGAAAATTTAGATCCACGTGTGAAAAGTAGTCTTTCGGAAGAAGACATCATTTTTCCACCTTACAATGCTCTACAAATTCAAGAAATTTTACGAAACCGTTCAAATTCTGCATTTAATGATGGTACTGTTCAAACAGGTGTAATTGAAAAATGTTCAGCTTATGCAGCCCGTGAACATGGAGATGTAAGAAGAGCAATAGATTTATTACGTGTTGCAGGAGAAATAGCAGAGAGAAGTGGTTCACGACAAGTTGAAATTACACATTTAGATGCTGCAGAAAGAAAAGTAGAATCTGACAAACTTATTAGCGCTGCAATGAATCAGCCACGCCAGTTTAAATTAGTATTATTTGCAATCATGTTGATTAGTCCTCAGAAACGTCAATTTTTTACAGGAGAAATTTATGAAATTTATGGGACATTATGTAAAAAATCTAATCTTAATATCTTAACACAACGCCGTGTTTCAGATATTTTGGCAGAATTGGATATGCTTGGAATTATCAATGCAAAAATTATTTCTAAAGGACGCTATGGGAGAACTCGAGAAATCAATCTTTCATTAGAAGAAGGAATTATCATCAAACTTAAAGAAATGTTAGAAAAAGAATTACAACTATGACAACGAGCCGTGAAAAATTAATAGAAGAAATGTTCGAAAAAGGGATCTTACTAAATGAAGAACTACTTCAAAAAGGCCTTGACAAAAATTTACGTCAAAAATTAGAAACAGAATCTGATTTAATAGTACTTAATGATGATTATGTAGATGTCATCAAACAAGAATCTTCACTTGTTGATTGGCATGAAGTAGATGAAATGCGTGTAAATTCTGAAAAAGATAGAAATGACGACATTTACCAATCTCAATTACAGAGTTTCAAAACATCAACTCTTTCAATTGATGTCCCTCAACATAAAAGTAACCAAGATGTCAGTAGTTTAGAAGTTGAATTAGAAGATACACAAAAAACAAATCTAGGCACTCCTGAAGAACTTAAAGAAAAAGAACATTTAGAATTAGAATTGTCACCACAAAATATTGTTCAGCCCTCTTCAGCAGTTACAATTATAATTTCTTATGAAAATAAACCTCACAAATTTACAGTTGCAGATTTCACTCATTTCTTTACATCGCGATTTAAGTTTTTAGAAAACATACTCAGAAATAGACAAGAATTAAAAAATATGCTTTCTATAAGTAGAGTTCTTGAAAAAAAAGAACGAGAAAATGTTTCTATCATCGGGATTGTCGAAGAAATTGGTGAAACAAAGAATGGAAATTTGATGTTGACGTTAGAAGACTTCACTGGAAAAATTAAAGTTCTTATTTCAAAAAATAAAAAAGATCTTTTTTTAGATGGTAAAGACCTTGTTTATGACGAGGTAGTTGGAATTTCAGGAGTAACGGGTGATAAAATTATTTTTGCAGAAAATGTAGTCTGGCCTGACATTCCTTCAACTAATGTTATGAAAAAAGGACCAGAAGAAGAACATGTTATTTTTTTATCAGATATTCATGTTGGTTCAAAATATTTTTTAGAAGAACCATTTAAAAAATTTATAGAATGGACGAATGGAAATGTAGGGAACGAAGCACAACGAAACATTGCACGTAACTTAAAATACATTTTCATTGCAGGAGATGTAGTAGATGGTGTTGGAATTTATCCTGGACATGAAGAAGAATTATTTATCACCACAATTGAAGGACAATATCAAAAATTTGTAGAATTAATCAAAGGAATTCCTTCACACATTCCTATTATAATCTGTCCAGGCAACCATGATCTTGTACATTTAGCTGAACCTCAACCTGTACTTTATCAACAATTTGTTCCAGGATTATTTGAACTGCCAAATGTAGAATTAGTGACAAATCCTGCATTGATTAATATTGGAAAAACAAAGGATTTTGAAGGATTTAATGTTCAAATGTATCATGGATATAGTTTTGATTATTATGTTGCAAATGTAGAATCAATACGAAATGGAGGAGGATATAAAAGAGCTGACTTAATAATGAAATTCCTTCTTAAACGAAGGCATATGGCTCCATCATTTACATCAACTCCTTATTATCCAGGCCATAAAGAAGATCCTTTACTGATTAAAAAAGTACCAGATTTTTTAATTACCGGACATATCCATTATTCTTCTGTTGCTAATTATAAAGGAATTACAATGATTAGTGGAAGTTGTTGGCAAAGTATGACCTCCTTCCAAGAAAAATTAGGTCATGAACCAGAACCCGGACGAGTTCCAGTAGTAAATCTCAAAACAAGGGAGGTTAAAGTTTTACGATTTTAATATGGCAATAGTTGCATCTCCAAAAATACATGCGTACTTTAAACGTATTAATGATGAAGTTACACGTAGTTATGACATTGCAAAAGTTGCACGGGCAAAAGGATTAGATCCAGAAAAAGAAGTTCCCATTCCAATTGCTAAGAACATGGCTGAACGTGTAGTAGGATTAATTTCAGTAATGTCTCCACAAATCCAAAATACTGGAATTCCAGAAAGGATCATTGAGTTAGAAAAAGAATATGGGATGCTTGATTGGCGTGTAGGTTTTAAAATTGCAGAAGAAGTTGCAAAAGAACAATTTTGTAAATTCGATGAAAAAAAGGAAGCAATGGAAGTTGGCATCCGTGTAGGTTTTGCATATTTAACTTTAGGGATTGTATCAGCTCCTTTGGAAGGGTTTATAGGATTAGAAATCAAAAAACGGAGAGATGGCAAGGAATATTTTGCATTGCAGTATGCCGGCCCAATTCGTGCAGCAGGGGGAACGGCTTCTTCAACTTCTGTAATTTTATCAGATTATGTTCGTGTTAAAATGGGTTATTCTCCTTGGGATCCAAGTGAAAAAGAAATTAATAGATATATGACTGAAGTTAATGATTATAATGATCGAGTTACAAACTTACAATATAAACCTTCAGATGAAGAATTAAAATTTATGCTAGAACATTTGCCTGTAGAGGTTGATGGAGACCCTACAGAAAGATTTGAAGTTTCTAATAATAAAGATTTAGATAGAATCCCAACAAATATGATCCGAGGAGGAGTTGCATTAGTATTAGCAGAAGGATTATCTCAAAAAGCTCCTAAATTATGGAAACGTCTTGGCAAATGGGGAAAAAGTTTTGATTTAGAATGGGATTGGATGGAAGAATTTCTTGAAATTAAAAAAAGAATTCATGCAGGATCTAAGAAAAAGGATGACGGCAAAAAATCTGGAGAAAAAGTAGTTGAAGCAAATAATACTTTCATTATGGATTTAGTGGCTGGTAGACCTATTTTAACACATCCTCTTGCAGAAGGTGGATTCCGATTGCGATATGGAAGAGGAAGGACAACAGGATTCTCTGCATCTGCGTTACACCCCGCAACGATGGTCGTTTTACAAAAATTTATTGCAATAGGAACCCAACTAAAAGTAGAGCGTCCAGGAAAAGCATGTACTATTACAGTTTGTGATACTATTGAAGGTCCAATTGTAAGGTTAGAAGATGGCACAGTTATGTACTTAAAAACTGAAGAAGAAGCTCAAACACATCTCAAACAAATTGAAGAGATATTATTTCTCGGAGATATTCTTTTTAATTATGGAGATTTTTCAGAAAATGGTCATGCTCTTGTTCCAGGAGGATATTGTCCTGAATGGTGGGTACTAGAAGTTGAAAAATCTTTAAAAGAAAAGAAAACTACAATTCCTGATTCAAGAATAAAAGAATTAATTTCAGAACCATTATTCAAACAACCAAGTTTTGAAGAATCTATTTTACTGATAAAAGAATTACAAATCCCTTTACATCCAGATTATACCTTTTATTGGAAACTAATTTCAAGTGAAGATTTAGTATTATTAATACAATGGATTAAAGAAGGAAAAATCAAAAAAACATCAGAAGGCATTCAAAAAATAATTCTTCCATTTTACAAAGATAAAGAATCACATCAAAAAGGAAAATTAATTTTAGACCATATAGGGTTACCTCATAAAATCATTAGTAAAGAGAATGTTGTGATAGAATTAGAAGATGCAAAATCACTCGCATTTTCTCTTAATATTTCATCCCAACAAGATTTACAAAATATAAACTTAGAATCTCATGAAGAAAAAACAGCATTAGACATTCTTAATGAATCAAACTCATTTACCTTACGGGATAAGGCAGGTACTTTTATTGGTGCACGTATGGGTCGGCCAGAAAAAGCAAAAATGCGTCATTTGAAAGGATCGCCCCAGGTAATGTTTCCTGTAGGAGACGAAGGTGAACGTTTACGAAGTTTTCAATCTGCACTACTCAATAAAAAAATCACAAGTTCTTTTCCATTATTTTATTGTGAAGAATGTAAAAAAGAAATGGTTTACCCTTCTTGTGAAGAATGTGGTAAAGAATGTTCTCAAAATTATTATTGTCGTTTTTGTGGTGATTTAACCGAAAAATCCTGTAGGCATGGTGATGGAATGCAATACAAAACACAAGAATTAGATATTAAATATTATTTTAATAAAGCAAAAGAACGCTTAGGAGAAAAATTACATCCAGATTTAATTAAAGGTATTCGTGGAACTTCGAACAAACATCATTTGGTGGAACATCTCTCTAAAGGAATTTTAAGAGCAAAACATGGAGTCTATGTAAACAAAGATGGTACAACTAGATTAGATGCAACGGAATTACCTCTTACTCATTTTAAACCTAAAGAAATTAACACTTCAGTTGAAAAGTTAAGGGAAATAGGATATCATGAAGATATGCATGGAAAAGAGTTAGTAGATGATAATCAATTAATAGAAATGAAACCTCAGGATGTTATCATCCCAGGATTTGAATCTTTACAAGAATCAGGACCTAAGGTATTAATGCGAGTTTGCAATTTTGTAGATGAATTACTTGTAAAATTTTATCACATGGAACCTTTTTACAATGTAAAAAAACCAGAAGATCTCGTTGGCCATTTAATGATCGGTCTTGCTCCACACATTTCAGCAGGATTAGTAGGAAGAATTATTGGGTATTCTGAAACTCAGGGGATGATTACACATCCTATGTATCATGCAGGTCTAAGGCGTGATTGTGATGGAGACGAAGCATGTATCATGCTCTTAATGGATTCACTATTAAATTTTTCACGACAATTTCTTCCAGAAAGAAGAGGAGCGAAAACAATGGATGCACCATTAGTATTAACTTCAACATTAAACCCTACAGAAGTTGACGACCAAGTACATGGGATGGATATCGTATGGAAATATCCTCTTGAATTTTATGAAGCTGCGTTAGAAATGAAAAATCCTTGGGAAGTAAAAGTAGATGGAAAAAAAATTGAACAACTTGCAGACAGATTAGATAAAAATACACAATTTGAAAATTTTGGTTTTACACATCATGTTGACAATTTCAATAAAGGCGTACAATGTAGTGCATATAAAACTCTCCCTACAATGGCAGATAAATTGATTGGACAAATGGAAATTGCAAAAATGGTACGTGCAGTAGATATGGATGATGTTGCAAAATTAGTTATTCAAAAACATTTTCTTAAAGATATTAAAGGAAATTTCAGAAAATATTCAATGCAGAAATTTAGATGTGTAGGATGCAATGCAAAATATAGAAGGCCACCATTATCAGGCAAATGTTCTGAATGCCGCGGAAAATTAATATTTACAATTTCTCAAGGATCTGTTGTTAAATATTTGGGACCTTCCCTTACATTATGTGAAAATTATGATTTTTCACCATTCTTAAAAGAAACAATAGAAATGTTAAAATTTAATGTAGATACATTATTTGGAAAAGATAAAGATAAACAAGTTGGATTAGGAGATTTTATTGCGTAATCATTCCAATATAACTTCAGCGTGTGGAACACCTTCAACATAAAGAATTCTTTCGGGATTTATTAAATCTAATTCAACTCCAACCGCAACAGATTCTTTTCCGGTAAAATGAGCATGTCTACTTCTTTGCAATAGAATTTTAACTTCTTCTTTGTTCATTTCATCACCTTTATAGAAATCTTGCATTAAATCTAATTGAACACGTTCCTCTTCAAATTTTTTTCCAATCAGATCAGAATCAGTTACAACAAGAAGAATCCCATGAGGGCCTTGTTTTTGCGATACAATCATCGTACCGTTTTAACAGGTTTCTTAACACCACATGCCTGACATTTAAGATACATAACTCCTGCTTTACCTTCTTCAATTTTTGTTTCAGGTTTACTACACTCGCTACAGAATACGAATTCACTTGCATACTTTGCAATTTTCTTATTAATTTTTTTTGCTGAGACCTTTGTACCAAAAATTACACGATCTCGTACAAATCTTCCAGGCGCTGCTAATTCACGTAATAAATATTTTAGAAGATGTTCTGGATCTCTATCTAAACTCTTTGCAATTTGTTTAATATTGATGATTACTGTTTTATTTCCTTCAAGATGTCCCTTTACGTTATCAATTGTAAACCTAGATTCACCATGCGTAATCTCTGGCAATTCTTCCTGTGCCTTTTTCAACATTGCTTCATAATCATCCATTGTAAGTATAATTTCGTTCATTCTTTTATAAACTTTTACAAAACTTTTATATACCTCAAACATTTGTTTATAAACACACATTTAAAAGAGGTACATAAAAAATGACAGGTTTAGGATTGGAAGAAGTAATACTCGCAGTTATTATTGGAACCTTAGCAGCAATTGTATATTCATTACGTGTATTAATCATGTTAGAACGAAGAGTTGCATCTATGGAACAAAATATCCAAAGAATGACATCACGTGTTTTGAAAGAAGAGAAAGTAATTGAGAGAATGATTACAAGAAAAAGATCTCCTTCACGTAAGAAAACAACAAAACGAAAAAAACGTTAATTATTTTTTTGCTTTTTTAGCAACTTTTTTCTTTACAGTTTTTTTAATTACTTTTTTAGAACTTGATTTTTTTGCAGGAACTTTTTTCTTCACTACTTTCTTTTTAGTACTAACCTTTTTTACAGGCTTTTTACTAGCTGCTTTTTTCCGTGTTGCAACTTTCTTCTTCTTGACAACTTCTTTTTTCTTAACCGTAGCCTTCTTTTTATCAGATTTTTTCTTTACAGGAATTTTTTTAGTTGCAGTTTTCTTCTTAGCAGCAACTTTCTTCTTCACAACCTTCTTCTTAACCGGTTTCTTTACTTCTTTCTTCCGTGCAGCTAGTTTTGCTTTTTCTTCAGCTTTTCTTGCTCTTTCCTTCACCAATTTCCGTTTAGCACTACGCTGTTCAATTAATGTTTCAACTTCTTTTGTAAGGTTTTTAATTTTCTTTTCAAGCATAAGAATACGTTCTTTTCCATTATCTTGATTAATCAATTCTCCACATTCTGGACAATGAAATTCAAAATCCATGGATTGATCAAAATTCAAACGTACACAATCATTTGGACACACAAAAAATAATTCTTGTTGTTCTTCAATTAATCGTTCCTTTAACCTCTCGAGAAGTTCTTTTTTACGTTTAAAATAACTATATCTGATGCTATTTGGAAGCAAAGTCCAATAATAAATATACCATCCCTTCTGTTTATCCTTTTTCCTTGTAAATGCAACTAAATTATGATTATATAATGTGTATAATAACCTTCTTACAACCTTAATATCATACTTAATTTTTGTAGCAAGGTCAAATTCTGACACATTTTCTTGCCCAATCAAGTTTTGAATAAGAGGTAAACCTTCTGAACCAATAATCTGAACGAGAATTTCTTCTATTTTTTTTGGAGTTAGGCGCATTTTAGGTTGGGTGAATTAGAATTACGTTACTCGGCCCTTTTAAATGTTTCGTTTACATTACCCTTCCCAAGTAGTTCTTCTTTGGTAAGGCCCCTTCTTTTTGCGATATCTAAGCTAATGGACCAAGATTTTCCCGTATCTATAAGATCTTCAAGCATGAGAAAATACCACTCATTACTTCCAAATTTGACTGCAACCCATGATTCAGCTCCAAATTTCTGCGAAAACGTCCTCAATTGCTCAATTTCATCGTTTGGAAAATATTTTTTATGGTCTTTTGTAACCTTACACTCAACTGCAACTCTTCTTATTGCGTTTCCTGCAAGAATATCCGGCGCAGGATATTTAGATGACCCAGAACCTGCAATCCTAATGCAAGACCATTCATTTTCATTAAAGAATTTTACTAAATCCCGTTCACCTTTTGATCCTTTAGCTTTTTTATTAATCATATATTTTGTAAAATTAGAAAGTATTTAAGTTTTTGTAGAGGGATATCTTTTTATACTCTTTTTACTTTCCAAATCACATTAAAAACGAGGTAATCAAAATATTATTCGTGTTTTTTTACCTCACTAACGCGAGGTGTTTATAGATGAAAAAATATTTATTAATTATAATTAGTTTAATTGCATTAAGTTTTGTTCTTGCAGGATGTGGAGATAACATTGCTGGGGAGGCAGTCCGTGGAGGAAGAGGAGCAGTTGACGTTGCTCCAGTAGTTCAATATGAAACAGGAAATTGGGCATATTTGAAAAATGATAAAACGTATTCTATCGAAACAAGTTGTACGGAAGCGGGTAGCGTAGGTAAACCTTGGGCAAAAATGATGGAAGGCGGATTCTCATGCTATAAAAGTGGTGGAAAAGAAGGTGTTGATTGGAAATATTGTGATTTAGATAGGCAAGGTAACCCTTCAACTTATGGTATTGCAATAAATAATTGGGCTTACTTAACAAACGACGGTAAATATACAATTCAAGAAGGGTGTACAGAAGCAGGAAGTACAGGTAAACCATGGGGATTAATGAAAACTGGAGGATATCCTTGTTATTTATCTGGTGGCAAGCAAGGAGTTGATTGGATGTATTGTCCTAAAGTAGAAGGATACGATTTATCATTAACTTATGGAATAGAATTGGGAATGACAAAATTAATGTTTGATGAAACTCTTAAACATAGTTTAATTATTGCGAGTGACTTGGTAAGGTTTAAACATACTTTTCCAAATAAAGAAATAAATGTAAATAATCCGGAAGAAATGTTTAACACAATGTATTTTGGGATAAATACGAAAGAAAAAGCACAAAATTTAGTGGATCATTTAGTTTTTGAAAATGTTCAAAAGTTGCTTAATGTAAAATTTGATTTAACGCAGGAGTATAGTTTTAAAGAAGGAAATGTTCAAAATTTTGGAACGGGTTTTGATTCTTTAATTGAATCTTTTGAAAAAGGGTTAATTGAAAAAGAAGATGCTTTTGGAAGTCCAGGTGGGCAACCTGCGGAGGGCGGACAAAGTTTTTCTCAAATTAAGGAATCTCTAACACTTGATGGGGAGCCTTGTGTTGGTAAATCAACTTCTGTAAATCCAGTAAAAGGTGCAGATAAAGCAGGTGGTGACACGGTTTCAGGTGGAGATGGTTACGATACAACTCCTGGACAGGCCGGAGATAAAACAAGTGCAACTGCCGGATTAGATGGTGACACTTGTACCGGATTTGATTTAGCGAAGATGCAAGGTGGTGGAGTTCAAGTTGGAAAGTCAACAGAACAAAAAATGAATGCTAAAGGTTGGGGTAAAATCTCTGGAACCTCTTATGAAGGAGGATATGGATTTACTAATGAAGATGGCTATAGCTATAGTTATGATGTTAAAGTAGATTTTGAAACATTTACTAATAATGCGGGAGATAAACAAACTTTACAAACAACAACTGTTAAAGAAACAGTAACTAATCCTCAAGGACAAGTAATTCAATCGGATAAAAAAGTAAAACAAGGTGATCCGAAGCCAGTAAGTGGAGAACCAAAGTCTGAAGAAAAAGATGTAAAGGTTAAAGAACCAAGTGGAGACACTCAAGACGTAGAACTTGATAAAGTGCCTCCGAAAGCCGATTCTATCGGTGACCCTAATGCAGAGATTCAAGCACCAGCATCAAACCCAGCATGTGCACCTAAAGCAAATTCAGCAATTACATGTTCTTTAGCTCAGTTTGGGGCAATTAGTAATAATTTGTTTGGAACAGGAGAGGGTTCAGGATGTGAACAAGATGAACTAGTTAAAAGTGCAAAGGGATGTGGTCTTCCAGATGGAAAAAGTCTTGAAAATGTTCAATTAAACTTTTTCACTTCGGCAACATCTCCAAATGGTGGGGCAATTGATCCAGGAAGTTTAAGTAGTGTTTCTACAATTGGATCTATGGGGAGTCAAGCAGCATCTGCCGCAGAATCAGCACAATCAACTGGAGGATTCCAGTAATTTTTTTCTTTTTCTTTTTTAAATTTTTATTTCTAGAAAATCTTCAGCAACTTGAACTTTCTTAAAATACTTCTTTGCTTCCTTCAATACGGCTTTAGAATCTTTATATCGTTGACTAATATGGGTTAGAACTAATCTCTTCGCCTTTCCGGCCTTCGCAATTTCACATGCTTCACGAACGGTCAGATGCATATATTTTCTTTTTACAACATCATCACAATGGGTCGCTTCTGAAATTAATAAATCACAATCCTTAGCTAATTTTCTTGCACCAAGACATTTGACAGTGTCAGCAATGTAACTTATTTTTTTACCTTTTACTTTATATGTAACATCTTTAAACATAATTTTCTTACCTTTTAAAGTTACATTTTTTCCTTTTTGTAACCTTCCAAGAATCTCTCCTTTCAATCCTAATTTCGTTGCTTTCTTTACATCAATACGCAACTTGTCTTTTTCTTTAAAGGAATATCCCACACAAGAAACAGAATGTTTTAACTGATGAGCTTCAATGATAAAATTATCAGCATTTACAATGGTCCCTTTACTTACTTCTTTAATCTTATATGTGATCATATCTTTACGTGCAAAACCTTTCAACATATGTTTAAGATATGTTTTACTTCCCTTTGGACCATAAATTTCTAATGTACCTTCAAAATTATCTGCACCCATTGCACTCATTAAACCAGGAATACCAAAACAATGATCTCCATGCCAATGTGAAATAAAAATTTTTGTAATACGTGCTGGTTTTACTTTTGCGAATCGCATTTGACGTTGTGTACCTTCTCCACAATCAAATAATAAATTCTCCCTATTATGGGATAATAAAATAGAAGAATGATTCCTTTTTACCGTAGGTTGCATACACCCAGTTCCTAAAAATGTAATCTTCATAGTTCCATGTCTCTCAAATCTCGCACTTTAGGAGAATAATCTCGCGAATTTCTTCTATCAACAAGGATTGATTTCATTCCTACTAATTCAGCTGCTTTTATGTCGCTCTGGAGACTATCTCCTACCATAACGCAATCCTCTATCTGAAGATTTAAACTCTCTACAATGCCCCGTAAACATTCAGGATTCGTCTTTAACATTCCAGTTTTACAAGATAAGGAAGCCTTTTCAAAATATTGATCTAAATTATATTTCTCAATAACTTTCATCACAGAAAAATTATCGGTATTTGAAATCAGTACTAATTTATACTTTTTCTGTAAATCTTCTAAAACTTGAACTGTTTCTTCATAGGGCTCTGCCAACATCCATGATTTGTTCCACATTCCAACTAATTCATCCAAGATAAAATCAGGACATTCAATATTAAATTCTTTTCCTACTGCAATAAATGCATCTTTTAAGGAAGAAAATTCTTGAGTCATCATTGCTTTTTCCATACGGATGACATATTCTGAGAAAGGCAACCTAATATTAAGAATATTTTTAACTTGTTTAATAGGTGAATGAACGCCATTCTCCACTAATGTTCCCCAAAAATCAAATAGTATAGCTTTAACCATTTAGATTCTAAAACATCTCCATAATATAAACATTTTGTCTAAGAATAGCTAAGAAAGAATCCATCTTCACTTACACTTAATTCAAGGTTTCCGATTTTCTTATCAAAACTAAAGACATTTAAGATATGGAATAAGGTTAATTCCTCATTATTGATTGTAAGCTTTGCAGTAAATAATCCCTCACTTTTCAAACAGATTTTGGTTTCTTTTGGAGTATTCATGGTTACACAATCTCCTAAATTCCTAAAGAAAAACCAATATTGTTTTTCAGATAATTTAAATTCTGTATTTGGACCTTTGATAACATTTGGTGCCTTTACATCTAATGTAACTGTAACTTCATTATTTGATTCATCTTCTTCATCAACTTCATTCTCTGCATCTACAATATATGTGAAAGTATGGTTGCCTTCTTTTGCAACTGAAAATATATTAAAGAAATCTCTATCATTTTCAGTAAATGCAAGACTTTCATTTGGTTTTAATGTAATAGTTGGTGCGGTTGAAACATAGACTCCTTTTTGAGAGATCTCATTATTCACTGCTTTTTGAAAATATTCTTTTCCTTTGGCATCAATAATCGGAACGCCTTGTGTGTACTTAAACACTTCACCTTCTGTTTTTACTTCACCTGTGTAAGTGTACAAAGGATATCCTACACCAATTTGCTCGTTATCTTTTTGAATCCCTACACCGAATCTTGATGTAACATCTTTATCTCCAACATTAGTAATTGTGAACGGAATAAATACATCTTGCTCAAAACCATCTTGAGGCAATACTTCAGAATTTCCTGTTGTGATCACTAAATCTCCTTTTGCGAATACGCCTAAAGATAATGCAAACATCAAGATTACAAGAATTCCAATTAATTTATTCATACCTGTCTTAATACCTTAATGTATTTAAAATTAACCATTAACTATTTATACTAAATACTATTACTAAAACCTATGAAAACAGCTGACAAACTCAAATTAATAAAAGAAGTAGGAGAAGAAATCATTACAGAAGAAGATCTTATTACACTTCTTGAATCAAAAAAAAATCCAATTGCGTATGATGGTTTTGAACCCTCAGGGCAAATTCACATTGCGCAAGGATTATTACGTGCAATTAACATTAACAAATTAACAAAAGCTGGCGTTAAATTTAAAATTCTTGTTGCAGATTATTTTGCAATGCTAAATAGTAAGTTGGGTGGAGATTTAGATAAAATTCAAACAACGGGAAAATATGCAATTGAAGTATGGAAATCTTGTGGCATGGATTTGAAAAATGTAGAATTCGTATGGGCATCAGAATTTTATAAAAAAAATCCAGATTACTGGAAAACAGTAATGCAATTAGCAATGTCTTCTACCGTAACAAGAGTTCTACGATGTTCTCAAATCATGGGTCGTGAAGAAGGAAAAAAATCTAAATCCTCTCAAATAATGTATCCTTTAATGCAAGCTGCAGATATTATTCACTTAGAAGCAGATATTGCACAATTAGGATTAGATCAAAGAAAAGTCAACATGCTTGCACGGGACATTTTTCCAAAAATCGGAAAACCAAAACCTATTGCAATCCATCACCATATGTTACTTGGATTACAATTTAATCAATCTGAACTAGAAGGTGTCGATAGAAAAATTGCAATGAAGATGTCTAAATCAAAACCAGACACTGCAATTTTTATGACAGACACAGAACCTGTTGTAGAAAAAAAATTCAGAAAAGCTCATTGCGTAGATGGTGTGATTGAAGACAATCCTGTATTAGAATATGCAAAATATATCATTTTTGAATTAATGAACGAAATCAAAATAGAACGTCCAGAGAAATATGGTGGAAACCTTTCTTTCAAATCATACGAAGAGTTAGAAAAAGCATTTTCTTCAGGAAAATTAAAATCTATTGATCTTAAAACAGGAGTGGCAGCTGCAATCAACAAACTTCTAGAACCCACACGTGAACATTTTTCTAAAGGATCTCCTAAG
Source organism: Candidatus Woesearchaeota archaeon (assembly GCA_018655525.1). Lineage (GTDB taxonomy): Archaea > Nanobdellota > Nanobdellia > Woesearchaeales > GW2011-AR9 > 1-14-0-10-32-24. Next base: position 66,542 of record JABIJM010000008.1, on the reverse strand, counting down.
AAACTATTAGAAAAAGTGCAAAGTTTTGAAGTTACGAGATAATCACTTTCCTTCAACAATTGCCATGGTGTAATGTTTAAAGTATTTTTCTGCAACACGTTTTACATCATTAAGTGTAACTTTTTTGATTTCTTTTACAAAATTCTTCATACCTTGCGCATTACTAATTTGATTCCAGAATAATAATTGATCTGCAACCTTTTGTACGTCTTCCATAGAAAGCAAATAATTCCCTTCAACAAAGTCTTTAGATTCCTTCAAATCTTTAGGTGTAATATCCTTAATCTTTTTGATTTCTTCTAATGCTAATTTTTTTACTAATGGGACATTTTTTCGGTCAATCGTTGCATACACTGCAAAATATCCAAATCCTGCTTCAGAAATATGTTGAGTTCCAACATCATAAGCCAATGCTCTCTTCCCACGAATCTCTGTAAACATTCTCCCTGATTGTCCTCTCCCAAGAATACCATTCATAACTTCTAATGCATAACTATCTTTATGAGTTCTAGGAACCGTTTTAAATCCAATAAGGGTATAAGTGTTAATCGTCTTCTTTTTCTTTTTGAAGACTTCATTACGTTTTGCAACTGGTTCCCTTCCTTTAGGTAAGGATTTAGCACTTCCTTTTGGAATATTTGAAAAAACTTGAACTTTTTCTTTCCAATCTTTCACATTTCCCACAACAGAAATCACCATGTTTCCTGCAACATAATGTTTATGAAAATAACTCATTATTTTTTTTCTTGTAAGATTTTTAATGATTTTACGATCACCGTATGTAGGATGCCTTGCAGGGTGATTTTTGAAAATATTGCTTTGTAATAAAAGCCATTGGTAATAACTTGGTTCATCATTCACCATATCAATTTCTTTTAACACAATATTTTTTTCTTTTGCGATATGTTCTTCTTTGAACAACGAATGTAACATAATATCTGCTAGGATATCTGTTGCTTTATGAAAATGTTTATTCAAAACCTTAATGTAAAAACACGTCCTTTCATTAGTTGTGTATGCATTAAAATCTCCTCCAATACTTTCAATTTCATTTGAAATCTCTTGGTTGGTAGGACGTTTAACCGTTCCTTCAAAAAGAATATGTTCTAAAAAATGTGAAATCCCTCGTTCATCTTTAGCTTCATGATTACTACCTGTCTTAATCATGATTTGAACAACAACTGCATTCCTCTCTTTTTGTTCGTACAATACTTTAAGCCCGTTTTTAAGCGTAATTTCTCTCATTTAGTCCCCTTTTTCTTTATAGAAGTATAATTTTAGTGTTTATAAGGGTTGTGTAAAGAAAAATTTACAATTAATAATTGTCTTCATACATTCAGAGAACATATTTAGCAACCCGCTCTTCAATAGAATCAGGTTTAGGGATTGCATCAAATTGAGACCTATATCTCACTCTTACACCTCGCAATTCTACATCCATCCTTTCTTGAACTGCGGTCCTTTCACGAGAAAATTCATTTTTGTCGTCTTCAAGTCTTTCAACTATAGAATCATATTCCATTCTTGAAATAACATTGACTCCAAAAACAGTAGAATGAGGAGGAACATACTTTGGAGGTAAAGCAATACATCCATCACTAGGAATAATCCTTGCTTCAAGAACTCTCATACCTTCAGAATGAAGATTTGCATCCACCTTTCCCTCTATTATCGTATTAGTTCCTTTATCGCTTTTCCATTGAACTAAGGCCATTTTATCATTATTCACATAAACATTATCAATGGTTGTTAGAATTGTTTTGATATCTCCTCTCCCGGTTTGCAATTGATACACTCTTACATAATCTTCATCTGACATAGAAATATTTGACAAAATATCGCTTATATGTTTTATGGATTTAGAACACAACCTTTTTAACCCGACAAAGAATCATAATCTCATGAAACTTTCAGAATTTCAAAAATATCTCACAAAACAAAACATTAACTTAACATTTTTAACATCTCCTGATCCAAACATCACATATTTCACACAAACAAAACCATCACATGCATTTCTAATCATCAAACCAAAAGAAGCAGAGTTTCTTGTCACGAAATTAGATGCGAAACCTAGGATAAAGAATATCGCAACAAACTATTTTACAACAGGATGGGAGAAAAAATTATCTAACAACAAAATCAAAACTATTGGGATTAACAAAGAGCTTCTTTCTGTACATTATCAAGAAAAGTTACAGAAAATATATCCTAAAGCTAAATTTGTTGATGTGTCAAATCAACTTAAACTTCTACGATCTCAGAAAACGCCTGAAGAAACTAAAAAGATTGCGAAAGCATGTAAAATAACATCAGAAGCGTTCAATGAATTAATTAACAACTTCAAATGTAAGACGGAACAAGATGTTGCATTCTTCTTAGAAAAATACATGAAAGATAAAGGATGCGAAATTGCATTCCCTACTATTGCGGCAACTTCAAAGAATGGAGCAATTCCTCATCATGTTACATCAAATCAAAAACTAAGAAAAGGATTCATGGTACTTGATTTTGGTGCTTGTTACAAGAATTACAATGCAGATATGACGAGGATGGTGTATTTAGGAAAACCTTCAAAAGAAGAGAAAGAATTTTACAACCTCCTCTTAAATTCTCAATTAGCAGCAATTGAAGAAATTAAAGATAAACAAAAATTCATGCATTTAGATAAAACGGCAAGATCTAAACTTGGAAAATACAATAAATATTTTGTTCATTCTCTTGGTCATGGGATTGGTGTAGAAGTTCATGAAGACCCAAAGTTTAAAGAACACATTATTAACCAGAATCATGTGTTTACAATAGAGCCTGGCATTTATTTTAAGAACAAATTTGGGATGCGAATTGAAGATACGCTCGTTTTTAAAGGAAAAACCAAGATTTTGACTACTGCACCCAAAGAATTGCCCCTCCTTAGAATCTAACTAAAAAACCACAAGGTTTTTAAAAAGGTTCACAATAAATCAAAAATAAGCAAAACCTTTATAAACAGCTTATTGGGGCTATAGTGTAGCTTGGAGAATAAGAGTAAAACTCCTATTTGAGTAATCTATCACTAGCGGTTTGGGGCCGCTGAACCCCGGTTCGAATCCGGGTAGCCCCACTTTATAATTTAGGAAAGAAAAAATGACAGGATCAACTAAAAGATTTGGACCACGATATGGTCGTAGAACAAAAAAGAAATTCGATATGATCGAAACCGAACAACGAAAAAAACACAAATGCCCATATTGTAATAAACTTGACGTAAGACGAGTTGCAATAGGAATCTGGCAATGTGCAAAATGCGAAGCAAAATTCGCAGGTAAAGCGTATACGCTTTAGAGGTATCTAAAAATGTATTATCTTTGTTTTGATTGCGGAAAAAAAGTTGACGATGAATATACACGTACAAAAGTACGATGCCCCTATTGTGGTGGTAAGATTCTTTACAAAGATAGAAGAACTGTTGCGAAAGTAAAAGCACGGTAAGAGGATTTCTACAATGAGTCAGAAAATTCAACAATTACAGTCTATGCAGCAAAATCTGCAAAATATTACTTTACAAAAACAACAAGTTGAATCTCAATTAGTGGAATTACAATCCGCATTACAAGAAATTTCTACAACTGAACAAGCATACAAAATAGTTGGTAAAATTATGGTTGCATCTTCTAAAGAACAATTACAAAAAGATTTACAAGATCAAAAGGAAGTTGCAGATGTACGATTAAAAAGTCTTCTAAAACAAGAAGAAAGCTTCAAACATAGCATGGAAGAACTTCAGCAAGAAGTTGTAAAGGAACTTCAAGAGGAAAAGAAAAATGAACAATGAACTTCTCCAAGAAGCTCTTGGATCCCTTGAAATGTTACAAGAAGATGATGATGCAAGCAAACGTATCAAAGAAAAAGCAAACAAAGTAATTACCCTTCTAAACAGCCAAGAAGAAATGGCGATTTCAAAAGCTTTAATGGAACTTGAAGAATTAAACTCCAATGAAATCTCTTCTTATCTAAGAACCCAAGTGTGGGATATTGTTAGTTTATTAGAAAGTGCAAAGAATTAATTCTTAACACGAAATTTACTTTTCATAAATAATGCATTTGGAACATAAAGGATATCTCCACGTTCTGTTTTAATCTCAGTTTCCATGAATCCAATTCTTTCAACACGTCCACCAATTTCTCTAATATTTACATGATGTCCTTCCTTCATTTTTCCTTTCTTTTGAATGTATAACCATCCAATGAAGTTTGGGATCACATCTTTCATACCTACAAGAAATGTTAAAATGATTAACATCAACACCGCACCTACAATGATAAGTAATACATAAGATCCAATTCCTAAATGTTGTAAGAAAAATACGATTGTGAACAGATATACTAAGTAAGCTATAATATTACTTAAGATAGATTCTAAGTTATGGGTTAAACCAACTTTTCCCATAATTCTATTTAATTCAACTTCTTTTAAAACACGATCTAAAATTTTCTTAACCAGAATTCCAATTCCAAAACCTACAAGAAGGATCACAATACCTACAAGAATCTTGTTAAAATAGGTCCCGATTGTACTGAAAAATTCTACCATCCAATAGGTTTAAGCTAGATTTGTATATATAAAGATTACGTAAATGTAGGCATAATCTCCAAATATAAAGAAACCATTAAAAACAACTCAATCTATTTCCCTTCTAATGGTTGATTATAAGAAACAAATCAAAGATATAGAGGACGAAATCAAAAAGACCAAGTACAATAAAGCTACACAAGGTCACATTGGTAAACTTAAAGCAAAGATCGCTATGCTTAAAGGAAAGCAAGATCAACGTACTTCTAAGAAAACTGGATCTTCATCTTATGGTTACACTGTAAGAAAAAGTGGAGATGGAACCGTTCTTCTTTTAGGATTTCCTTCAGCAGGAAAATCAACCCTATTAAATGTCATCACGGGTGCAGAATCTGAAGTTGGTGCATATGCCTTCACAACTCTTTCAGTTGTACCTGGAATGTTAAATTATAAACAAGCAAAAATTCAAATTTTAGATGTTCCAGGAATTGTAAGTGGTGCAGCTTCTGGAAAAGGACGTGGAAGAGAAGTACTTACTGTAATTCAAAACGCAGATTTAGTTTTAATTGTTGTTGATGTTACAACACCAGAACATTACCCTGCAATCATTAGAGAAGTAAGAGAAGCAAACATTCGTTTAAATCAAAGAAAGCCAGAAGTCTATATCAAAAAGAAAGGAACTGGAGGTATTCAAATTGGAAGAACTGTGAAAACAGAAATTGATAATGCTACAATTAAAGATATCATGCGTGAATTTAAAATTGTAAACGCAGATGTCTTAATTAGAAGTCCCATAAACATGGACCAATTTATTGATTGTATTGAAAGTAATAAAAAATATGTTCCCGCTATTATTTGTCTAACAAAAGGAGATATGGCAACAGCCGCACAAATCAGGAAAGTAAAAAAACAAATTGGTGCAGACCTTGTGCTCTCAGCACATAATAATGTTGGAATTGATGAACTTAAAGATATGATTTTTGACAAACTAGATTTCATGCGTATTTATATGAAAGAACCTCGTAAAGAAGCAGATATGAATGAGCCAATGATTCTTCAAACTAAATCCTCGTTGAAAGATGTTTGTTTGAAAACACATAAAGATTTTGTAAAACGATTTCGGTTTGCACGTGTCTGGGGAAAATCCGCGAAACACCCAGGACAAAGGTTTAGCAGGTTAGTACATAAATTAAAAGACGGAGATATCGTAGAATTACATTTAGATTAGAAAACCTTCAATCTCCAAAATTTCATCAATCGTAAGATAACATTTAACTCTAACATGATCTTTTCTAGGGGTCCATTTTGCAACAATTTGACCACGGGATTCTTCTAACAATGTGTCTTTACCATAAGGATGCCTCCATCTGATTCCATCTTTCAAGAAATTAAATTTTTTCAATGCCTGTGCTAAAGATCTTGTAGTTTTGTAATTCTTTGCTTCGCCAGATCCAATAAAGCGTAATCCATATACACGTTCGTCTAGATATAAAGGTTGATGGGTAAGTGGTGCATGTGATTCTTCAACCTTGTTTCCTAAAAGAAATCGCTTAGTTCTATCTAATTCCTTCCTACATAATTCAGTATAATAATCTTCAACAGCATACACTTCTATTCTTCCTTCAAATGACCCTAATCTCCATGGAGGTTTATCCGAAACTTCTGTGGGAAGATTTCTATGATCAAATAATTGTCCTTGCACTGGCGGCTTGTAATCTAATAAGGATAATTGATCTTCAACCATAATATTATTGACGTTCACAATTTAATAAACACTTAGATTCTCTACAACACAAAAATGAACTGTTTTTGTCTATATCTTTATAAAAAATCCCTCCAAATAGTCACCTATGTGTGGCATCATAGGAATATTTCATCATGAACAGGCTAAACAACAAGTAGAAACAGCGTTAGCTATTCTTAAAAATAGGGGAAAAGATGCTTCTAAAATCTTAGAACTTAAAGAAGGAGTCATTGGACATACTTTACACGCAGTTGTCAATCATGTGCCACAACCGTTACAAGAAGGAGGAATCCTTACTGCAAACTGCGAAATTTATAATTGGAAAGAATTATCACAAAAATATAATCTCAATGCGCAAAATGATGCAGAACTTGTATTAAAATTCTTAGATCAAAATCATCATATAGAAGAATTAGATGGCGTATTTGCATTTGCATACATCAAAGATGACATTGTAATTTTGGCACGAGATTTATTTGGTGTAAAACCTTTGTGGTTCATTCATAATAGAGATCAATTTGCATTTGCATCAGAAAAGAAAGTATTGGAAAAACTCGGTTATATTGACATACAAGAATTAAATCCTCGAAGTATTCTTTCATATAACATAGAAACAAAAGAAATATCTTTCAAGAATAGGACATTTGTAACATACTTCCCTGAACATCAAGAATCTTATGAAGAATTAAAACAACAAACAGAAACATTACTTAGCGAAGCAATTGAAAAACGAATTCCAAACCAAAAATTTGGCTTATTATTCTCTGGAGGTATTGATTCAACGTTCCTTGCAAAACATTTTAAGGACAATAACTACGATTTCACTTGTTACACGGCAGTTTTAGATACGGAAAATAAAGATCCTTCAGATCTCGTTGCAGCACAAGCAGTTGCAAAAGAATTAGGTTTAAAATTAAAGATTAAAAAAGTAACCATTGAAGAAATCAAACCTTACTTAGAAAAAATCGTTCCTTTAATTGAAGATTCTAACGTTGTGAAAGTAGGTGTTGCGTTAACTTTCTATCTTGCATGTGAACTTGCAAAAGAAGATGGATGTAAGGTAATCTTCTCTGGTCTTGGTTCTGAAGAAATTTTTGCAGGATATGATCGTCATAAAAAATCTGCAAACATCAATCAAGAATGTGTTTCAGGCTTATTAAAAATGTATGAACGCGATTTATACAGAGATGATGTAATCACAATGGATCAAAATATGGAATTACGTTTACCATTCTTAGATAGAAATTTAGCAAAATTTTCTCTTAAAATTCCAGAAGAACATAAAATCAAAGAAGAAACGGCAAAATTCATACTTCGTGACATTGCACAATCCAAAGGAATTTCTAAAGAATTTGCATTCAGAAAGAAAACAGCTGCACAATATGGAAGCAAATTTGATTTTGCATTAGGGAAACTTGCAAAACAAGAACAAAAATCAAAATCCGAATACTTGAAACAATTTTATCCTTCACATAATGTCAAATTAGGCGTCTTATTCAGCTCTGGTAAAGATTCATGTTACTCAGCACATATTATGAAACGACAGAATTATGATTTAACATGTTTAATTACTATGAAATCAAAAAATCCAGATTCTTATATGTTTCAAACAGCATCTGTCAATATGGTTGAATTACAAGCAGAAGCAATGAATTTATCTTTAATAGAGCAAGAAACAGAAGGGGAAAAAGAAACAGAACTTCAAGATTTAGAGTTAGCATTACAGAATGCGAAAGACACATACAAAATTGAAGGTGTGGTTTCCGGCGCAGTATTTTCAACATACCAACGAGACCGTATAGAAAAAATTTGTGACAAATTGGGATTAAAAATATTTTCTCCATTATGGCACAAGGACCCAGCACAAGAAATGAAAGAACTATTACAACAGAAATTTACATTTGTCTTGTCTGCAGTAGCTGCAGACGGATTTGATGATTCTTGGTTAAATCAAATTGTAACTGAAGACACATTACATAAATTAAACAATATAAAAGGAATTATGGTAAATGGTGAAGGCGGAGAATTTGAATCTCTTGTGTTGGATTGTCCATTATTCAATAAAAAGATAGAACTTTTAGACACAGAGATTGTGATGGATTCATCTTGTTCCGGAAGATTAATAATTCATAAAGCTAAATTAACAGACAAATGAAAAAAGTAATATGTTTTGGAACATTTGATTTATTACATATTGGCCATTTAGATTATTTTACACAAGCAAAAAATCATGGCGATTATCTGATTGTTGTTTTAGCCAGAGATTCCACTAAAAAACAAGAACAAAAAGACATTGCATTCTGCGAACATGAACGGTTACAACTAATCTCAAGTTTAAAAATAGTAGATGAAGCGGTTTTAGGAAATCAAGAAGATCATTTTAAAATTATTGAAGAAAAAAAACCAGACATCATTTTTTTAGGATATGATCATCCTCCAATTGAAAAATTATTAAAAGAAAAATTTAATTTACCCGTATTACGTGGACAACCATACAAAACACATCAACATAAAAGTTCTATTATTAGAAATAAGGTATTAGGATAAATTTATAAATGCACAAAACTTCTTTTTTCTTAAGATGGGAAAGCAAGATGTTGAAAAATTAAAGTTTTATAGTATTTTAGTTATTGCATTTCTCGTTGTATCTTTATTTCTAACACTAGATGGTGTTGAAAATTTAACCGGCGCAGCAATTTCTATTCAAACACAAGATTATTCTGAAAATTTACAAAATCTTTATCCAAACTCATTTCAAACATATGTCTATTTAGAGCAACCAACATTATTAACATTAGAAACAAAATTAGGTGTAAAGGCAATAGCCGGGGAAATTGCAGACGAAATAAATTTTATTGAAGAAATCACAAAAATGTATGAACAAAAACCTCCTTATAGGTTACTTTCAGATTCATCATTTGCTGTACAACTTGCAGCATCAGATGAAGATTCTAATTTTAGAGACGAATTGACTTGCTTAAATAAAATTGGACAAGACAAAGCGCACCATGGAACTTATGAGATGTATATCCTTTCAGAATTAAAGTTCCAAAAATGTGCGAAATCAGAGAAAAAAATCGGATTTATGAAACATACTTATTATGAAACAATTAAAAATAATGAAGGTAGCAAAGAATTTCTTTGTTCCCAAGAAAATGAAGGATTATTTACAGTTGATTTGACTTCTGGAAGAATTGAAAAGGGAGTTCATTGTTAATTTTTACAAACTTCATAAGATTTATATAATTCTTTTTTTCATATATTGATTAGAGGTAGATATGATGAAAAAAATAAATGTAATTTTAATTGGAATTATTATGGTTCTTTCTTTTGTTATTTCAGGTTGTCAAGAAACATCTTTTCCAGATTATGAAATGCCAGAAGAGCCCACAACAACGGAAATGCCAACAGAAGGAAACGAAGATACTAAAGAAACGGTTGTAGAAGAAGTAAATGAAATGGAAGAACCTTTAATTCCGCCGGAGGACTATAATGTAGTTGAAATTTCAATGGTTGCAAAGAAATGGGAATTTATCCCTTCAGAAATCAAAGTAAAGAAAGGAGATAACGTTAAATTAACAATTACAAGTGAAGATGTTACACACGGCATTTCATTAAAGGAATTTGATGTTGATGTTAAATTCAATCCAGGTGAAACAAAAACCGTAGAATTCGTAGCGAATACCCTTGGAACTCATACATTTTCTTGCAATGTATTTTGTGGCGAAGGCCATGGCAGTATGAAAGGAAAGATTATTGTAGAATAATTTTTTTAAATTTTTAATTTTTTTCTTAAATTTGATTCTGGATTAAAATAAATTCTTCCTTCATTAACTTTTAATGTCTCACAAAGAGAAGGTTCAGGAAAATCTTTTATCCCAACATATCTATAAGGGCCAGTTTTAGGATAACTTACAGGGAATGAATCAATCCACTCCCAATTGAAAAACCATGCTTCTCTTCCAGAGATATGTGGTTCAATTTCTCTAGGAGTGTAGTAAGGAGGAACATCATCAACAGACATGCCAAGGTCATAAAAAAGAAATGCCCAATATAAATCAACATTAGGATGTTCTTCTGGAAATCCTGGAACTTGGTATTCGTGAACTGCAAAGCGACTGTTTCCTTGTAGAACTTCATTTTTTTTATTTCTTCTTCGTAATCTGGATTTAAGTTCAATACCAATTTCATCACTTAGAAGATCTACACCATACTTATGTGAAGAAGGAATTCCTACAGATTTACTTAACCATTCTCTATGACAAATCTCCACAAGATTTTTGAATCTATTTGGGTTCATTTTAGAATTTTAATAATCCTTACAGGACAATCTCTTGCAGCACGTTCATTTGCTTCTAATTCATCCATACGGATCTCAGTTACAAAAACTTCACCTTTCTTTTTTGATCCAATTAATATAGATTTTCCATCAGCTTCAGAAATTTTCCATCTATCTGGTGCCTGCTCCACACAAGAATTACATCCAATACATTTTTCTCGGTAATGCGCAATTTTAGGCATTTTTTGCTTCCTCAAAAATTAATTTCATTATTTTTTCAATAAATGTTTTATCTAAATTATGATTATTGCATAGCTTCCCAACAATTTCTTGTTCTCGTATTTTGTCATATCTCTCAATACCTTCTTTATCCTTAAAACTCATAACTCTTTTTGTAATTTCAATACGTTTTTCTAACAAACTCATTAATTGTTCATTAATTGCATCAATTTCTTTCCGTAATTCAATTAGGTTTGTCATTTTTCACATCCACAATTAAAAATAATTTATCATTTGGTCGTACTTTCTCAGAAACTGGAAACGTAATTTCATCTCCTTTTACAGCAGAATCTACCTTTTTCTCATCTTTGAATAAAGATTCAATATTCATTTGAATTACACCAGTGGTAGGACCTGTAATTAAGATTTCATCTCCAACTTTTACTTCAAAAGCTTCTAACTGAAATTCGGCAATCTTAGGTTTCATAAAATAATTTTTTGCTAATCCAAGATATTTTTTTTCTTTTGTTGTTTTAGAACCATAAATGCCACTCCATTCACCAAGTTGTTTTCCTAAATAATAACCACCATGCCAGAAACCTCTGTTAAACACCGTCTCTAATCTTTTAGTCCATACATTAATTTTTTCTTCTGTATACGTTCCTTCTTTATAAGAATCAACAGCTTCTCTGTAACATCCTACAGTTGTATGAACATAATCCGGCGCACGTCCTCTTCCTTCAATCTTTAATACCTTTACACCAGAATCTAGAATCTTATCAATAAATCCAATCGTACAAAGATCTTTAGGAGACATAATATATTTATTATCAATAACTAATTCATCGCCAGTTTCTTCATCAATAACTTTGTAAGACCTTCTACAATTTTGTAAACATGCTCCTCTATTTGCGGAAGAATTGTACGTTGCAAGAGACATATAGCATTTTCCAGAAACAGCGACACACAAGGCTCCATGAATAAATAATTCAATCTCCACTAAATTTCCTGAAGGTCCTTTAACTTGTTCTTTTTCAATATTTTCTGTTATTCGTTTAACTTGTTTGAATGTTAGTTCTCGTGCCAATACGATAACATCCGCAAATTGCGCATAAAATTTCACAGTTTCAAAATTACTGACATTTGCTTGTGTAGAGATATGAACTTCTAGGCCAATTTCTTTTGCATAGGACATCGCAGCAACATCACTACAAATCGCAGCAGTTACACCTTCTTCCTTTGCTGTATCACAAATTTTCTTCATTAACGTAATATCGTGATCATACATAATTGTATTCAAGGTAAGGTATGTTTTCACATTATGTTCCTTACAAATCTTTACAATTTTCTTCAAATCTTCTGTTGTAAAGTTATTTGCAGCTCTCGCTCGCATATTCAACTGCTCAATCCCAAAGTACACAGAGTTCGCACCAGCATTGATTGCAGCCATAAGTGATTCGTACGATCCAGCAGGTGCCATGATTTCTATTGATTTGTTCATAAAAGTGATATTTGAGGTGTTCTTTTTAAATTGTATTATAGAAATCTCATACTAAATCTTCTTCAGTAATTATCTTAAATCCATTCTTTTTAAGAAGCTCAGCGAAAACACCATTACCTTCTTTTAAAGTTCCTGTGAAACTTCCATCATAAACCATTCCATATCCACAAGAAGGGGATTTTGCCTTTAAGATTGCTTTTGAACACCCAGCCATTTTTGCAATTTTCAAGGCTTCTTCTGCACCTTTTTCAAATTCTTTAGTGATGTCCTCTCCTTTTGTAGTTAAAACTTTGTCTCCTTTCTGTTCTGCAGGAGTTCTTGGGGTTGACAATCCTCCTAATTGTTCTGGACAAACAAGAATGGCTTTTCCTTCTTTAACTAACTCAATGATTTTAGAATTAGGCTTACCTTTTCCATCATATCGGCATTCAATGCCAGCTAAACATGCGCTTATTACTTTCATATTGTTTATGTATTAGTTGTTATTTATATAAATTTCTCATAAATATTATAAAGTAACCCAAAGAAAAGAAGCATATGGAAGATTTCAGTGAAACACCACAACTAATAGAACAAGCTCAAAAGATTTATACAGAAAATTTCAACAACTCTGTAACCTTTGAACGAGCAGTATTCTTTAGTTGGGGATGCATGATTGGAGATTGTACATTTTGTTACATGAGCACACAACCTTTAGAAAAAGTAGTCCAAGAAACAAAACGAAGTAACTCATCTATCTTAGCAGAATTTATTCTATGTAAACATCTTGGATGGGACATAGGGTTCTTTACAGGTGGCATTGGTGCATTGAAACCAGACGAATTAGAATCTCTTTTAAAATCAATTTATGAAATCACAAATGAAAAAATTTGGCTTTCAATAGGGCCAATATCTAAATTATTATTACAACGATATTTACCATACATTAAAGGTGTTGTTGGTTCAACAGAAACAATAAATCCTATTTTACATAAACAAGTTTGTCCTTCTAAACCTTTGAAACCATATGAAATGATGTTTGAAAATTCTAAAGAATTTGATTTACAACGAGCAATGACTTTTATTGTAGGAATGGGTGAAGTAAAATCCGATTTTTCTTTATTAGCTGAGTTTATTACAACATATGATATCCATAAAATTCATGTTTATGGTTTAATCCCACAAAAAGGCACACCTTTTGAAAATGCAGAAATTCCAAGCGAAGAACAACAAGCTTGGTGGATTGCAAAATTACGAATAGAATTTCCTACATTAGATATCCAATGTGGAATCTGGGAGGACCGTTTAGAAAGAATTCCTTTATTATTAAAAGCAGGTTCAAATTCCATTTCAAAATTTAAAGCATTAAAATTATTTGGAACAGAGATAGCGCAAGGAATTGAAAATCAAGCAACTCTTGCAAATAGAAATTTTGTAGGTTCACTTACTCGGATTCCAGAAATAGATTGGAATCATGGAATTGAAAAATTATCTTTTGAATCAAAATTAAAGGAAGATATTAAAAAGAAATTAGAAATATATCTCAAAAGAATGCGAAAAAACATTCACAACCACAATGAAAAATAAACATGTAGGATTCCTTGTAATCGGAATCGCTGTACTTATCTTCTTCCTAGTTATGTCTTTTAACAATGCATTAGAAACAATTGTGAGCATGTCTTGTACACATGGCGTATCTTGCCCAATGCAAGTAACATTAGATACTCAGAAACAAATTAGTTATGGGTTAGTTGCTCTTTTAGTAGTTCTTGGAGGCGTAGTTTCCTTTTTCCTTAAAGATGGGTCAAAAAATTTAGAGAAACCTAAACTCTCTAACCAACCAAATTTAGAAAACTTGGATGAAGCAGAAAGAATAATCATGAATATTGTACTTAGAGAAAATGGTTCGGTGTACCAAAGTGATCTTATTAAAGAAACAAAACAAAGTAAAGTAAAAGTGTCCAGGGTTTTAGATAAATTAGAAGGAAAAGGGCTTATTGAACGTAAAAGGCGTGGCATGACCAACATTATTATTCTAAAGTGAAACTAGTTTCACATCTTCTTTTATAAAGCGTTTCACCCACTATTTCTTCATCAGGAGGCATGAAATATGAAAAAATATATTATTGGAATGATTTTACTTACATTATTAATTGCAGGATGTTCTTCAGGAGACATCCAAATCTCTGAAGATGACAAATCATTTAAAATACCATTAAATGGTATCACAGATAAAGTTCAGAAATTTGATTATGATACTTCTGGTACTACTGTAACCTATTTTGTAGTAAAAGGAACCGACGGATCAATAAGAACGGCATTTGATGCTTGTGATGTTTGTGGAGGATCTAAAGGTTATATGCAACAAGGAGATGATATTAAATGTAATAATTGTGGCCGAGTTTTTAGTATTGATGGACTCGGGACAAAAAATAAAGGATATGGATGTTGGCCATCATATTTGAGCCACACCTTAGATAACAAAAATGTTATCATTAAAAAAGCAGAGTTAACAGCAGGCGCGCATAGATTTGCGTAAGAGGGATAAGATGAAACAAACATTAAAAATTAAAGGGATGCATTGCAAAAGTTGCAAAATGCTTCTTGAAGATGCATTAGAAGATATTAACGTAAAGGTAGATGTTAATTATGATTTAGGTACAGCTGAAGTAGAATTTGATGAATCCAAAACATCTTTGGAAAAAATTAAAGAAACGATTAAAGCAGAAGGAGATTATCAAGTAGAATGAAAAAAACCTTCACTACAAAAGGCATGACTTGCGAAAGTTGTGAGAAAATCATCTCTCGTCAAGTTCATAAATTGCAAGGAATCAATTCCTTCCATGTTGATTACACAACTGAGAAATCAACCGTAGATTTTGATGAAGAGAAAACAAGTTTTGCAAAAATCAAAAATATCATTGAGAAAAAAGGATATATTTGTGATACTTCTTCAAACAAAAAATCTTATGTTGGGTGGACATTTGCAATTATTGGAATTCTTGTCCTAGGATATTTCATTTTACAATATGTTGATTCAATCAACCTTCCAACGATTAGTCAAAACATGGGTTACGGACTTCTCTTTGTAGTAGGATTATTGACCGGATTCCATTGTATTAGTATGTGTGGTGGATTTGTTGTATCTTACACCACGAAAGGTGCAAAAGAAGGAAAGAAACCACATTATCTCCATTTATCGTATGCAATTGGAAAAACGCTTTCATATACAATAATTGGTGCGCTTTTTGGATTGGTTGGAAGCATCTTTGCATTTACACCAATGATGCGTGGTCTCGCAGGAATTATTGCGGGAGCATTCCTTGTATTATTCGGACTAAAAATGTTAAATATTTTTCCTGCACTTAGAAAAATACGATTTAGATTTCCGAAATTTATCAATCGTTTTACAAGTAAAGAAGCACGAGCTCATAAAAACAGCCCATTAGTAATAGGATTACTTAATGGATTAATGATTGCATGCGGACCATTGCAAGCCATTTATATTATGGCAGCAGGAACTGGAAGCATGTTTGAAGGAGCTAAACTCCTTTTCATTTTTGGCTTAGGAACTTTGCCTGTATTACTTGGCTTTGGTTACCTTACAAGTTTTTTAAGTGGGAAAGCAACACATAAAATTTTGAAAGCATCTGCAATCATTGTAATCTTTTTAGGATTAATTATGGTGAATCGCGGTCTTACATTAACTGGAACAGGATATGATTACAATTCATTAACCGCGGGATTTAACGTTCTTGGAGATAGTAACTCAAATTCAGGAAATGCTATTGAGCTGAAAGACGGCTACCAAATCATAAATATGGAAGTTAATAGGTACGGGTGGAGTCCAGATAAATTTGTACTACAAAAAGGCATTCCAGTAAAATGGGTTATTGAAGGAAAAGAAATTAATGGATGTAATAATGCTATTAGTGTGCCTAAATATGGGTTAAACTTTCCAATCAAACCAGGGACTCAAACCATTGAATTTACGCCAACTGAAACCGGTACAATCTCATGGAGTTGTTGGATGGGTATGATTCCAGGGGCATTTATTGTTCAAGATACTGTTGACCAAAATGAAATTACTGGCGCTTTAAATGCAATTGATCTACCACCTGCAAGCAGTTGTGGTGCAAGTGGTGGTTGTGGTTGTGGTGGCCCTCAGTAATTTAAAATGAAAAAAGTATTTTTTATTTTTATTTTATTAATGTTTACAGCATGTTCTTCAAATAACATTGATGAAGATACAAGTTTTAGAGTAAATCTCCTTTATGCACATACTTTACAAATGAAAGCCTTATCTTCAGATTCCCAATTATTGGAAATTGGAATGGATCCAAAATGGTTTCCGGATCAAGAAATTAAAGATACAATAAAAAAAATAGAACTGATGGAATCTTCATTTGGCATTACTCCAAAAGGAACTTATGAGGCAAGAATCACTTTATTGGAAGATACTATGTTAATATTAATGGATCGTTGGGTCGCAGCTCAAAATTATTAAAAATCACCAATACATTTAAATACTTGAGCAACTATTCAACTATCGTGAAGAGAGATTATAATAAAGCATTACATTTATTTTCAAGTTTAGCAGATGAAACGAGGTTAAAGATGCTGGTAAGCATCATGGACGGCCCAAAAAACGTAACTCAGATTCACAAAAGCGTGGATAATGTAACCTTATCTGCAATATCTCACCAATTAAAATTATTACATTCCTTAGGGATTGTAAATTCAGAAAAAAAAGGAAGGGAAAAATACTTCCAATTATCACCAAATTTCTGTTGGTGTATCCTAAGAGATGCATTTGAACATAAAACAGGATGCAAAGAATGTTCCAAGATGGTGAAAAATTCAAAATGAGGAAATAAATATGGCGAAAACAACAATTAAAATAACCGGCATGCATTGTGCTAGTTGTACCAAAATTATCTCAAAAGCTTTGGAGAAACATGAAGCAGTTTCACAAGCTACAGTTAATTTTGCAACAGAAAAAGCAGCAATTGATTTCAATTCAAAGAACATTTCAGAAGAAGGATTATTACAAATTATTAAAGATAAAGGTTATGAAGGTCACTTTGTAAAAGACCTAGCACAGGAAAAAGAAAAAAGTAAAAAAGAATTGAATAATCTCAAAAATAAAGTCCTCTTTAGTGCAATTCTTGCAATCCCTTCTCTTATTTTAGGCATGTTTTTCATGAAAAACCCTATTCCATTTCAAGATTATATCATGTGGGCTTTAGCAACACCAATTCAGTTCTATGTGGGAAAACAATTCTATGTAGGTGCTTGGGCAGCATTAAAGAATAAAACTTCTAATATGGATACATTAATTGCAATGGGTACAAGTGCAGCGTATTTTTATTCTGTGTATGTTGTTTTACTTGGAGCACAAGGCCACCAATATTTTGAAGCATCTGCTGTATTAATCACGCTTGTAATTCTAGGAAAATATCTTGAAGCGATTGCAAAAGGCAAAACGTCAGAAGCAATTAGTAAACTCATGAAATTGGGTGCAAAAACAGCACTTGTTATTAGAGATGGAAAAGAAATCAAAATTCCTATTGATACTGTTGTCAAAGGAGATCTTGTAATTGTAAAACCAGGCGAAAAAATTCCTGTTGATGGGATGATTGTAAAAGGCCATTCTGCGATTGATGAAAGTATGGTCACAGGTGAAAGTATCCCTACAGAAAAAAAGAAAGGAGATAATGTAATCGGATCAACTATAAACAAAACCGGAAGTTTCACATTCAAAGCAACACATGTAGGATCAGAAACAACCCTTTCACGTATTGTAAAACTCATTGAAGAAGCACAAACAAAGAAAGCGCCAATTCAAAGGTTTGCAGATCAAATCTCTTCCTATTTTGTGCCAATTGTAATTTTAATAGCCGTAGCAACTTTCCTTATTTGGAACCTTGTTGTAGGTGCAGCTGTAGGATTTGCATTAATTGCTGCAGTTGCAGTTCTTGTCATTGCATGTCCGTGTGCTTTAGGACTAGCAACACCAACTGCCATCATGGTAGGAACAGGGTTAGGAGCGAAACAAGGAATTTTAATTAAAGGTGGAGATGCATTAGAAACAGCTCATAAATTAAAATATGTTATATTCGATAAAACTGGAACAATTACAAAAGGAAAACCCGAAGTAACTGATGTCGTAGTTGCAAAAGGAATCAAAGAATCAGACGTATTACAAATTGCTGGAAGTATCGAAAAGAATTCCGAACATCCTCTTGCAGAAGCAATTGTGGAAGAAGCAAAATCTAAAAAAGTTTCCTGGAAAAACATTACGGGATTCAAAGCAATTGTCGGAAAAGGCGTAGAAGCAAAGATTGGAAGTAAAAAATATTATTTAGGAAATCCCAAATTAATGAAAGAAAAGAATGTAGACTTAACTCCTCTTAACTCTAAAATAACTTCATTAGAGCAAGAAGGAAAAACAACCATGGTTCTTTCACAAGGAACGAGTCTTTTAGGAATAATTGCAGTTGCAGATGAGATTAAAGCAGATTCTCCTACCGCAATTAAGATGCTACAAGAACTTGACATTGAAACATATATGATCACCGGCGACAATGAACGAACAGCACATGCCATCGCAAAAAAAGCAGGAATAAAGAATGTGTTTGCAGAAGTTCTTCCAGAAGATAAAGCAAATTACGTTAAAAAACTACAACAAAAAGGTAAAGTAGCAATGGTTGGCGATGGGATCAATGACGCACCAGCATTAGCACAAGCAGACATAGGTATTGCCATGGGTTCAGGTACAGATGTCGCAATGGAAACAGGAGACATTGTTTTAATGAAAGACAGCTTATTAGACGTTCCAAAAGCAATAAAATTAAGTAAATTGACGATGGCTAAAATTAGACAAAACATGTTTTGGGCATTGTTCTACAATACTTTAGGCATTCCTGTTGCTGCAGGAGTTTTATATGTATGGACCGGATGGTTACTAAATCCTATGCTAGCAGGCGGCGCAATGGCTGCAAGTAGCGTAAGTGTGATTACAAATTCACTATTATTAAAAAGAAAAAAGTTATAGAGGAAAATACTATGATGAAAAAAATACTATTAATTATTGGAATCATCTCTTTACTTGTATTATCAGGATGTACGGGAAAGAATGATGCTCTTGCTGAACACCTTACAAAAGAAGGTGTATTGATGTACGGTGCATTTTGGTGCTCTGCGTGCAACCAACAAAAAGCAATTCTCGGAAAAAGTTTTAAGAAAATCAATTATGTAGAATGTTCTACTCCTGATGGAAAGGCCCAAACACCAACCTGTATTCAAGAAGGAATCACTTCTTATCCAACATGGCAATTTGCAGATGGAACAAAAGTAACTGGTGTCTTTACAACGCAACAACTTGCAGAGAAATCTGGGTTTAAGGGTTGATTTTTTTTATAAAAACTCATCTATTGCTTTTATTAGATGATTCAAAATCAATATCTTTAAAAGTATTCAGTTTATTTTAATAATTTATGTTGACCACAATCATTGCATTTTTAGTTATGATAAATCCCTTTGCTTTATTTCTTTATTTAGAACCTATAAGAAAAGATTTAAATCACAAAGATTTCTTGAAAGTCATAGCAAAAGCCACACTTATTTCTTTTGTTGTTTGCTTAATATTCTTTTATTTTGGAAATTTTGTATTTCAGAATATCTTCCAAATAAATGTTGAATCTTTTCGTATTTTTGGTGGGATTGTCCTATTTTCTTTTTCTTATTTGTTTATAGTAAAAGGACAAGAAGCTTTGATAATGATGAAAGAAGATCTTGATAATCTCGCTTCAGAAATAGCTTTACCTTTTATGGTTGGTGCAGGAACAATATCATTAAGTATATTATTATCTCAAGAAATGTCATATTTTTTAGGCACAACAACCCTTATCATAATATTTCTTGTAAATTTTTTATTGCTGATGTTTTTAATAAAACTCAGAAAAATGATGGATACAAAAAGAATTAAAATAGCTTTTGATAAGAACATGGGAGTTCTATTGAGGCTTAATGGATTCTTTATTGGTGCGATGGGTATAGATATGATATTAACTGGAATAAATAACTTATTCTTAATATAATAAGGAAAATGTGTTTCTTAAATTGTCAACTTTACAAAGTTAACGTTTAATCTCACACGTATTTGTAACAACCTTCTTAGAAAGATATCCTAAAGAAACTGCAATCAATAATACAGCCAAAGGACCTAATTCTTCACCTCTAAATGGAAGATACGCCATAACTCCGCCTAAACCAACAATTCCAAATAACCCCACAGCACAAGATGGACATGCAGGTGCAACAATTGCAATTAAGATACTAGAGATACTAGTAGAAACACCAGAAGAACTAATCTGACGTCCGATTAAGAATACCGTGAAGGATACAATGATTCCTGTAAGGACTGCAACGAATAGAAGCGAAATCCACATACTTGTTGCGAATGATGTAAATGTTCCTAATACTAAATGATATAACAACGTAAACGAAAATTGATCTAATAATAATTTATAATTTCTAATAACTGCATTCAGTGAAAAAATAATGATTCCTGCAATAAGAGAAATGGCATAATACTTCTTAGAATAATATACTGTTTGAAGAGCTTCTTTAATTGTTTTAAAATAATTCATATCCATTTAAATTATTAAACGTATAAAAGTGTTGTGATTTAATTTTATTCTTATAGAATTAATAATAGCAAACCGATTCATCCACAAACTTTATAACCTCTCCATAAAATTTATTTCTTGTGGAAGCAGTAACAATTAAAGATCTAAAAAAGATTTATCCAAAAACAGAAGCAGTTAAAGGGATTACATTCTCAATTCAGAAAGGAGAATTCTTCGGATTACTTGGACCTAATGGTGCAGGTAAAACAACAACGATTCATATTCTTACAGGACTTGCAAATAAAACGTCAGGAGATGTTAGGTTATTTGGAAAAGATGTTGTTGAAGATTACAAAGAAGCTAGAGCATTAATAGGATTAGTGCCACAAGAATTTAATTTTGATCAATTTGAAAAAGTCTATAATATTTTGTATTTCGCATCTGGATATTTTGGCATTCCTTCAGATATTAGGAAGGAACGTATTGAAAAAGTTCTCAAAGAACTACATCTTTGGGAAAAGAAAGATATGAAGGCCATCACACTTTCTGGCGGTATGAAACGAAAACTCATGATCGCACGTGCATTAATCCATCAACCTAAAATTCTCATCTTAGATGAACCAACTGCAGGTGTTGATGTTGAAACACGAAAATCAATTTGGAAGTTTATTCGTAAATTAAACAAATCAGGTGTTACAATCTTGTTAACTACACATTATTTAGAAGAAGCAGAAGAATTATGTGAACGTATTGCAATCATTAACCACGGAGAAATTGTTACCTTAGATTCTAAAAAGAATTTATTAAGCTTACTTGAAGGAGAACGATTATGTTTAACCTTGAAAGAAGAAATTAAACTTCCTTCAAACTTAAAAAAATATAATGTTACAATACAAGGAAAAACAATGACAATAGCATTAGATCCTAAAAAAGACAAATGGGAACAAGTCTTAGCAGACATCAATGGATTACCCATAGAAAAAATGGAAACAAACAAAAATAAATTGGAGGACATTTTTATACATCTAACAAATGGGAAGTAATACAGGTATGTGGACACTTGCACAACGAGAAACATCTAGATTTATGAGGGTGTGGCAACAAACAATCATTCCTCCCATAATTACCTCAACTCTTTTTATATTAGTCTTCGGCTATTCTTTAGGTAATAAAATTAATGATATGGGCGGTGTTGGGTATATAGAATTCATTATTCCTGGATTATTAATGATGGGTGTCATCATGTCAGCATACATGAATACCTCTTCTAGTTTATTCATATCTAAATTTCAGAAAAACATTCAAGAAATCCTCATTTCACCATTAAGTTATTGGCAGATCATATCTGCATTAACAATGGCTGCAGTGTTACGTGGAGTTTTAGTAGGTATCGGGATACTGATCATTTCATTCATCTTCGCAAATATTACAGTGGTAAATATTTTTGTATTAATCTATTTCATAGTCATGGTTTCAACCATCTTTGCCTTTGCAGGAATTGCAACCGCATTATGGGCAACATCTTTTGACAAAATGAACGTCTTTGCAACCTTCATTATTACACCCTTCACATATCTTGGTGGGGTGTTCTTTAGTATTAAGATGCTACCTCCCTTCTGGCAAAATATTGCAAAATTCAATCCAATTCTCTATATGGTAGACGGATTCAGATATGGATTCCTAGGAACATCAGATATAAATATCTGGTATTCTGTTTTATTAGTGTTTGTTTTGGTTGTAGTGTTTGGATGGCTGTGTGTGTATTTGTTTAGGATTGGGTATAGGTTGCGGGATTGAATGTCCCTCTGTAACTACTTCTAAGGGTCATCTTTATAAAAAAAGATTAATTCTAGGTTTAAATGATGCAATCAATGGGTATGGGCATGGGCATGAGAATGCAAATGCGCCCTATAAGTATAAACGAAATATTTGCCAGAGCTTTTGCTGGGTTAGAAGGCACTGCAGATAATTTAGCACAAATGCTTAATAAATTTCCACAAAGGTCTGAAAATGGCGATCTTAAATATTTGTTAGCAGGTGGATGGGCAGTAGAATTACTTACAGGAAGCGAAAGAGAACATGAAGATATTGATGTTATTTGTGTAGATGAAGAACATTTAAGTATTTATAATACTTCTGTAGGTTCAAGTAATGCCAATGATGAAAGGGCTTCAATGTATTATGCTTTACATTTTGGTGAAATCCCAACTAAGTCAATTAAGAGAAACTATATACAAGAAATTAATTGGGAAAGAACCAATTTACCGGTTGTAATTCCATCAACAGAATTTCTATTATTATCAAAAATTATTAGATCTCTTAGAGAAAAAGATTTCTATGACGTTAGTATGATATTCGCAACACAGGACATTGATCAAAATAAGTTAGTAAATATTATCCAAGGAATGGGAATTGATAATTCGATGGAACATGCATCTCAGATTTATTCATTAAGTGCTAATTTAAAAAATCCAGCAACGAGTTCCCAAGCATTTAAAGAACTAGAAAATTATGAAGGTCTCATACGTTTTTAACTAAAAACTAATCATTATCTACTCTAGGTGCAAGAATAAAACTCAATAAAACTCTATCAGTTACTTTATACTCAAGTTTCATTGGATAATCGGTGTTGAAATGTAATGTTGTTTTTGCAGATAATTTACTGCCAGAAATCATTTTCTTCAAATATTCTAAAGAATATTTTGCTTTATACTTATCATCTGTTTCAGCCTTAATGGAAGTAGTTTCATTATTCTTAATTTCAATAAACGCTTTAGATAAATCTCCCTCAGCCTTCACACATAATAATTCCTTACTTCCTAAGAATGTTACAGATTCTGCAACAACACTTACATCTTCTACTGCTTCAGTTAATGTAGTAGAATCCATTTCAACAACAACAGGAAATGATAAATCTGGAACTTTTTGTTCCTTATCATCAATTTCTAATGTTGGAATAGAAAATGAACGTGTTGTGTTACTCTTCATTTCAATTTTTAATTTGTTATCTTCAGTTGTTTCAAGGGATAAAATATCATCTCCCTTGGTTCTACGTAAAATTTGCTTCAAATTTGCAAGATTAATTGCAACTTCCTCTTCTTCCCCACTTACTTCATATTCAGTAAAACAACTGCTTAGAAGTTCAAAATTAACCATAGCCACATTTGCAGGATCCATTGCTACCAGCTTTAATCCATTCTTTGTCGCCTTAAATTTAGCTTCACTAACTAATTCTGAGACAATACTAATACTATCCTTAAAATATTTTGGTTCTGCTAAGACTAATTTCATATTATTGTACGAGAATTTGTGCTTTATAAAATTTGTTGTTATGAAGAAGTATTAACAGTTATTTAACAACAAACCTTCCGCCATCAATCATACCTTTCCCTTTAAAACCAAGCGGCTTCGCAAAATCTATCAACATTCTTGCCTTTGCAGGCTCTGCATGGATTGGCATAAACAATTTAGGTCTCACGCATTCTAACAGATCTCTATGATCTTCTAAAGCACCGTGACCAGAAACATGTACATCTTTAAAGATACGTACACCTTTCTTCTTCAAATCAGAATCTAACTTTGCTCTATGTCTAATATTTGTTTCAACCGGAATAACTCTACAAGAAAATATAACAATATCTCCATCCTTCAATTTGTAATCTAGCTCTCCTTTTACTATCCGAGACAATATAGCTCTAGGTTCACCTTGATGGCCTGTACATACAATCAAATATTTGTCAGGTCCTTCCTTTTGAATCTTACGAAGAATTTTCTCAACTTCATGTCTTCTACTATACATTTTCACATCTTGTGTAAATTTTACCAAATTAATTTTTTCAGCAGCTGTAACATATTTATTAAGAGATCTTCCTAAAAATACAATTTTCCTATTTAACTTCTTGCCCATTTCAATAATACTTTTTAATCGTGATATCTGTGAAGAGAATGTTGTCACAATCATTGCCTTTCCTTGTGATTCTGTACCAAGCATCACATCTTGCAATAATTGTTTCGCGACTTTTTCTGAAGGTGTATGGATATGTGTATCTGCGTACAAACAATCCATGAACATAACATCAACACCTTCCTTTCCAATTGCCTTTAACCGATCCATATTAGGCGGTTTTCCAATTACGGGTGTATGATCTAACTTGAAATCATTCGCATATGCAATCTTCCCATATGGTGTATGAACCACAATTGTTGCAGTATGTGGGATAGAATGTGTCATCTCTACAAATTCTAATGTGATTTTATCTGAAACTTTGTAAGTTCCATTTAATTTAATAGAAACAATTTCATTTGGCAAATTAATCCGTTCATCTTTCAAAATTGCTCTTAAAATTTCAATTGTGTAAGGCGTGGATACAACTGTCGCTTTTGGAAACAATGAAGCAGCAAAAGGGATAGCACCAACATGATCTAAATGCCCATGTGAAGGTGCAATTACAACTACTTTGTCCATCCAATCTTTGATATGACTATAATTAGGAACGGCTTCAACTTTAATTAACTCTTTATATGTTTTCTCGGCTCTAACATCTTCACGATCTTCTTGATGTTTAATGTAATTCTCCATAGAAAGACCCATATCTAATAGAACAACTTCGTCATCAACTTTAATTGCAACAGAATTTCCTTCAGTTTTGGAGAACCCTCCGATTGTACAAATTTCAATTGGCATATTATCATAAAAGAAACAATGATTTAAAAAACTATGTTCGTCTGGCGTGGTTTTTCATATGGATTGCTCTTGCCTTTTGAATAATTTTTTTTGATTTATGTGTTGAATGGAGTGGTTTTAAGGTATTATTCATTTTAGAAAGGGCTTGTTTTCGTTCAATAAATTTAATTCTTCTTTCAATTTTTCCTTTAAGAAGAATAATGTTGGTTATAATACCTCTATGGTGGTCTACCATCGACGATAATAATTTCCAATCAAACGTTTTTTTATCAATGTCTTTTTCTAAAGAAAGTAATCTCTTTTCAATGTCATTTGATTTTGCTTCAATCTCTTTAACTGTTTCTAAAGTTATTTTTAATAGTTTTATTTTTGCAACATCATTGATTTTAGGATTTTTTCTTATTTTTTCTTCAATTGTCAAAATTGGAATGACTTCTTTTTTTAAATTTAAATCTAATTCAAAAATTTCGTTAGAAATTTTAAATAACTTTTTCCTAGCTACAACAACTTCTTTTTTTTCAGGAGAGGTTACTTCTTCTGCGATTTTTCTATGTTCTAAATATCTTGTTGAATTATAAAGATCCATACATTGAGCAGCAATGCATATGGCATAAATTGCCATCCCTTTTCCTTCTCTTCTTAATTCTTCAAGAACTGTTTTCTTTGTAAAACTTAAAATTGACATTCATTTTTATTTATTTAATGGTTTATATATTTTTCTTTACATATACCCAACCAAATATTTATATACTCTAAACTCGACATTACAAGTATGGCAAGTATAAAAGAAGCTCTAAAGTATCCTTTTGCGAACTTCGCACGTTTGTTTAACTATTGGTGGATTCTAGTCCCTGTATGGGGTTGGTTAGTCGCTAGCGGTTATGGTTTACGTGTTTACGAAGAAATCATAAAAGGAAAAGATAAAGAGTTGCCTGCAATTAGACCATTTACCGGCTTATTTAAAGAAGGTTTTTTCTTAATTGTTGTAATGCTTGTGCTACAAATAGCAGTTTTTATTATTGCACTAATCCCTTTACTCGGATGGGTAGGAAATGTGTACTACATATTAATTGCACCAGTATTAGTTGCACAAATTGCAGTAACAAAGAAAATTGGTGATGGTTTAAATGTCGTTGATGCAAGTAAAGTTGTGTTTAATAACTTTGGAGAGTGGATAATCACATTCTTAAAATCCTTAGTTGTTGTTTTAATTTGGCTTATTGCATCAATACCTATAATTACCATGGTTGTAACAATTCCAGCAATTTCTTGGAGTCAAAGTTACTTATGGGCAAATTATTATAGAGAAGCAACTAAAAAATAATTTTTTTCTTTTTTTTCTTTTTAATAATTGAAGTCTCCCCAATATTTATATACGCCAATACTTTTCTAATGTCTATGAAGAAGCTCTATTTACTCTTAATTTTATTGTTGCTGCCTTTAACCTATGCTAACGTAGAATTTGAATTTCAAACACCTTCTTTTGAAGATCTCTCTAAACATATTATGACTTTACAATATGAAGAAAATGTGAATAAAGCAGTTCTGGATTCGAACACATATCATTTAACAATTCCAGATGGGACATATCATTTTGAAGCAATTGTAGATGATCCTTCCACACCTACACCAGATTATTTTGGAAAAAAAATTGTCACATTTAAATCCTCCTTTAAAGAACAATTCCTTATTTTTCCCATTGGCTATGTTCAAGGAACTGTTTTAGATGAACAAGGAAATTTAGTGTCTGAAGCTGAACTTCAATTCTCTTGTTATACTGCAAAAGATATTTCTTTTCCAACCCAAGCAGATAAGACTGGGTTCTTTGCAATTCCAAATTTCCCAGAAGGAAAATGTACACTTATTGCAAACGATGGGGGTCTTGCAGGAAGAACTGAATTTGAGATTAAAAAAGGTAAACCTACTGAAGTAAAGGTAATACTCAATGAATCTTTAGGGAATGGTCCTTTAGTTTGGCCGTATGTTATTGTAATTATAAGTTTAGTGATCATTGGATTTTACTTAAAGAAACGAAAAAGAAAAATTCCAATACCTTCTACTACTGGAGAAAACACCTCCAACAATAATAGCAATACAATATTAAAAACTCTTTCAGAAAAAGAGAAAAAAATAGTCCTCTTTTTATTAGAAAATAAGAATAAAACCTCACAGTCAAAGATTCGTCATTCGACAAAAATACCTCGAACAAGCTTATCAAGAGTACTTCAAAAACTTGAACGTAAAAACATCATTTTAATAGAAAAACATGGAAAAATGGTGACAATCACATTAACGGACTTCTTTTTAGGCAAAAAGTGATTTTGGGCATATTTTGTTCCTTCTTAATCAAAATGGGCCTTAATTTTAACTTCTTTCAAACATCATGTCCACCCAAGTAATATATATTTGTTTTACAATTATACAGATATGAAACACACGAGGTCATACACAATGAAAATATTAAAAGTTTTATTTGTACTTACCATCATGTTCGCAGCTGTGCTTGTGCCAGTATATGCACAAACAGCAGTAGACTTAACCGTTACAAGTAACGAAGAAGGTTTCGCGAACCTTGAATGGAATGATGCAGATAGTTTCGGAACAGATTCCGACAAATATCATATTAAATATAACAAAGGCGCAGATTTATCGCGTGAGCACTTGGATAACCAATGTTTAAATTCATGGGTTAGTTTTGGTAGCTATTATAATTTAGGTGGATTAGATGAAGGTCCGCATACATTTCAAGTATGTTTATCAAGAAATGGAAAAGATCTTCCTGGAACCTGTAGTGAACCAAAAACCGTCTATGTTCAAGGTGAAGATTCAACAGATGCAGTTCCTTCAGGAGGAAGTGGATCAAGTGATTTGTTAGTTTTAACAGGCTCAAATAATGAACCTGGTTTTGCAAATATGGATTGGAATGATGTCAATGGTTTGGGAGACAGATTTGATAAATACAACATTAAATGGAATCAAGGAAATGTTTTAAAACAGAACCATGCAAATTCTTGGGTCAGTTTTGGGAGTTACTACAACTTAGGCAACTTAGAAGAAGGACCTTGGACTTTTCAAGTTTGTTTATCTGATAATAAAAACATTGTAGATAACGTCTGTAGTAATATAGAAACAGTATATGTTACAAATTATCCTGTACCTTATATTGAAAATGAAATCATTACTGCTATTCCAGAAGTTAATGAAGAATCACCATTTGCTTTGCCAGAAAATGTTGTGAACCCTGCAACGGATGTAGAATGTAACAATGGATGTTTTTACAATGATAAGTGCCTTCCGGTCGGTACACGGATTCGTAATGGCGAAAATAAATTTTGTAGTTGGGATGGAACAATGCAACCTCAAATTACACCTGGACTCACCTGTCAAAATGATTATGAGTGTTCCACCAACTCTTGCCTCAGCGGAACGTGTACTGATCTTTCTGGTCAGTTACAAGAACAAAGTAATCTGTTAGAAAGAATCTTGGGCTGGCTTACAGGAAGATTTAGATAATTTTCTTTTTTTATTTCTTTTTTTTTTAATTATAACTACCAGAATTCTAAATATAAATATTAAAAACAAATAATTCTATTGGATGCCACGTAATTGGTCTTCAATATCCTTTAACTGATTCTCTAAATCATCTAAATCTGATTTAGGCGCAACAGGCTTAGGCATTGGTGGCGCCATTGGAACTGGAGAAGGTGCCGGCGTTTGTCCTGGTTGAGGAGGAGGTAAAGGTGCAGCTGGAGGCAAAGGATTTGGTAACGGCTGAGGTATTGAACCGTTAGGTAATGTTGATACAACATTCACCGGTACTTCTGGCATTCTTGGACTGTTTGCCATTTCTCTTGCTGAAACCACTTCTACTTTTTCCATATCTTGTTGCTTTTTCCTTTTTTCCACATATCGTGAAACTGCCTTTAATTTTCCTTTTGGCAAATGCTTTTTCAACTTATGTTCAATTAATAAATTTAATTCTTTCACATCATTTTTTAATTTTGTAAATAGTGTTACTTTTTCCTCTTGGATCCGCATAAACTTTTCATGAGCTTGCATAAAAATAATCACTTCTCGTAGAGATTCAAGAATATCTTTTCTAATACTTTTTGGATCTGATAATTGAACCATATACGCAGGACCAGATTCTCGTTTTACAGTTCTTTTTGTAGTTGTTGCTTTACGTTTTGAAGAACTTCGTTTCTTTGTAGCTTTCCTTTTAACTGTTCTTTTACGTGTTGTCTTGCGTTTTGCCATAGTATTTAGAATTGTTGAGGTTCATTTAAAGAATGATCCACAAAATCAACCTTTTTTTCAACTTCAGCCAAAGTATTTTGCCATAATTCTAGTTGGTGGTCTTCTTCATTTTTCAAATCATGAATTTTTAACAAAGTTTGTTTAGCATCCTCTAACTTAGATCTAATAGTTTTTACTAATCCCAGTACATCATTATAATCGTCAACTTTTACGAAGACAGGCATTTTTTCCATCATAGTCACCTCTATTCTTGCACCTTAAATAAGGTTTTATCTGCTTGTAATAATTTATCATGAATTAATTTCATGTTATTTTTTAATTTTCCGTAGTGATGTTCTTCATTGAATTCTGATTCTTCTAATATTCTGTGAGATTTATTTAAACGTGTGAAATCTGTTTTTAATTCATCCAATTCTCCAAGAATTGTTTGATAAACTTCCATCTTAATATATAGTGGGCCTTCTGCACCAAAAATCTCGTGAGGTTGCATAGGTGTTGGCATATTTGGGACTTCTTTAGGACTTGGAACTAAAGTTTCTTCTTCGCGTTGTGGCTTTGAAGGAGGTAATGGAGCTTTTCCAACACCAACCGCTTCTTTAACACTACGTGGTTCAATAATTCTTTGAGCAGGAGTACTAGAAGGAAACTTTAATGCATTTGCTTCCCGTCCTTGCGGAAACGGAACCTTAGGTACCTTTTTCTTGCCAAATAACCATCCCATAATTCCATTTAAAAGCAGAAGAGCCTATTTAAACTTTGTTTAGTATTTGACAATAGTAAAACAATGGTTCTAAGACGTAAATGTATTTAAAACATTTTTTATTTCATGTGAAAAATGAAGAGATGGATGATTGTAATTTTTTTATTATTTATACCCCTCTCGGTTGCATCAATTGAAATTAGTGAAGTTATGTTTTCTTCATCACAATGTTCCGATAAATATTGTGAGTGGGTTGAAATTTATAACCCCTCTGAACGTCCCGTCAACCTCACTGAATGGAATTTCAGCGATACAAAAAGCATTGATCAAATAACTTGTTGTGGGTTCATAAACAATTGTTCGCTTATATTACAACCGAAGTCCTATGCGATTATTACAGATCAAGATTCTCAACTTTATAATCACATAAATACAACTGCGCTTAAGATATGTATAGATGATAAAACTCTCGGAAATAGTTTAGGAAATAAAGAAACCATTACACTTTACAATCATACTTACAATGATTCAATTTCTTATGATGTCACAAAATGGAAAAAAGGAAAAACACTAGAAAAAAGGTCAGATGAAAGTTTTGGAGAAAGTTTGGTCCTGAATGGAACTCCCGGAGAAATAAATAGCGTATGGGACCTTTCTGCCGAATATACTTTTCTTCAAATCTCTGAAGTTTTACCTAATCCCTTTGGAGAAGATAATCTCCATAAACCAGATGGCGAATGGGTTGAAATTTACAATAATGCTCTTAAAACAATTGATCTCAAAGGTTTAATTCTTAAAGATAAAGATGATTCCAATCAATTAATCATTGCCGATAATAAAGTTGATGGAAATACTTTAATTTGTAGCCATTGTTACAAATTAGTCTATCGGGATGGTGACACGGATTTTTCTTTAAACTCAGATTTTGATGAAGTAAGATTATTTAGAGGAGATACACTTTTAAGTACAATTAATTATGCAGGTGCTGTTGAAGGAATGAGTTTCAGTCAATTTGATGAGGGGTTTTTTCTTACAAATGCTTCTCCAAAAAATCCAAATATTAAATTGAACAACAAATGTGATTGGAAATTACATTTAAATCTTAAAAAATCAATTTTCACAAATAAAGATTTTTCATTCCAAATTTATGCAACAAGAGATTCCGGATTAATACAAAACATCACTGCAACAGGAACCGTTACAGATTTCTTCGGAAAAAAAATCAAAACATACACCCCATTCAAAAAACGTAAAATCTCAACAAGTGCAAAAAAAACGTATTCACCAAGATTAAAAGAAGGGATTTATCAATTACAATTTTGGTTTGAAAACTTAACCTGTGATGATCAAAACCTTCAAAATAATAATGTTTCAAAAATGTTTGCAATTAATCCTTTGTATGATAAATCAGATTCTTCTCTTAAAATCACCAAAATTAATGTTGGTTCAGATAACCGCGTAAAATGGGGAGAACAATTTACAACAAAAGTTGAAATTTATAAAGGAGACGAAACCAAAACCTCAGTTCAATTATGGGTGGAACGTGACGGTAAGAAATTGAGTAAAACAACACGTGTAAATATTATGGATAAATATAAGAACTATCCTTTAACACTTCCCATTCAACTAATCCCTAATTGTCATGAAAATATAGATTCAGGAAAAGCAGAATTAGTGTTAAGCGCATTCAATTTAACCTCTAAAAAAGAATTTACTATTTCTGACGTTGATCCTGGCGTCTGTAAGGATTTGTTAACTTACATTAAAGAAGCAAAAAAGAATTTAACTACATCTTCAACAACTTCTGAAACAGAAACAACGTCATCAACGAAACAAAAGTTGACATATGACATCATTGATCTCCCAAATTCAGTTGAATCTGGAAACATATTGCGATTGAAAGTTCAAATTTTGAATGAAGATGAAAAAAATTCATTTACGATATGGCCTTATGTATATAGGGGAAGTAAATGTTATTCCTGTGATGATGAAGAACGTGATGCTCTTGCAAAAAAAGTGTCTTTAGGAGATGAAGAAGCAAAAATTACAGAATTTTTGGTCAAAATAGATGAAGATGTCAACCCAGGTGCATACAAACTAAAGGTAAAAATCTTGAAAAAAGGAAGAAAGACTACAAAGGACCTAACTAAAGAAATTTACATTAAAGAAAAGGAAGAAATAGCTAAATCTCAAACTTCAAATTTATCTCTTCCAACATTGTCCAATACTAAAGAAGAAAAAATCTCTACTTCTCAAGAATCTTCTTCATTCAAAGAAACACCAGAATCCCGTAATCATCTTACGGGCATGGTTGTTTATGAATCAAGTTCAATGAAAACCCAGAAATTAATCCCTTATTTTCTCGTATTAACGTTAACGATTTTAAGTTTGGTTGTTGTATTTAATCGTAAATGAGCCTCAAATAACAAAAATTTTATAAACCCCTCATACCCAGGTGAGAATATGCTTAAGAAGGTAAAAGCGTATTACGAACGAGAATATAAGAAACTTCTCATAATTCCATTTCTCTTATTAATCCTAGCTCTTGGTCAGATTGGATGGCAAGCATCTCAACCAGGACAAGATTTCGTAAATAAAGGAATTAGTCTAAAAGGAGGATCAACTGTGTCGTTTGATTATGTTCCTTCGTTTGATTTAGAATCATTAGAACAAATATTAAATCAAAAATTTTCTATAAATGAAATTACATTTAGGACCTTAGGGGTTGCGGGAAGTATTGAAACAATTGCAATAGATTCGGATATTCAAGAAAAATCACAAATAGATCTTTTCAGAAAAGAGATTGCATCTCAACTTAAAATCGCAGAAAACACATTAAGTGTAGAAACGATGGGTTCATCTCTTGGAGATAGTTTCTTTAAGCAAACATTGACTGCATTATTAATTGCATTTCTTTTAATGGGAATTGTCGTATTCTTTTATTTCAAATCTATTGCACCAAGTTTAGCGGTAATTTTAGCAGCAGCATCAGATATTGTCGTTACACTTGCAATCTTTAATCTTACAGGAATTAAATTAAGTACTGCAGGAATCGCTGCATTCCTAATGTTAATTGGATATTCTGTGGATACAGACATTTTGTTAAGTACACGTGTTCTAAAACGCGTAGGTGACGGACCTGTTATGGAACGGATTTATGGTGCTATGAAAACAGGATTAACAATGAGTGCAACAACGTTAACTGCAATTCTTGTTGCAATGATTTTTGCACAATCAGAAGTTATCAAACAAATTATGATTATCTTATTTATTGGATTACTCGTGGATTTAGTAATGACATGGCTTCAAAATACAGGGATTTTACGATTATATCTTGAGAGAAAGGGGAAAAAATCAAAATGAGTTCCTATAAAAAAATTTTCACACATTGGAAAGTAATTTTGTTACTCATTTGTCTTATATTTTCAGTGATGGCGATTAAACCTCAAATTTTCGGAAATGAAGGTGTAATCATTAATAGTGTTGGACAAAATGCAAGTATTGCACAGCAAGGGTTACAAAATCCTGCATCTACACTTCCTCCTTTAGCAAGAGAAAAAGTAATTGCAATCAATTCTGAAAAAATAACTTCAATAGAAAATTTTGCAGCAGTAGAATCAAAATTAGATCCAACTAAAATTATTCATGTTGAAACAACAAAAGGAACCTATAACTTTCTTCCAGATACTATTGATGGAAAGGCAACATTACAATTACGTATTTCAAATGCACCTTCTTCAAACTTAAAGAAAGGGCTTGATCTTGCAGGTGGAACTCGGGTTCTTTTAGAATTTCAAGAAGAAGTTTCACAAGAAGATCTTGACACAACTGTTGCAAGTTTACAAGAACGTCTCAATGTATATGGGTTAAGTGATGTTATTGTACGTCCAGCAAAGGATTTGCAAGGTACAGATTTTATTTTAGTAGAAATTGCTGGTGTGACAGAAGAAGAAGTTAAAGAATTATTATCAAAGCAAGGAAAATTTGAAGCAAATATTGCTAATCAAACCGTATTTCGTGGTGGAAAGAAAGATATTACTTATGTTTGTAGAAGTGCAGATTGTTCCGGTATTGGGGGACAAGGCGGTGCATGTTTTAGATCAGGTGAAGGATATAGTTGTAGGTTTTTCTTTGCAATTACTCTTAGCCCAGATGCAGCAGCTCAACAAGCAGCAGCAACGCAGAATTTAGATATTGTTGGCGGACCAGACGGTTACTTAAGTGAACCTTTAGTATTAATGTTAGATGATGTAGAAGTAGATTCTCTTAACATAGGTGTGGACCTAAAAGGAAGTAAAACCACTCAAATTCAAATCTCTGGTTCCGGTGTTGGACCTACAGAACAAGAAGCAGTTAAAGTAGCACAACAAAATATGAAGCGTCTTCAGACAATTCTTTTGACAGGAAGTCTTCCAGTGAAATTAGAACTGGTAAAAATGGATTCAATCTCCGCTTCTTTAGGAAAAGAATTTCTTGATAATGTATTTTTAGTAGCATTACTTGTTGCATTATCAGTAACTACGGTTGTGTTCATTCGTTATAGAAAACTTAAAGTTGTGCTTCCAATGATTTTAACCTTATTCTCAGAAGTTATTTTAATTTTAGGATTTGCAGCCTTTGTAGGATGGAATTTAGATCTTGCAGCAATCGCAGGTATTATCATTGTAATGGGTACAGGTGTAGATCATCTCATTGTAATCACAGATGAATCCCTGCGTGGTCAAGAAGAAACAAATTGGAAAAAACGTCTTAAGAATGCAATGTTTATTGTCATGGGTGCATACTTAACAACAGTTTCAGGAATGCTTCCTTTATACTGGGCGGGTGCAGGTTTATTGAAAGGATTTGCACTTACAACGATTGCAGGTATTACATTTGGAGTATTGATTGCAAGACCAGCATTTGCGGTTGTTATTGAAGAACTAGTTGGAAACAAAGACGAATAATTATTTCTTAAAAAATAATTTTAATATCATATAAGGTAATACGAATGCAATTGCAAACACAATGCCTGCCATAAAAGGATTTTGAGTAACAGGGTTTGATTCTAATTTACTAATAAAGAAATTAGAAGCTAAAACTACAATGATAATATTAATCATTGCAACGATAGGAACTAAAATATTTGTCCAACGGTGATGTCCTTTATGCATTGTTCCAACAGTAGATATAAGAAAATTATAAAGAAACCCAAATGAAATTCCTAACAATACAATTACTGAATATAGCACTACTGCACTAAACACAATCAAAAAAGGAATTAATACTAAAGAAACTGCAAGATTTGCAAAAAGAATGACAATCAATGCAGACCAAAATACTAATCTAGAAAACGACTTACTTTGCTGGACATCATGTTCCATGATTCTTTCAGCTTTCTTTAATTCTTGTTCAGTCCATCCCTTCTCTTTAAGTTCTAATCGCTTCTTTTTTTCCATGTTGATAGTTCATACTATTATTGAAAACTATTAAAACTTTTCCCATTTAGAATTTGTTTGAAATGTACCTAAACATTCTTATGTAAAGTCAAATGTTCAGCAATCTTTCTAAACTCTTTTCCTACTTTTGAACGTGGATATAAATACGTTGCAGGCATCTGCTTATGTAATGCCTTACGCATTTTTTTAGAATGTCTTATATTTGCGATAATCGGTAATCCTAAGATTTGCTCAACTTCTAAAGGAGACATTTCGTGCTTTCCTTTATGGCTCATGTTCATTACAATACCTGCAACCATTGTGTCATTAGCCTTTGCTAACTGCATTGTTTTTAATGCATCCATGACTGAACTAAGATGGGGGTTAACAATCACCAAGACTTCATCACTATGTTTGATTACATGACTGACTTCATATCCTAATCCGCTTGGAGAATCTAATAACACAAAATCAGTTGTGTCATCTAAATGTTCGAACACTTCTGTTAAATTCTGAGAATTTGTTTTTTGAAATTCATGATAAGAGGGAGATGCAGGAATGACAGATAATCCTGTTTCATGTAAATAGGTGACATCTTTCAAACTCTTTTCTTTTCGTAAGAACTTATTGATTGTACCCTCAGGATTTACTAAACCTAGTTGCAATGCTAAATTTGGTGTTACAAGGTTTGCATCAACAAGTACAACTCTTTTTCCAATATTGATTAATGCTTGACCAATATTTAACGTACTTGTAGTTTTCCCAACCCCACCTTTTCCGGATGCCACTGCAATAAATTTTGTCATGTTAACTTGAAAGAGAAAGAACCAGTATTTAATATTTATCGTTTTTCAAGGTGTATTTAAGAAAGGACCTAATCGTCTTCTTCTGGCTTTCCAACAAGTGTATGCCAGGCATATGTTACAAACTTATGAAGATATTTTTCTGCATTTGTAAGATTATCAATACAAAGTTCAGCAGTAGAATTCTCTAAAGGTACAATTCGTGTAACATGTCTTCTATATTCTTGTCTTCTACTATATGGTAACGTTAAAATATTTTTGAGAAATGTATAAAATTTAAGATATTTCAATAATTCTTGGTCATTTTCCCGAATTTCAGCTAATCTTCTTGCACGTAATGCAGGACTTTTAGGTAAAGATTCAATCTGACCTTCTTCTTGAGCTCTTTCTAAAAATGCATCAACGACCAAATCATAGGTACTTACCATACGATTAAGTGCATTTGTAATAACATCTACAGTTCTTGTGTATTTCAAAGAAACATAGATGATGTGCTCTAACCTCTTCAATTCGTCACGTGCTTCAAGTAAAATTTCATTCATTTCATCCATGTGTGTATCTCTTTGTAACCAAGAAGTAGGGAGAACTGATACTTCTATTTATTACTTTCTATGATTTCAGAATCTCTTCAGTTTTTTCAAGTAATTCTCGTGCTTTATTTAAAGACAAATGTGCCTCTTTAGCACTTAAAGTTGTAATGTCATACTCTTCATTACATATTACCAATTTCTCTCCACGTGGAAATTCTACTGGACTTTTATCATGTAAATCTCTTATTCTGTTTAAATCCATAACCATTGTTGTGAATTCTCCTGCAATGTGATGTTTTGGGACAGCATATTTGCTGAATGCGTGCCATTTATGTGTGAAATTATCACCAAATGCTGGAATGTAATGATTAGCCCTTCCATGTAATAGGATGGCTTCCATAGACGCTTCTAACGATTTTGAAATGTTAGAAAAGATTCCTAGTAGCAACTTTGGATCTTTCAATAAAGGATATGTATTATGAAGAAAATGATGAGCAGCATCAAAATGTTGTTGCGCTCTTTTTTTTGCATCGTGCATAAGAGGTAGAAATGTAATGAAGTTTAAAATTGTTGTGGTTACTCTTTCATTAAGCCCATGATTGCTTCTGCTAAATCTCCTTTAGCATCTTCAATCGCTTTCCGTGCTTCATCTTCAGAAACGTTTGATTGTTCCATTACAGTTTTTACATCTTCTTCAGAAATGTCAGGTGTAGAATCTAATAATCGTTCAGTAATGTTTCCAGAAACTTGGAAATTTTGGTTGCCCATCATATTTACTTTTTGGACAGAAGGATTTGTAATAATGATTTCTTTATCGGCTGTTCTAATAATAACTTCAGTTGCAGGAATCTCAACTTGTTGGATCCCCATCTGCTTCATCATTGCTTGCATCTTCCGAGGGTTCATACCAGGCATCATCCGAAAAAGCCTCCACCTACTTGATGTAGAATAATAAGCATAAACATAATCACACCCGCTAATACAATAACTGCTGTAGGAGAAATTTCAATCTTTGAACTATATTCATCAAAGTATCGTGTTAATCCTCCTTGTCCAGAAGGCATATTAATTTTATTGTCTCTTGCCATAGAATTCTTATTTTAT
This sequence comes from Candidatus Woesearchaeota archaeon, assembly GCA_018655525.1. Classification (GTDB taxonomy): domain Archaea; phylum Nanobdellota; class Nanobdellia; order Woesearchaeales; family GW2011-AR9; genus 1-14-0-10-32-24. The sequence goes on along the minus strand of JABIJM010000008.1, from coordinate 28,140 downwards.
GATGTAGTTTATAAGATTTTTGTCTTTATTCCAAATTATCGGTGATATTAGACCACTTAAAGGGTTTATGATGGGCACTCACACGATTTACTAAAATACCCAAATCTCTTCTTAAAGACATTTGCGTCTGTGTTGTTACCACATGAATTTGGCCTTGATAGTTTGTAATTGAACTTAAATATTCACTGATTGTAGTTTTAGATCTATCTCCTGGAACCCCAAATGCTTCTGCATCTAGAATTAATGCGTCATAATCATTTTCTATGCCGGGCGTTAGTTCCTTTTTTGATTGTAATATGGTGGCAGTATGTCCTTCTAGGTCTAACATCTGTTCTCCAACAAACCCATTTAAGGGATCTACATCAAGGTATAATATATTCATTTTTATTTATTATAAAGTTGGTAGGGCAGCATAAGCCACCTTTTGTTGGACCCAAACAACCTTAAAAGATTGCGATGATCCATGAAAGCATTCTACTAAGCGTCAAACTGACTTGCATTGGTTAAGATTCGCCGTTTCATCGTTCCCTATAAAGACGTCAAGGAGTTAACTCATTATTTTCTCAAATAATTTCGCCATTAGGACTTCCAATCATTCCAATTTTATAGGACGTGTCGTTTCTAATCCAGAGCTGTGGGATTTCCCCACCCTTCTTTCAAAGGTAACCATGATACTCAATGGGCGGACTTTCCTGGGTTCAAAACCCTACGCTTTCTGCTACCACTACCTTTAGTGCCTAAAGAGGAGTGTATTTATAAACTTTCTGCGAAGAAAGTTCAAAGCGCCAGTTTTGAAACTTTATGTGAAGAAATTAAGAAATTTATGGCCTTCAAAAAACCTCATCTTTTGAGAGTTCACCTATAGAAAATAGCACTCATATGTGCTTCCCATTCTGGTTGACAGAATTCTTGTCCAGAAGCAGTATCTCTTGAAGTATGAGAAACAATTTCATATGCTACTGCGTCACGTTCTCGTCCACCGTATAACATATTTGTCATTACAGAGGCGTCTGCGCCTTTCTCAGAACCTCTTGAACTATTACTACTTTTAAACCCTACAATGCCAGAAATTCTTGTACCTTCAAACTTTTCACCAGCGCCATTAACTAACGCGCCTAAATCTTCATTCCATTTAATTTCGTTTTCCATGAATTTACTAAAAAAGATGATCTACATAAACATTCTTAATTTACAACATCCACTTTCAACAACAAGGCTTCCATACCTTTCTTATGACCAGCTCCTACAACAGCAAGAATTTTCTTATCAGGATGTTTCCTCATCAATTTTACCAATGCACGAACCATGTACTTATTCCGATCAGAAATTAATGTTTTATACACAGAAGGATACTTTTTTTTCATTTGTCCGACAAGTTTCTCAATCACTTCTTCTGCTGGAACTTTAGATAAATCAAAATTGTTTAACCCCATATCCCTCATCTGTTTTTTTGGAAACAATAATCCTTTAATCATCTCTCCAAGGAATCTAAATCGTTCTCTCCATGTTAATTTCTTTGAAAAATTCTTTAATGTAATTCTAATTGGTTGATCAATAAATGCAAGATCTAATTTTTCTTTTCGTGCAAGATTCATTGCAGTTTTCATATCAGAACCCGGTGCAACACCTACCATTTTTCCAAGTTTTTCTTGCACAATTTGTCCTATCTTCACAAAAATATATCCCTTCAATCCTATCTGAAGAATATCTGCAATTGAAACTTTATTCTTTTGTTCTTGCATTAATGCAGCTGCTCGCTGAAGGTCTAATTCTACTGCGACAACATCCGGTTTATGAGTTTCAATGAAATTCTTAATCTCATTAACACTTTGTTTTGCAATATGAGATGTTCCAAGGATTGTGAGATTCATATCCCTCTATGGAACAGAAAACTATTTAAACTTACGCCCATTTAAGCTTAAATACGAGTGAGGTGGACTTAAATGCTAAAAATGAAAAAAGTATCAGATGCTTACGATTTAAAGGTTTTTACAGATGCAGGAGATTATTTCGGAGATATCGAAGATAGTATCGTTGCAAGTAACAAAATTTCTGGATGGAAGATTAAAGCGACAAAGAATTCTTTCTTAAGTAAAGTTTTAGGAAGTGCGAAAGGTGTAATCGTTCCTCATCAATTAGTTAAAGCAGTTGGAGACGTCTTAATCATTTCACGTAATGCTGTTCCAGCAGGACATAGTGAGGACGGAGAAGAGTAATCCAATGAATCACCGCAAATACATGCAAGATCTTTTAAATTATCAATTCATGCAAGGAAACGAAGAAGAATTGAATAAAGATCTCGTAATTGCGGCTTAATTAAGATGGCAGACGAAAATAACTCTAGGAAATGGGCTTCAGAAAGTGGAATTGATACTTTAACACTAGTTGAGCGTCCTGGAGCTCGTTATCGACAACAACTCTCAGATCCATTACCTGAACACCGACCTTATCGACCCCCTCCAGCTCTTGAGGAGGATTATGCCAGGTGGTGTATTGAACATGCTAATCGTTATGGTGGCGGTTATGGCAACAATACCTTTTAAAATTTAAATAATTTTTTCTTATTAATTTATTTTAACAACAACCAAAACTTATATAAACAAAAATACATTTATTCTAAGTAATGGTAGAGGTTATTTTAGTGCTTTTAGGGATTAGTCTTATTCTATTCTTTGGATTCTTTGCAGAATTTATTTTCAAAAAATTCAGTATTCCAGATGTTTTATTCCTGATTATCTTGGGTTTCGTCTTAGGACCACATGCATTAGGATGGGTAGATTTATCCCAAATCTCAGCGTTAATTCCAATCTTTACAACATTCACATTACTCTTTTTATTATTTGATGGTGCATTTAACATCAATCTTTCTTCCTTAGTTAAAGAATTCTCTCATAGTTTAATCTTGACAGGTTTCAACTTTCTCATCTCTACAATTATTGTAATGATCATTATGATGGTTTCAGGATTCCCATTTTTAGTTTCACTTTTCACGGGATTTTTACTTGGAGGAGTTTCTTCTTCATTTGTGATTCCTATCTTAAAAGAGATGAATGTGGGTACAAAATTATATTCTTTACTAACTCTAGAATCGGCATTAACTGACGTATTTTGTATTGTCTTTTCTTTAACAGTGATTGAAATTATTAATATTGGAAATTTTGCAGTCAAATCTCTTGCAACACAATTAGTTTCATTATTTGCAATTGCAGGATTAGTTGGTGTGATTGCGGGCGTTATTTGGATTATTTTAATCTTAAAAGTTTTCAAGAAACATAGTTACATCATGGTTGTTGCATTTTTAATTCTAGTATATGTGATCACAGAATTCCTTCAAGGAAATGGGGCAATCGCAACATTATTCTTTGGTTTAATGTTAAACAACTCCAAACAACTTTCTTCTATTTTCAGAGGAATTGCTTCAGAAAAACAAAATGTTGGAAAGAAAGCATTATCTGGGGAACTTGGCGTTTCCGTAACAACCCCTTCAGAACAAGAATTTTATCATCAAATTTCCTTTTTATTAAAAACATTTTTCTTTGTGTACATTGGACTATTAATAGATTTTTCAGATACAAAAGCATTAATTATTGGAGGAATTTTATCAGTTGCATTAATGGGATCACGTTTAGGATCACGTGTATTAACAAAAGAGATGGATTCTCCAAACCGTTCTCTAGTTGATTCCATGTTTGCACGTGGATTAGCTGCAGCAGTAATTGCCCAACTCGCAGTTTCAGCAGGGATTCCTCACGCAGATTTTATTGTAAAGGTTGCGTTCGTCACAATTACAGGAACAATCCTCTTAAGTTCAATTAGAATCTTTATCCTTAAAGCACAAGGGTACTTTAAAGAAGAAGTTAAGGAAGAAGAACCTTCAGGAAAATTAGCACAAGTAGCGGAAAAAAAGAATCATAAACCGAAAGTTAAAAAAAGAAAGCGTAAATAAAGTACATGATGGAAGACATTTTGTTAACATGGTTGAATAAAATACCTCTTTGGAGTACAATTAATAATTCTTATCTTGAAGCAGGTATCCTTATTGTCCTTTCAATTGTTCTTGCACAGATATTACTTTTGTTGTTTGGTCAATATCTCAAAAAATTTGCAAAGAAAACAAAAACAAAATTAGATGATCTTATTTTTGAAAGAACACGAAAACCTTTATTTTACCTAATCTTAGTGTATGGATTAAGACTTGCAACCATCTCTTTGGGAATTAATGGGTTTGTTCAACAAATAATCAATTCATTATTAGCTATCGTATTCATATTCATCATTTTACGTGCGCTAGACGTATTCCTTGAGACATGGGGTACTTCCTTTGCTCAAAAAACAAAATCCAACATTGATGATGTTTTACTTCCACTCTTTCAGAAATCAGCACGTGTAATTTTTGTCATCATTGCAATCATGTGGGTTCTTGCAATTTGGGAAATTAACATAGGTCCTTATCTTGCAGGAGTTGGAATTTCAGGAATTGTATTAGGGTTAGCATTACAAGATGCCTTAAAAAACATTTTTGGAGGAATCACATTAGTTCTTGACAAAACATACATTGTTGGTGATAAAATTAAATTAGAATCAGGTGATGTTGGTACAATCCATGATATTGGATTACGAAGTACAAAAATGATTACCTTTGATAACGAAATCATTTATGTTCCAAATGGCTATCTTGCGAATTCAAGAGTTCAGAATTATACACGTCCAAGTCCTAAAGTAAGAACAAACGTAGAATTTGGTGTAGATTATGGAACAGATATACAAAAAGTAAAGAAAATTGTTCTTAAAGCATTAAGCGAAATGGAAGGCCTATTAGATGAACCTGCTCCAGATGTTATATTTTTATCAATGGGAGACTTTGCACTGCAATTTAAGGCATTATTTTGGGTTGACCAATGGGGTGAAGCTTTTGGTAAGAAATTAGAAGCAACTGAGAAAATTTACAATGCATTAAACAAAGCAAAAATTGGGATTCCTTACCCAACACATACTGTTTACATGAAGAAGTAAACACTGCTTTCTAGAAATCCTTAAAAACTTCTTTTAATTATTACTTTTTATGATTGACCCTATAACTGTTTTTGGACTTATTCTTGCAGCAATTGTTATTGCCTTATTGGGCAAAGTTCTTCATGTTATTGTTCAAGTTCTTTTTTATGCATTACTTGCAGCATTTGTCGTAGTATTCTTCTTTGGAGTTTCTTTAGACCAAGTTCTTCAATTTGCAATCAATCTTGTGTTGTGGGTGTTTTAGCTTGGTAAAACTTATAAACTCGTTCTAACAATAAAATTCTATGATTCAGGAATCTTCAATATGGACTGAAAAGTACAGACCCCAAACATTTGATGAAGTAAAAGGACAGCAAGAAATAGTCTCAAAGATTCAAGCATTTGTTGCATCCGGGAACATGCCCCATTTATTATTCTCAGGACCTGCAGGTATTGGAAAAACCACATTATCTTTAGTAATTGCAAAACAATTATTTGGTGAAAACTGGCGACAAAATACATTAGAATTAAATGCATCCGATGAACGAGGGATTGATGTCATTCGTGTCAAAGTAAAAGATTTTGCACGTACACGTTCAATTGGAAATGTTCCATTCAAATTAATTTATCTTGATGAAAGTGATGCTCTAACAAGAGATGCACAACAAGCTCTTAGACGTACCATGGAGAACTACACGAAAACATGTAGATTTGTATTATCGTGTAACTATTCTTCTAAAATCATTGATCCGATTCAAAGTAGATGTGCTGTATTTAGATTCAAACCATTACCTAAAGAAGACGTCTTTACAGTCATTACAAAAATTGCTGGACAAGAAGGTCTTCAAATCTCTGAAGATTCAAAGCAAGCTCTTTATGACATCACAAACGGTGATTGTAGAAGATTAGAAAACATTATGCAATCCTGTGCAGTTATTAGTACTACCATTACACCAGAATTAGTCTATTCAATGGCTTCTGTTGCAAAACCAAAAGAAGTTAATGAAGTTTTAACATATGCAGCAAAAGGAGACTTTCTTACATCTAGAAAAAAATTATTAGACTTAATGTTAAACTATGGATTATCTGGAATGGATATTATTCGTCAAATCCAAAAAGAAATTTGGCAAATAGAACTGGATGATCAAAAGAAAGTTCAATTGATTGACAAATGTGGAGAAGTAGAGTTCCGTATGGTTGAAGGAAGCGATGAATACATTCAATTAGAAAGTTTCTTGGCTTATGTTGTATTAGTTGGTTCTAAGTAAAAAAAGAAATAAATTAAAAAACAAAAAATCTATTTAGCTGATTCTTTAATACGTAATTGTTTTAACAATAATTCTTTATACGTATAATCAAGCGTTAATCTTACGGGTTTGGTATAAAGTTCGCCTTCAGTTAAAGGTGTTTTAAGCTTACAGATAACTTGTGCTCTACCATCAATTAACCGTGCTTCGCCTTCTCTTCCACCAGAGGAACATTTCCATTTTTCAGGTTCATCAATTTCATATGAAATTTGATCAAACCGTCCTGCTTTATCAAAATCTTCTCCAACAATGGTTGAATCTCCATCGCCTGCATTTGAAATGTCTAACTTTAATAAGATGATTCCTTTTCCTCCAGTATCTTGTGCAACACTTGTTACAGTGATAGGAGCTCCAGAAACTGCAGCATTCTTACTTTCTTTAACTTCACATACTTTTGGATCTGTAATATCTCCTTTGAAACAAACGTCACTTACGATGACATGTGTTTTATAATCATAGGAATATTCTAGATTGAATGTAATGTCATGAAACCCTGTAACAGAAGGACTATATGTAGCTGCGTCATTTGGTGTGAATGCAATTACTTCTTCACCACCTTCTAAATTAAATTCTGTTACTTTATCAATATCTTCTGTATTTGTTAATATCCAGCTAGGAATATTTTTGAATGCGGATTGAGGAGGTCCTAATAATCTGAAACTTGCTTTTCCTTTAGGGATCACTTCTTCTCCTTTATTTTTCAATACAACTTCAATAATAAAATCATCAGAATCAAAAATTGTATCTACGCCATTCTCTTCAATACTCATTGGTTCAAATACTGCGACTGCACCGTCTGTACCACCTATGAATGGACTTTCTATTACTGCTTTGTTCCCTCCACTACATGCTACTAAAAGAACACTTACACATACTAGGAAAATTAAAATATGATTTCGTTTCATCATTACAACCTCTCTTTGTTATGTAAAGAATAAACTTTTAAGATATTTAAATCTACCTATTTTAAGAGGAAGATATTGTTTTTAAAAATGTCAAAGGATTTCGTCTTAAGTAAGAGGTATTGTATCCACATGCAGAAAAACATTTATCATTACACTTTGCCAACAATTCTTGACTTCCGTGCTGTCCATTTTTGAAATAATTACTATTGATATCTAAAAAATTTGTGCCTGTAGTCAATTTCATATATTTTGAACATTTGAATATTTTTCCATTTGTTCCTACTTGAATCATATAGGTGCCTATATCACAGTCCCATCTTAAAGGTCCATCAAGAAAACGTAATGCATCTTCAAAATACGCAACAGTATTAATTATTGGAGCTCCAGTTTTTTTTCTTTCAAGAAGAAATCTTATGGTTTGTTTTATTTTCTCGTTTGTTTCAGGATTATCATAAACTGTTCTTCTTTCAAGGTTAAACGCACCAAATTCTGTGACTAAGCCAAAAGTCATTGGTAACTTTCTTTTTTCAGATAATTCTACTAATTTTGGAGTTTCATCCAAATTAGAAGGAGCTAGAACTTGATGGCCTTTGTATTTTAATCCATATTCTTTTTTTGCTTGTTCTAATCTTTCAATTAAACTTTCATCACCTTTAAGGGTTTTATCAGAACCTTCAATAGCACCATAGCCATCTAGAGAAACTTCCACAACATTTAATCCAGCTTTTCCTAATTGGGCCAATCTCTGTTCTGACAACGACTTTCTTTGACCATGTGAGGTAACGTATGTGAACAAATTTCTTTGAGAAGCGAATCGAACTAAATCTGGAAAATCTTTTCTTAATGTTGGCTCTCCACCCATGAATGCAATTATAGAACTCCCTAAATCATCTGCGTGTGTAATCCAACTTTCAACATCATATTTTGAAGGATTATTACTCTTATTATCAACAACTTCACAATAATCACAGGCGAGGTTACATTTATCAGTAATCCATAAGTGGGTCCATAAAGGTAATGGTTGAAATTGAGATTTAACAAAAGATGTCACTAACTTTTGAGTTTTCTTAACCATTGTCATAATTTATTTTTACAAGAACTGGTTATTAAATCTTACTGAGGAGTTTTCACAATTTTAATAGGTTGTTGAATAGAATCAATGTATCCATAATCTAAATCAATTTTCAAAGGAGTTTCAAATGAAGAAGTTCCAGGGATTGTGTAACTACATACAATTTTTCCTTGACCATTATTTAATCGTACAATTTTATCATGAGGTTTACAATCAATTAACGTTCCTCCAGATAATCGTACATCATAACCAACACGGTCAAAATCCGTATAATCTAAAGAAGCTTGTCCACAATTTTGAACATTTGCAAATGGACTTAATACTCTTCCTGTCCCCATGTTTTGAATATTAATTTCAAACACTGCTTTGCTTCCTACCATACTTACACCTACAAAACTTACACCAACTGGTGCACCTTGTCCTCCGCCAACATTAGCGGGTCGCGGTGTGCAAGATTTTTGTTCAGATGTAACTTGATAGAATAAAGGATCCACACATACTTGCGGACTTGCAGTTGTATGATATTGATAACAGGTAACAAAATTTAATGTAGGATTATATTCAAAAACACCATCTGGTAATTGAACGCTTGGAGAATGAAATTCAATTTGATTGAAATCTCCTGCCGTATTGTAAACATTTTTTCCCTGAAGAATTCCTACGTTTTCTGCACATGACCGAGAAACATCAAATCCTCCTCTAATAATATTTGGATCAAATCCTGTGATTTGTACAAAACATGAAGTTTGATCTAAATCGTAATTTCCTCTGTTTCGTACTTCAACTAAGGCTACTAATTCACTGCTATCATAAATCAAAGCTGGTGGCGAGTTTTCTAAGACCTGTGTTACAATTCCCTGTGTTCCCGTTTGAACTGCACGAAGTGCAGCTGCCGTGTCTCCTGGCGTTTCACCTTGTGGAACACCTGTGCAACCAGCAATAAAAATAACAAGAAGTACTAATACACCTACAAACACACTCTTTTTCATAGACTTGAAAAAGTAAATTACGTATATAAGTGTTTTGGTGTTTAATAATTGCAAAAACGTTATAAAGAACTACATAAAACAAATCCAAATGAAAAAGAAAGTAACACATTTCAAAAAAGATTGCATCAGTTGCGGCGCATGTGAAGCAATTAGCCCAGAATTCTGGAAACTTGAAGAATCAGGGATAGCACAACTTGTTGGCGCAACAGAAATTGGAGATCACTGGGAATTAATTATAGAAAAAGAAGCTTCAATTGAAGTAAACAAAGATGCAGCAGATGTTTGTCCAGTTAATATTATTCATGTTGAAGACATTAAAGAAGACGAAGAATAATTCTAATTCTTAATAATAATCATTGCATGGTCTGCTTCAAAAGGATCTAGAAGCTTATAATCAATTACTTTGAAAACACGATCTAAATTTTTTCTAATCTCTTCAAAAATATCTTTTGGTTTTCGTTTAATATCAATACTTCTTGCTTTAATTGAAAGTAAACCATAACCTCCGTCTTTCAAAAATGCTTTACAATTCTTAATAAAAATTTCTTCTTGATTTTTTTGTGCAACATCTTGAAACACGACATCAACTTCACACACTTTATCGTGATAATCTTGTGGTCTGTTTGCATTTTCTAACATCGGCACAATATTTTTTCTTTTCTCAGATAAGAATATTAAATCTCTTATAACTCTTGGTGCAGGATCAATACCAAAAACGATTCCTTTTTCTCCAACCATGTCAGAAACAAAAGAACAAGTGAATCCATGAGATGCACCTAAATATAATATTTTGTCATTTTTTCGGATACCTACATTAGTAGATCCTTTCATGATCATTGCTGCTAATTTACTTCTTGTAGGATCAAATTCTCTGTATTCTTTTCCGCCATCTCGCATGGTTCGTTCCATGAAATGCGTTCTTCCCGGGATGATGTTTTTCGTGAAAATTCTTTTACCACGTGCTTCCTGATAAATCTCAAAGAGTTTATGTTCTCTAATCCTTCTTGACATTGAACTTTTCCTCCAATAATTCTTTGTATTTAGGAGCTAAAAATTCTCCTTTAAAGAAATCTAATTTTGCACATAATGCTAATTTGTCTGCCAGTAAACGTGCAGCTTTTCCTCTATCGCTTCTTGGTGCATTTTGAACAATAGGATGATGAAAAATAGCTCCATATTTTGGTGAACGAGCTCCAGTTTTCAAATGTCTGAACAATGCTTTCTCAGCACCAAGTAATTGAACTGTGGAAGCTGGTAACATTGCAAGTCTTTTCAAACTTTTACTTAATTCTAATAATTTAGCACCAATGGTTGTACCTGCAAGTTCTAATACATTTGGACAATATTTTTCCATAACTCCTTTCAAATATTCCTTATGCTGTTTTTGTAATTCAAAAGAACTTAAAATTTGTTTTGCAAGTAACGTCATTTGTTTTACATGTACTTCATCCAAATCTGCACCCATTGTTTTTCCTTGTAACAATTCTTTTCTTGTTTTTGTTGCAACCATCTCTGCAAATCTTTCATGGTGAGTCATATTCTGTGCAAGTTCGGGGTAGTATAAAGAATACCATTCTCTCAACCTTTTAGATAAAAGATTAATTACTCTATCTAATTCCTGCACATTTGCGATTGTTTGGATAATTAATTGGTCTTCTGTTACAGAAAGTTTCAATTTATGTTTTGCTAATTCTAAATTTTGTTTATAGAATTTTTCCATATACTTATCATCTTTGAAAAGAACCAACATTTGCCGTTCCCTATAATCAGGTAATGGCTGAAGATTTTTATGTTTCTGTTGTAACTTATTTTCAAACTGATACTTATGAAGATAATCTTCAATGTCCTCAAATTCTAGAGAATCTATGATCTCAAGTTCTTTACTAAGTACAAAAGATCCTATGATGTTTGAGTATAGATACATAATTACTTTAAAAATCGGTATTTTTATAAATCCTTCCTTAAGTAATTTGAACAATGCAAAAACTTCCTAAACACCTTGTCGAAGGCAAATGCGATTATTGTGCCCAAGGTTTTGACAAAGAAAAATGGGGTTCTGAATGGTGCAATGGAGATAATCACTATAAATCTCTTCATTGTGAAAATTGTGGGAAAAAGAATTGGTTGAATGTTAAATTTCACGGTTCTGGTCATGATTGTGTTCTAAAAAAAGAAGAATCTGAATTAGAAAGTGTGCTTAGAAAAGTGCAAGAAGGATAATTAAAATAAATGTAATCCTTTGATCCTATCTTCGTGGTTATCGCTCATTGAAAGAGATAATCCTTCTTTGAACTTATCGGAAATATCTGATCTTTTTGTTATTCCTACTGGCCCACTCATTCTTGAACGCATTCTTCCTTCCGCTAAAGAATTTAAAGTTACGCCAATGCCATAATAATCTGTTTCAAAAGTTGTAATCCCATTTTTTTGTTCTGAAGCTTGATACCCAAGAGTTCCATGGCACTCCCGTACTTCATGTAGGTGTCTACATCCACTAAAATCAATAATTCTAAGATAATTCTGTCGTCTGAGGACGTGATCTCCTCGTATGATATTGCTTGGTTTTAAGTCACCGTGGATATATCCATGGGCATGCACATGACTAATCCCAGAGATTAATTGTGCAGCGTAAAAAGACAACTCTCGTTGACTAAATCTTGGTTCAATATGGGTATCTGGTTCCATATCAGATTTTTTAAGAAACATTGCTAAACATTTTTGTCCTGAATACCCTAGAATAATCGCTTTGTTATGTCTTGAAAATCCTACTTTTCGATCTTGTATTGTTTCAATAAGTTCAACAACGCTTTGAGATTCATGCATTAGCTCTATGATTCCTGCTTCACGTTCAATTAATCTTGAAAATTTAGGTTCTCTTGTACGTTTTGCTACACAAATTTGGTCAGTATATTTATTAGTTACTAGGAATGCTGTTGAGCATAATCCTCGTCCAATCATTTGTACTATTTGATATTTGTCTCTGAAATCCATAAAAAGTTATTTCATGGGCTTTTTTATAAACGTTGTTCTCAATTTATCCAAAAATATAAACCCCTTACAAACTCTAAATTCTTGCCTCATTCTTTTGAATAATATGATTTCACCAAAACCTTTATAAACAAACTGCGTTCATCATGGGTATTACACATACAATGCGTCAATTACACTGCTTATGTAAATAAGTAAATAATTGAGGTATAGTGACCTGAAAAGGCAAACATCACAGTTAATTTCTTTGATGTGAACCGCAATAGGTTGATTATAACGCATAAACAAAGCTAAATAGAGAGAATAATCTAAAATGCCTAAACCACACAATCCACGACGAGGAAGTATGCAATTTTGGCCACGAAAACGGTCTAGACATAGTCTTGTTAGGGTAAGATCTTGGGCTCCAGAAAATCAAGCAAAACCGTTAGGTTTCATTGGCTATAAGGCGGGAATGACGCATGTCATGGTCACAGACAACCGTCCGAAATCATTAACAAAAGGCGATAAAATTTCTATGCCTGTTTCAATTGTTGAATGTCCACCAATGACCGTTGTCGGCGTTGCTTTCTATAATAAATCAAAAAAAATAACTTCTATTCTTGCTGAAAAATTTGATAAAAATGTATCACGAACATTAACTCTTCCTAAAAAACCAGGAAAAAAAATTGATGATGTTCAAGATTTTGACAGTATAAGAATTCTTGTTCATTCAAATCCTTCTAAAACCGGTTTTGGTACAAAGAAACCAAAATTATTAGAAATGGCTTTAGGCGGAAATAAAGACGATCAATTAGCCTATGCAAAAGAACATTTAGGAAAAGAAATTAGTGTTGCAGACGTATTTGCTGCAGGAAATCAAGTTGATGTTCATGGAGTAACTAAAGGAAAAGGATTTCAAGGAACTGTAAAAAGATACGGTGTCCCTATTAAACAACATAAAGGTGAGAAAAACAAACGAGGTATTGGAAACCTTGGTGCATGGACTCCTAAACGTGTTGATTACCGAGTAGCTCAACCAGGTAAAATGGGTTACCACTTACGAACAGAATATAACAAACACATTATTAAAATTGGTGAAGACGGAAAAGAAGTTACTAGAATTGGTGGACTTCAAAAATATGGTGTTGTAAAAAACACCTTTGTTTTAGTAAAAGGTTCCGTTGCCGGTTCTAAAAAACGAGCATTAGTCTTAACAAAAGCAATTAGATCAAATTATAAAATTACAAAAGATGCACCTGAGGTTGCGTTCGTTTCTATTTAAAATGAAAGTTACAATCCTAAATAAAGAGAACCAAAATAAAGGAGAAGTAGATTTCCCTTCACAATTCTCAGAATCTTACCGTCCGGATTTAATTAGACGAGCAGTTCATGCATTACAAAGTGCAGCACGTCAAGCTTATGGTGCAAATCCTGACGCAGGTCAGCGACATAGTTCAACTATCAGTAAAAGACGAAGAAATTATCGTGGATGTTACGGATTTGGAATCAGTCGTGTTAACCGAAAAATTCATAGCCGTAAAGGAACACGAATGTTTTGGGTAGGAGCAACTTCTCCTCAAACACGGGGTGGACGAAGATCACATGCTCCTAAAGCAGATAAAATCTTTGAACAAAAAATCAATAAGAAAGAAAATCAAAAAGCAATCCGGTCCGCAATGGCAGCATCAGTTGACAAAGTAATTGTTGCAGCAAGAGGACATAAACTTCCTGAGACATATCCTTTTGTACTTGCAGCAGATTTTGAAAATTTAAATAAAACAAAAGAAATTGAAGCAGCATTAGAAAAATTAGGATTACAAGCAGAATTAACCCGATCTTCAGTTAAAAAAGTACGAGCAGGTATGGGAAAATTACGAGGACGTAAATATCGTCGGAAAAAAGGACCTTTAGTAGTAGTTTCAGGTAAATGTAACTTGGAAAAAGCAGCTAAAAACCTTCCTGGTGTTGACATCGTTCACGTAAATGCATTAAATGCAGAAGTACTTGCGCCAGGAGCACAGCCTGGAAGAATCACATTATATACAGAAAAAGCATTAGAAACAATCGGTAAGGAGAAGTTATTCATATAAAATGGCAGAAGAAACAACAAAAACACCTGTACAAAATGAAAAAACGGCATTTGATCCTTATCAAATCATTAAATTTCCTTTATCAACAGAAAAAGCAATTAGACAAATTGAATTTGACAACAAATTAACCTTTGTTGTTCATCCGCGTGCAACTAAACGAGATGTAAAGCAAGCAGTGGAAGAATTATTCAAAGTTAAAGTTGCAAATGTTAATATTCAAAACGCAATCCAAGGTCAGAAACGAGCATATGTAAAATTAGCAGGAGGCAGTTTGGCTTCAGATGTAAGTGCGGACTTAGGATTAATCTAAATATAAAATGGGTAAGCGACTAATTCAACAAAGACGAGGACGTGGAACACACACCTACAAAGCACCTAGCTTTAGGTACAAAGGTGCAGTTAAGTATCCTAGTTATGATACTGCGGGAACCGTTGTTGATTTAATTCATTGCCAAGGTCATTCAACTCCATTAATGGAAGTTTCATATTTAACCGGCGAAAAAGGACTTGCATTCGCTCCTCAAGGTATTAGAGTAGGAGATATGATTTCAGTAGGTCCAGATAATGAAATTAAAGCTGGAAACGTTTTACCTTTACGAGATATTCCTGAAGGGACATTAGTTCACAATGTTGAATTACGTCCTGGTGATGGTGGAAAATTAGTACGGACTTCCGGAACTTCAGCAAAAATTGTTGCAAAATCCGAAAAAGGAATTCGTATTGTATTACCGTCTAAGAAAGAAAAATTATTCCTTCCAAACTGTAGAGCCGCAATCGGTGTGTTATCAGGATCTGGAAGACCAGATAAACCTTTTTTGAAAGCAGGAAATAAGTTTTACAAAATGAAAGCAAAAAACAAATTGTGGCCAATTGTATGCGGTATCTCAATGAACGCTGTAGATCATCCTTTCGGTGGGAAATGCTCACATATTAAAGGACGACCTACATTATCTCCACGAAGTGCACCTCCTGGACGAAAAGTTGGTAAAATTGCACCACGAAGAACAGGTAGGAGAAAATAAATTAATAATATAAAATGGCAAAAAAAGAATTAACTTGGAATGGCATGAAGGAAGACGAAGTAAAATTATTAGATTTGAAAACGTTTTTACAATATATCCCTTCACGTCAACGAAGAACTTTAACGCGTGGATTTACAGATGCACAAAAAACTTTACTTAAAAATTTAGAAAGTGGAAAAGATAATCTTAAAACTCATTGCAGAGATATGATTATTTTACCACAAATGATTGGAAAAACATTCCGTGTTTATACAGGAAGAGATTTCGCTCCAATTACCATTACTATGGAAATGATTGGTCACTACTTAGGTGAATTTGCACACACACGAAGACTAGTATCTCACAGTTCAGCGGGTGTAGGAGCAACAAGATCAAGTAAATCAACATCAGCAAGATAATTATAAAATATGGCACAAGCAAAACAATCAGGAACAGAACAAATCGCATCAGCTAAAGGGTCATCCCTTCCAATCTCAACAAAAGCGAGTATTGAAATTAGCAATTATCTTAGATTTAGGTCTACCAAGTTTGCTAAGCAGTTCCTTGCAGATGTTATTGTGAAAAAACAAGCAGTTCCTTTCAAAAAATTCAATCGTGACATGGGTCACAAAGTTGGAATGATGGCAGGAAGATATCCTATCAAGGCAGCAACTTCATTTTTACATTTAATCAAATCTGCAGAATCAAATGCACAAGCAAAAGGTTTGAACACTGGAAGCTTAAAGATTATTAAATTACTTGCAAATAAAGCCTCAGCACCAGCTGGTGGTGGACGACATAGACAAGGTACAAAACGAAGTCACCTTGAAATTCAAGTTAAAGAAATGTCTGTTAAGAAAAAAGACAAGAAACCTGGTAAAAAATCACAATCTAAAGTAGAATCACCTAAAACAGAAGTTAAGAAGGAAGAAGTTAAAGTGGCTCCTGAAACTCCTAAAGTAGAAGAGAAAACTGAAGAACCTAAGGTAGAAGAAATTAAATCTGAAGCACCTGTTGTAGAAGAAAAAGTTGAAGAACCAACTCCAGAACCTGTTGCAGAGCCAGAAGTAGAAACGCCTGCTCCAAAACCGGTTGAAGAAGTTAAACCTGCAGAACAACTTCCTCAAGAAACTCCTAATCAAGAAGCTGATTCAAAAGCAGAAGAAATGAAACAAGCTGCATTAGCTATGGAACAAAAATTAAAAGAACCTGTTGTAACAGCAGCAGACTTATTAAAGGAAGCACAAATCAAAGCATCAGAATTAAATGTTCAACAAAAAAAGGACGCAGAGAACCTTGCTGAAACGCAAAAAGCAGAAAAATTATTTGAACAATTACAAAAGAAAGGCACATTACGTGATGGTGACGAACAATGATTGAGAGAGATTTCATCCAACAAAAAACAAAAGAATATCAGATAAAGAAACATCTAGAAAGTAAACTAAAAGGTGTAGGTATCTCAAGTATTGTCCTTAAAAAAATTCCATTAGGAGAAAAAATTATTATTCAAGCAGCACGACCAAGTTTAATCGTTGGTTCCAAAGGAGCAAACATCCGTGAATTAACAACACATTTGAAAAAGAATTTCGGATTAGAAAATCCCCAAATTGAAATTGCAGAAGTAAAAGATTATTTCCTTGACGCAAATATTGTAGCATCTAGGATTGCAGGTTCATTAGAACGATTTGGTTCCGCACGTTTCAAAAGTATCGGGCATAGAATTTTAGAAAACATCATGCAAGCAGGCGCATTAGGAGTAGAAGTAGTATTATCTGGTAAAATTCCTGGAGCTCGTGCACGAAGTTGGAGATTCTATCAAGGATACCTAAAGAAATGTGGAGATATTGCTTTCAGTGGTGTAAATAAAGCTCAAGAAACCGCATTATTAAAAACAGGTATTATTGGAATTCGTGTTTCAATCATGCCACCTAATGTTGTACTTCCCGATCATGTAGAAATCTTGGATGAACCAGTTCAAGTAGTAGTTGAAGAAGTGAAAGAAGAAAAGAAAACTACAAAGAAAAAAACAACAAAAAAGAAAACTACAAAGAAAAAAGTAGCTGAACCAAAAGAATCTTCTGAAGAGAAGAAAGAAGAAGTTAAAGCAGAATCTCCTAAAGTAGTGGAGAAAGCTGAAGAAGTTACGAAAGAACCAGTAGTTGAAGAGAAAAAAGTGGAAGAAAAGGTTGAAGAATCAACTCAAACTCCTGAAGAAACAAAAACTGGAGAACCAGTTCAAGAATCACAATCTCAAGAAGATAAAAAAGAAGAAGTAGTGGAGGAGAAGAAAGAATGAAAGTTACAAAAGAACTTCGTGCACTTTCTTCAAAGGAACTTCATGAAAAATTAGGAGAGTTTAAAAAAGAACTCCTTAAACTAAATGCTCAAGTGTCCGGTGGTGGTCAAGCAAGTAACCCCGGTCAGATCAAACAAATCAAAAAAAACATTGCAAGGGTATTAACTTTGCAAAAGGAAAAAGAGGCACCTAAGAACTAATGGTTGGCGTATGTAATCAATGCGGACTACCCGAAGATCTTTGTGTCTGTGAATCCATTGCTCGTGAACAATCTAAGATCACGATCAAAATTGAAAAGCGAAAATTCGGAAAAAAATACACTATTGTCTCCGGAATCACAAAAGATTCCAATGTAGAGGAAATGTGTAAAAAATTGAAGAATAAATTTGCATGTGGCGGAACAGCAAAAACCGGTGAAATTGCCTTACAAGGTGATCATAAATCGCGGATTAAAGCTGCACTTGTGGATCTCGGGTTTCCTGAAGAAACTATAGAAATTCGCTAAAATGGTTAAAACAACATATCCTCACGAACTCATCGGTGAAGAAATTGTTGTTGTTGATGCAACAAACCCTTCCTTGAAAGGAATTAAGGGAAAAATCATTGACGAAACCAAACACACACTCAAAATTGACGTTCAAGGAGACATCAAAACCTTGATGAAAAACGCAATTAGCTTTACAATCAAAGGTAAAGAACTTCACATTGAAGGGAAAGACCTTATAAAACGCCCTGAAGAACGGGTTAAAGGATGACAAAAACAAAAATGACAAAAGAAATATTCGGCGTGAAATCACCGAACAAAGAATGTACAGACGCAAAATGTCCTTTTCATGGACAGATTAGTGTAAAGAAAGAACTATTCAAAGGAAAAGTTGTTAAAAAAGATATCAACGGTTCCGCAACAATAGAATGGTTTAGACCATACTTTGTACCAAAATATGAACGTTACGAAGTTCGTCGTTCAAGAATGAGAGTTCATAATCCACAATGTGTTGATGCACAAATTGGTCAAGAAGTTACAGTAGCACGATCACGACCATTAAGTAAAACAAAAAACCATATTATTTTAGGAATTGTGGAATCAGAGGCTAAAAAACAATGAAGGCACTAAAAGGTAGAGTTACAAGAGCACTTCCGATTCAAGCGGAACTTAGAACCTGTGATAACTCTGGTGCAAAAGTAATCAAAATCGTATCCGTAAAAGGTCACAAAACTGTTAAAGGACGAGTTCCTACAGCAGGAGTTGGAGATTTAGTAATGGCTTCAGTAAGAAAAGGAAAATTAGAAATGAGAAAAACCGTTGTACCTGCAATCATTGTACGACAACGAAAAGAATACCGAAGAGCTGATGGCTCTCGTGTAAAATTTGAAGACAATGCAGCAGTTGTACTTAAAGATTTAAAAGGAAATCCAAAAGGAACAATCTTTAAAGGTCCAATTGCAAAAGAAGTTGCAGAAAGATGGCCTGCAGTAGCAAAAGTCGCAAATATGATATTATAATTAAAATGGCATTCGTAAAAACATGGAATAAAAGTACGCAACCTCGGAAGCAACGTAAGTTTCGTTACAAAGCACCGCTTCATATAAGGCAGAAATTAGTAAGAGTAAATTTATACAAAGATTTACGAGAGAAACATGGAAAACGAAATGCACAAGTATGCGTGGGAGATAAAGTAAAAATCATGCGTGGTCAATTTACAAAGAAAGAAGGTAAAGTTGAAAGAGTAGATTTGAAACGAGAAAAGGTCTATGTAACCAGCATTGAAAAAATCAAAAAAAATGGAACAAAATTCCTTGTAGCATTATCCCCTTCAAACTTAATGATCGTAGAATTAAACTTAAAAGATAAAAAACGAAAAGCAAAGTTAACAATTCAAACTAAAACAGCTCCTAAAGCTGAAGAAAAAACGGAGAAATCAGAATGAAAAATCATTTGAAAAGAATCGCAACACCACGTACATGGGTAATTGATCGTAAAGCAGAAACTTTCATCACACGTCCAAACCCAGGAGCACATTCATTATACTTTGCAACATCTTTAGGTGTAGTATTACGAGATAAATTAGGTTTAGTTTCAACAATGAGTGAAGCTAAGAAAGTCTTGAATCGTAAAAACATTTTAGTTGATGGAAAACGAAGAAAAGACCATAAATTCGCAGTAGGATTATTTGATGTAATCTCTGTACCTGAAACCAAAAAATCATATCGGGCTTTGTTAGATCAAAAAGGAAGATTAGTAATCCAAGAAATTGATGAGAAAAGCGCATCTTTAAAACCATGCAAAATCATTGGTAAAAAAGTTTTGGCAAAAGGAAAATTACAATTCAACTTACACGATGGTAAAAACATTATCTCTGATAAAAAAGCTAAGGTAGGAGATACATTCATATTAAGCTTACCAAGTTTAGAAGTAAAAGAAGTTCTTTCATTAAAAGAAGGAAACTTTGTGTTTTTAACTCAAGGAAAACATGGCGGACATTCCGGAATTTTAAAAGAAATTAAAGGAAAAGAAGCAATTTATGTTGCAGATAAAACTGAAATTGAAACTGCAAAAGCATATCTTTTTGTTTTAGGAGAAAAAGATTCAAAAATAAAATTATATTCACAAAAATAAAATGACAGAAGAAACACAACAAAAACCTGTACATAAGGAAGATTCAAACCCAATGCGAACTATTCGTGTAGCAAAGCTCACATTAAATGTAGGCGCAGGTAAGGACGAAAATTTACTAAAGAAAGGATTAAAATTATTACAAAAATTAACGCCTATAAAACCAATCAAAACTTTGGCAAAGAAAAGAATTCCTACATGGGGATTACGGCCAGGATTAGCAATTGGAGGTAAAGTTACCGTACGTAAAGGTGCAGAGGCTTTATTAAAACGATTACTAGTTGCAAAAGAAAATCAATTATCTTTAAAATCATTTGATCAAAAAGGAAATTTTTCATTTGGGGTTCCAGAATATATTGACATTGAAGGAATGGAGTATGATCCCGAATTAAAAATTCTTGGTCTTGAAGTAGCTGTAACCTTAGAAAGACCAGGCTATAGTATTAAAAAACGTAAACAAAAAGCTTCAAAGATTGGAAAGAACCATCAATTAACAAGAGAAGATGCAATTTCATTTGTACAGAGTTTAGGAGTAGAGGTTCAATAGAAACATGACAACAAGCAATTGGAAAAAAGTATTTACGCAACTGGACGCGAAACCGATCAAAAAGCAGAAATACGCAAAATTTAACTCTCCAAAAGCAAGGTCTTGTGGAGTTGCACAACGAAAATGTACAAATTGTGGTAGGATGCGAGGCCACATCAATAAATATAATCTAAAACTATGCCGGCAATGTTTCAGAGAAATGGCTGTTGGCTTAGGTTTCAAAAAATATAGTTAAGAGGAAATAAAAGAAAATGTTAAACGACCCATTGGCAGCTGCATTAGCAAAAATATTGAACGCAGAACGTGTAGGAAAACGTGAAGTACTTATTAAGCCAGCGTCAAAAATGATCAAGAAAATCCTTACAATCATGAATGACCACCGATACATCGGAGCATTTGAAGAAACAGATGATGGAAAAGGCGGAGTCCTAAAAATTAATTTATTAGGAAACATCAACAAATGCGGTGTTGTAAAACCAAGATTTTCAACCAAAAAAAATGGTTTTGAAAAATGGGAAAAACGATACCTTCCTGCAAAGGATTTTGGATTATTATTAGTTTCCACACCAAAAGGTTTACTAACTCATAACGAAGCAAAAACTAAAGAAACTGGTGGAAAATTACTAGCATATTGTTATTAAAAAAATGAAACAAGACTTACAATTGGAAATTGAACTCGTGGAAGGCGTAACCGCTAACCTAGAAGGAACTACCCTTAAAGTTAAAGGACCTAAAGGAGAAGTAGAGAGAAACTTTGCACATCCAAGAATTAATGTAACGATTGAAGGTTCAAAAATCATACTAAAATCAGCAAAAGCAACAAAACGAGAAAAAACAATCTTAGGATCATACAATGCTCACATGAAAAACATGGTAAAAGGTGTTGTTGAACCATTCCAATATAAAGTAAAAATCTGTTCAGGTCACTTTCCAATGAATGTTTCCATGTCGGGTCAAGAATTAATTGTGAAAAACTTCCTTGGTGAAGCAGTTCCACGAAGAATAATGATGCCTGAAGGAACAAAAGTGAAAGTAAACGGAACAGAAATTGATATTTCAAGTGCAAACAAAGAATTAGCTGGTCAAGCAGCATCAAGAATTGAAAATTTATGTAGAATTACAAACAGAGACAGACGTATTTTCCAAGATGGATTATACATTACTGAAAAAGCAAAATAATACAATGGCAAAAACAGAATTACAAGAACTTCGTAAAAAAACAAGCAAGCGTAAACCTACATTCGTAGTTAAAGAATGGAAGTTTGGGCACGGCGTTAAGCGTAGATGGAGATTCCCACGAGGAAAACATTCAAAAGTACGTCAGATGCATAAAGGAAGACCAGTTTTACCAGGTCCAGGATTTGGATCTCCAAAAGAAGTATTTGGAATGGATAAACATGGTTTATATCCAATACTTGTAAAAACCGTAGAAGATATTACCAAATTAAATCCTGCTAAAGAAAGTGCATTAATTTCAGGAAAATTAGGGAATAGGAAAAGATTAGAATTATTATCCTTAGTTCAAGAAAAAAATATTACATTATCAGACGGCGATGTACCTTCAATCCTTAATAAAATTAAATCAGCATTTGATACTCGAAAGAAATTACGTCAAGAAAAATTAAATGTAAAATCTAAAAAAGAGCAAGAAAAGGAAAAACAAGCAGCGGAACAAGAGAAAAAAGTAGCTGAAGAAAAGAAAAGCAGCGAATCATCTGTTGAAGAAAAAGTTCAACAAGAAGAAAAAAAGCAGAAAGAACAAAAATCTGAAGCTGAAAAAACAATCATCAAACCACAATAATGATACAAAATGAAAAGTAAAAAACGATTAGCAGCGGACATCATGAAAACATCACCTAAGAAAGTGAAGTTTTTAGCTGACGCTTTAGAAGACATTAAAAAAGCAATTACTCGTGCCGATATTCGTGGATTAATAGCAGTTAAAAAGATTGTAAAATCTGGTGCTAACGAACAATCACGTGTACGTGCAAGAAAAATTGCAACTCAAAAAAGTAAAGGCCGACAAAAAGGATCTGGTACAAAGAAAGGGAAGAAATATTCCTCAGTTACAAGAAAATCTCGTTGGATTGCAAAAATTAGAACTCAAAGAAAATTCCTAAAAGAATTAAAAGAAAGCAAACTTGTTACACCTAGCACTTACCAAAATCTTTATCGTAAGGCTGGTGGAGGATACTTTAGGAATAAACGTCACATCAAATTATATTTAACAGAACAGAAATTATTTGAGGAAAAAAGTAACAACGTTACTAGTCCCTCAGTAAAAACCGAGGAAAAGAAATCACAATAAAATGGCAACACGAAAACCAAAAGCTGTACAATACCGAAGAATTAGGGAAGGTAAAACAAACTATCACAAACGTTTGAAAATGTTAACCTCTCGTAAATCTCGTGTTGTAATACGACTTACAAACAAAAAAGTTATTGCACAAATAATTCAATTCAATCCAGAAGGTGATCGAGTTTTAGTAGGTATTGATTCCTTAATGTTACAAAAATTAGGATGGAAATACTCATTAAAAAACCTTCCTGCAGCATATTTAACAGGTTTATTAATTGGAAAGAAAGCAGTAGAAAAGAAACAAGAAGAAGTTGTTTTAGATACTGGGAACCAATCTCCCTCACATGGTGGAAAGCATTATGCATTCCTTAAAGGACTTGTTGACGCAGGTTTACAAATTAAACATGGTGGCGAGAAAATTTTCCCTTCCGAAGACAGATTAACTGGAGCTCATGTATCTACATATGCTGCAAAATTAAAATCAGAAAATCAAGAGAAATTCAACCAAGTTTTTGGGCAATATTTAAAAGCAAATGCACAACCTGAAGACATGTCAAAGAATTTTGAAGAAGTTAAGAAAAAAATATTAGGATAATCATAAATGGTAGAAAAACAACAAAAAGGAAGACGAAACGATCCTCGTAAACAACGAAGACCAAGAGAAGAGAAACCTGCACCTATTTGGCACCCTACAACTTTACTTGGAAAGAGAGTAAAAGCTGGAGAAGTAACAGATATAGATCAAATCTTTGATGCAGATATCAATATTCTTGAAGCGGAGATTGTGACTCATTTATTACCAGGATTACAAGAAGATTTATTATTAATTGGTCAAGCTAAAGGTAAATTTGGTGGTGGTCAACGAAGAGTTTTCCGTCAGACTCAAAAGAAAACAAAAGAAGGAAACTCTATTAGTTTTACGACTTGTGCTGTTGTTGGAAACAAGAATGGTTATGTAGGAATTGGTTTCGGGAAAAGTAAAGAAACTGTTCCAGCAAGAGATAAAGCAAAACGAAAAGCAAGATTAAACATTATGAGAATCAGAAGAGGATGTGGAAGTTGGGAAACAGACGCACGTGAACCTAATTCCATTCCATTCGCGGTAACAGGAAACTGCGGAAGTATTCGTATCACTTTGATGCCAGCTCCAAGAGGAACTGGGTTATGTGTAGAAAAGGAATCTGCAAAAATTTTAGCATTAGCTGGAATTCAAGATATCCGAAGTAAAACACAAGGTCAAACAAAAACAAAATTAAATGTTATTTACGCTTTAATTGATGCATTAAAGAAACTTTCAGAAATGAAAGTAAAACATGAAGATGCAGCAAAATTAGGTTTAGTTGAAGGAAAATTAAAGGGAGAAGTTATCCCAGAAATTCAAACAGCTGAAGAAATTAAAGCAGAAAATGATGAAAAAAGCGAAGTTGAGAAAAAGGTTGAAGTTAAAGTTGAAGAAACTTCTAAAGAATCTCAAAACGCAGAAGCATAAAAATGGAAGAAAATCAACCAAAAACAGAATCTGTACCAAAACCTGAACCAAAAGCAACAAAAGCTTCAACAGGAAGTAAAATTGCAATTGTATTAGTACGTGGTTTTATAGATTTACCTCAACCAGTGAGAGATACATTACATATGCTTCACTTAACACGTAAAAATAATTGTGTAGTAATTGTAGATAACATTGTTAATCGTGGTATGATCAAAAAAGTAAAAGATTACGTTACATACGGAGAAATTACAGAACAAACTTATAATTCATTAGTTGAAAAACGAGGAGTAGCGTATCAAGGACGAGAACAAGATCGTAAGAAAAAGTATTCCTATAAATTTTCAGTAATTAATGGAAAAAAATACAAATCATATTTCCGTTTAAACCCACCTCGTAAAGGATTTGGGCGTAAGGGAATTAAAATGGCATTCAAAGTTGGTGGCGGTTTAGGAAATCGTGGCGAAAAAATGAATGATCTTATTGAGAGAATGTTATAATTAAAATGGTCGTAAGAAAAACTAAAAAAGTAAACAAGTACCGAGCACACACTACACATGGTGGTGGCCACAGAAAGAAACGTCGTGGAGCAGGTAGCCGTGGTGGTCGTGGAAATGCAGGTTCAGGTAAGCGTGCAGGACATAAAAAACGTCAACATCTTACAGGGAAACAAGGATTCCGGCCAAGAAGAACAATAGAAACAATTAAAAGTATAAATGTATCTTACTTTACTGCAGTCAAAGTAGAAAGTTTGGTTGCTGAAGGAATTGCAAAAAAAGAAGGTAACACTCACATTATTGATTTAGCAAAATTAAACGTTCAAAAATTATTGGGAACAGGAAAAACATCAGTAGCACTTAAATTAACAGTTGCACATGCATCCGCATCCGCAATTGAAAAAGTAAAAGCTGCAGGTGGAGATGTAACAATTGGAAAAAAAGAAGTTACAAAACCTGTAGAAACAAAAGAATCAGCTTAAAGTTGGTTCATAAATACTAATTAAAATGGGTCTCTTCGATACAATAATAGGAAATCTTCCTGAAGTTAAAGGGACAAAGCAACGGTTACCATTTAAAGAGAAATTAAAATGGACGTTAATTGTTCTTGTATTATTCTATGTTCTTGGACATATCCCTTTATTTGGTTTAGCAAATAATGCATTAGCAAATTTTGAATTCTTATCTATTATCTTAGGAGCTTCTTTTGGAAGTATTATTTCTTTAGGAATAGGTCCTATTGTAACTGCATCTATTGTCTTACAGTTACTTTCAGGAACGGGAATCATGAGCTTAGATTTAACAACAGCTGATGGTAAACGAAGATTCCAAGGATTACAAAAACTTTTAAGTATATTTTTCATCATATTTGAAGCAATTATTTATGTTGCAATGGGTGGATTATCAACAGGAGGATATTACGATCCTGTAACGAGCGGTTTTGTAGTACAATTTGTCGCTGGTGTAATCCCTTTAGCAAGTAGTCAAATATTCATGCTTCAAAGTTTCCTTGTTATACAACTTATCTTAGGAGGAATGTTAATTATGTTCATGGATGAAGTTGTCTCTAAATGGGGATTCGGAAGTGGATTAAGTTTATTCATTGCAGCAGGAGTTGCACAACAAATTATGATCAGATTATTTAATTTCATTCCAGCTCAAGGATCGGAAATTGCATCTGGAGCAATCCCTGCAATATTTCAATCGCTTGCAATAGGAGATGTTACAACCGTAGGTTTAATGTTAGCAGGAATTTTAAGTACAGTTGTCGTTTTTGTCATGAGTGTTTATGGACAAGCAATGAAAGTAGAAATCCCATTATCTTTTGGGAAAGTTCGTGGATACGGAATGCGATGGCCATTAAACTTTTTTTATACATCAAACATTCCCGTTATTTTAGTTGCAGCATTACTTGCAAACATCCAATTATTCGCACGTCTCTTTGAAAATATGGGACTTCCAATTTTAGGAACCTTTTCAGGTCAAAATCCTGCTTCAGGAATTGTCTTATGGACATCTCCTCCAAATCTTGCAGCAGCTTTAATTCAACAAGGATCTTGGACATGGTTACAAATTGGTCAAGCTTCAACATATTGCTTTTTAATGATTACTGGATCAATGATTTTCAGTATCTTTTGGATGCAGACAGCAGGAATGGATCCTAAGTCACAAGCAAAACAAATATTATCTTCAGGTTTACAAATGCAAGGATTTAGAAGAGACGAGCGAGTCTTAGAAAAAATCCTTGGCAGATACATCTGGCCATTAACAATCGTTGGTGGAGCAGCTGTAGGTTTACTAGCAGCAGTTGCAGATTTAACCGGTGCATTATCAAACGGAACAGGAATCTTACTAGCAGTTATGATCATCTATAAATTATACGAAGAAATCGCAAAACAACACATGATGGACATGCATCCAGCCATGCGTAAGTTTATGGAATAAAAGGAATACTTTCCTCTTTTGATCAAACTTTTGTAAAAGTTTGTGCAGGAGGGTCATGGAATAAGTTTTATTTTTTTAATTTGATTTATCACAAACTATATAAACAAAGACAAAGCAATTGATTAACATGGCAACATCTTTTTTAGATCCTGTACTAAGTCCAATCTTTCAACCTTTATTAAATTCAAGTCCGTTTTGGACGATATTACTTCTTGCTTTAATCATCACATTAATTATTACAATTGTCTATAAATATATGACAAATCAGCAAGAGATGAAACGTCTCAAAGATGAACAAAAAGATTATCAAAAGCGTATCAAAGCATTACGTGATCAACCTACTGAAGCTATGAAGTTGCAGAAAGAAGCAATGAAAAAAAACATGGATTACATGAAACATTCCATGAAAGCAACATTGATTACATTCTTACCAATCATTCTTATTTTTGGATGGATGAACGCACATTTAGGTGCTGAACCCATCTTTCCAGGTGAAACATATTCCGTTACCGCAGACTTTGAAAAAGGCGTAGGAGGAAAAGCAGTATTAATTCCTCCAGCAGGAACAGAAGTTATTGGTGATGCTGAGAAAGAAATTAGTTCTGATGTGACATGGCAGTTAAAAAGTACGAAGGGTGAGCATCTCCTCAAAGTCAAAACAGGTGAGACTGAACAAACCAAAAATGTTTTGATTACAAAAGATGTTGAATATACAGAAGCAATTGAAACATATGATCATTCAGATATTAAAAGTATTACAATCAATTATAACAAACTTAGACCATTAGGAGATCAATCTTTATTAGGTTGGCAACCAGGATGGTTAGGATTGTATATTATCTTCTCAATCGTATTTAGTATCGGATTACGGAAGTTGTTTAAAGTTTACTAGGAAAACTTTATAAACATCTCACACAAATTATACTTAAAACAACAAAACATATCCTAATAGGATAGATTTTACGGCAACGTGAATCAAGCTTATGCTTAATTCTAATTTGCTTGTAAGGAGAAATATAAAAATGCCACAAGGAAGAGAAAAATCAGGAAGATTTAGGAAAATCTCTGTGAAAACACCAGGCGGAAGAACAGTTGTTCATTTACGTGAACGTAAACCTAGCAAAGCAATTT
>JABIJM010000007.1 GCA_018655525.1 Candidatus Woesearchaeota archaeon | reverse complement strand
ATTATTTGTATGTTCTATGTTAATAGTGCACGGCGCGGTAGATTTGTTCGTAAACTCACAAATGCGCCTCCATTGGCACTATTAACCCACATACTAATAATTCACTTGAAGAAGTCATTTATAAAGCAATTCTACGGAGCCAGAAACTAGAGAGATCTTAAATATTTTAAAAAATCATGTTTCTCAATACAAGGAATCCCTGCTGCTTGTGCATAATGGATAGCATTTCCGCCAGTTACAGACATAAAAGAAGTTTTTCCTTGATTTATTTTACTTTCTATTAAATTGTAAACCCTTTCTGCAGGTTCACATGTTTGACCATCCCAAATTCCAAGATTAACATCCATAATATGGGCATTATACCCACCTTCCTTATTTTGAGCTTGAATTTCAGAAAGCATGTCATCTAAGGTAGTCACTGAAGTTGCTTCATAACCTTTTGTTTTCAGGATACGTACAGCAAGTTTCCTAATTAATTCATCATGTAATCCGACTAAAACTTTCATAAGAGTAAAAATGACCTTTTTCTTTAAATAACTTTATATAAAAAAGTATAAATTAACAAATAATAAAATTTGAGAGATTATAATGAAATTTAATTTACACCCAGAAGATGAAACAGGAATAAAAGATTACTTAGATCGTAATCCTACGCCATTCCAAGCTCTTGAAGATAGATTGGATGATAAAGGGGTGTTAGGTCAAGTTGTTGCAGTCATTACGAAACCAAATGCATCACAGAAATTACGATGTTATGGTGAACGAATCGATGTGGGCACTTTACAAACAGCATTAAACAGAGAAATGGGCACATGGTTAGATTATTTTCCATGCGAAGCATTTGATGGAAGAACAGAAGTCCATATTGTTCAAGGAGAAATGTTTGGTCTTCCACAGAACCAATATGTGGGTCTCAGCGAAAATATTGATCTTAATCCCGATGTTGTAATTTATTAAACTCCCCCTCATCCAAACCTTAACATTTTTAAACTTCTAAATTTTCTTTATTACGAGGAATAGATGGAAGATCAAGAATACAAACAGTTAGTAGAACGTTATAAATCTAAGATTAAGGAAGAGTTTGGCGCTGTTCCTTTACCAAATGCTCAAATTTCTTCCAGAGAATATACAGAATTTAAAGAAGAATTGTACCCTACACGATACTCATTATATGAGAAAGCATGTAATTTTGCTGCTACGTTAAATATTAAACCTGATGAGAAAACTCAAAATAAATTAAACAAAGATCTTGCAACTGCTCATTTAAACACAACGCCTGCTGGCGTTTTGGGGTTTGCGATTATTGTTGCGTTAATTACAATTCTTCTTGCACCTGTGGTTGCATTCATTCTTCCTAAGATTTTTGGATTAGATCCACAAATGATCCTTGTATTTTTTATGCTTGCGGCAGGAGGAGGTTTATTTTTCATTCTTCAAAAGGTGCCAAGTTTCATGGCAACGACATGGCGTATGAAGGCTTCCAATCAAATGGTGCAAGCAATTTTTTATATGGTTACATATATGAGACATACGTCAAATATGGAACGTGCGATTGAATTCGCGTCCCAACATTTGGAACCTCCTTTAAATTTAGATTTTAGAAAGATATTATGGGATGTTGAAACACAGAAATATTCTACAATCAGAGATTCTGCAAATGCATATCTTGAGCAATGGCAAGAATTTGATAAGGAATTTGTAGAAGCATTTCATTTATTAGAATCTTCATTGTTAGAAGGAAATAACGATAGGCGGTTAACACTTTTAGACAAAGCTTTAGAAGTGATTCTTAATGGTACATACGAGAATATGTTACATTATGCTCATAATTTGAAATCGCCAATGACGATGTTACATATGCTTGGTATCATCCTTCCTATTTTAGGATTAGTAATTTTACCGTTAGTTGTTTCTTTTATGGCTGGAGATAGCAACCCTTTCCTTTTAGCGTTTTATATTTCGTTAATGTATAATGTTGGTATTCCTACGGTTGTTTTTCTTATTGGAAAACAAATTCTTGCAAAACGTCCTGCAGGGTATGGTGCTGTTGACATTAGTAAGAAAGAAGGTGTTAAAAAATTACGGAATGTGAATATTCCAATCACAAAACAATTTTCCATTGGTATCAATCCTTTGTTCTTTTCAATCGGAATTGCAATTGTTGCAATCTTAATAGGATTTTCTCCTTTATTTATGCATGCTGTTGGCACGTCAGATATTTTCTTTGATACAGCGAAGCAACATTCATTGTTAGGATATGTTTGTCCACCAACTGTTGGACAAGATTGTGCTAACGCAGATAAAATTGGACCATTCGGGATTGGGTCTTCAATCCTCTCAGTATTTTTGATTGCAGGATTAGGTTTAGCAGTAGGATTATTCTATAAGTTACGTTCTACAAATGTCATTAAAGTACGTCAAAGAACAAAAGAGTTGGAGGAAGAATTTTCTTCTGCATTATTTCAACTTGGAAATAGGTTGGGTGATGGTATACCTGCTGAAATTGCGTTAGCAAAAGTGTCGGCAACAATGTCAGGTACGACTTCAGGAGATTTTTTTCATATTGCAGAAAGAAACATTGCAAAATTAGGAATGGGATTAGATGAAGCATTATTTAATCCAAAGATAGGAGCTGTTTCACAATTTCCATCTAAAGTGATTGAGAGCTCTATGAAAGTTTTAGTAGAGAGTGTAAAGAAAGGTCCACGAATTGCAGCTCAAGCACTCTTATCTATGGCGAATTATATTAAAGAAATCCATCGTGTTGAAGAACGTTTGAAGGATTTAATGAGTGATGTTATTTCTTCAATGAAAGCACAAGTTAAATTTTTAACACCCGCAATTGCGGGAATTGTGATTGGAATCACATCTATGATTTCTACGATTCTTACGAAACTTGCAGCAAAGTTAGGAGATTTTGGAGATGGTGCAAGTACAGGTGGTGTTGGTGGCGACATGTTAGCAATTTTTGGTATTGGTATGCCTACATTCCATTTCCAGATTGTTGTTGGGATTTACATCATCCAATTAGCGTACATCTTAACAGTTCTTAGTAATGGTGTAGAAAATGGTGCTGATAAACTTGGAGAGCGTTATGCGCTTGGAAAGAATGTTGTGAGCAGCGTGTTATTATATAGCGTTCTTGCTGCTGTTGTGATGTTGTTGTTTAATTTGTTTGCAAGTTCTTTCTTGGGTAATAGTATATAGAGCACAACCCACACTCGACAGGTACGGACAGAGTTTATATAGTGTAAAGAGATAGATTGATTATGGTTCTTAATGATAAAAAAGCAGAATTAATAGGTGCTATTATTGGAGATGGCTGCATTAGGTATAAACCAAAGATATCACAATATTATGTTGAGATTGTAGGTGATCCAAAACAAGAAAAAGAATATTTTAAACATTTGACAGAAATATTCTGGAATGAATTAAAATTAAAAACCCACATTAAAATAAGAGAACGAGGATTAAGACTTAAAGTTTATTCTAAAAGTTTTGTTGAATATTTAGTTTATGAATTAAAAATGCCATGCAATAAAGAAAAATGTCAAAATATATTTATCCCTGAAGAGATATTACAGAATAAAAAATTATTAAAATGTTGTATTCGAGGAATAGTCGATACAGATGGTTCTTTGTTTTTAGCAAACAAAGGATATCGAAAAGATTATCCAACAATAGAAATTAGTACAACAAGTAAAAGACTTGCAAATCAATTACATGATAAACTATCACAGGATTTTCGGATAGGATTTAGAAATTATAAACAAGCTGATTATAATAGAATATATAGGATCTCTATTAATGGAGATAGAATGGTAAATAGATGGCATAAAGAGATTGGTTTTTCAAATAAAAGAATTATAGATAGATATCAAAAATTAAAAGAAAGTGGGCCTACAGGGATTTGAACCCTGAACACCTAGATTTCTATTCCAAAATCAGGTATCTGGAAACTTCAGTATCACTTGCTTTTCAGCAACTAGTGCTCTCCCAGATTGAGCTATAGGCCCGACATAAATCTTATTAAAACACCTATTTATAAGGTTTTCTACGTATTTGGGAAAGAATAACATTTATATACACCAAAAAAATCATTTTAAGGATGGTTAAGAAAAAAAGAGGTGTACGTAAAAGAGTTTCTAAGAAGAAAGAAGTAGCACCACCACGAAAAATGAAAATGCGTCATAAACAATCGTGGGCAATCATTGGAATCTTTTTTCTCTTATCTGTGATGACGATCATCAGTTTACAAGAACAAGAGATGTCCCTTACAGGAAACGCTGTACAAACGGTTGGATTCATAAAAGCAGGTAGTGTACTTGATTTTCAAGTTCAAGGTGTCCCTGGATTGAATGATGGAACTGTAACGTTTAGTGAAGATGTAAGAAATGGTGTTATTAAATTTGAAGAAAATAAAAACATTCCATTCACACGTCCATTTTATTCTAAATTTACAATATCTTCTGAAGATGAGAATAAAATTGCATCTTTAAAATTAAATTTAGGACTAGAACAAACAAAATTAGACCGGGTTCCTTTATCAAAATTTGATGTTCAATTATTTCAAGATGGAAATCCTATTGAAACAACAATGAGTGAAGTCAAAGATGGAACTGTGTATTATACTGCAACTATTACAAGCTTTGGTGATTTTGTAATTGGTAAAGAAGAAGTTGTAATTATTAAAGCACCTGTTGTTAAAGAAGTAGTCGTTGAGCCAGTTGTAGAAGAAACAGTTATTGTAGAAGAAGTTGTAGTAGTTAAGGAAGAAGAGTCTGGTTTCTTTGCTTGGGTAAGAAGTTTGTTTGAATAATCAATATCATTTAAAAAATTAATTCTTTAGAAAAAATAAATTAAAAAAAAAAGAAAAAAATAATTTACGCTCTGCACCCGTCGCAATAATAACGGTTTGCATTTTCAACGACAATTCTTTTTGCACAGCCTTTGCAACATCGCTGAATTTTAAATTTTTTTACCTCTTGGAAAACGTGTTGTTTCACGGAGACATCACCTTCTTTTTTTTATATTAAAAACACCTAAGAGTATACAAAAAGGTAAACTAGTATTTATAAGTTTTGTAAAATATGACCTAAATGGGACAATTAACAAGTTTTATATACTACAACAAAAAATTAAAAAAGTATGAATTTTAAACAAATGTTAGACGAAGATGTTGTACGTCCGTTAATTGTAATCAACTTAGTTTTTTTCGCATTACAATTTTTTATTGGAAGCATGTTTACAAATAATTTAATGTTATCTTCACAACATTTCTTTACACAACCGTGGAGATTATTAACACATATGTTTTTACATAGTCCGTTTACAATCAGCCACATTTTATTTAACATGTATGCATTATTTATTTTTGGTCCGTTAGTACAACAAGTTGTTGGTCCAAAAAGATTTTTACAAATTTATTTAGGAACAGGATTGATTGCAGCGATTGTTGCAAATAGTTACCACATCTTTTTGAATCAAACATTTACTGATTTAGGTGCTAGTGGTGCAATTATGGGAATGTTAGGAGTGATGATTATTTTAATACCTAGAATGAAGTTATTATTGTTTTTCTTTATCCCTATGCCTTTATGGATTGCAGGAATCTTATGGTTCCTTTTAGATACCGCTGGATTATTTGGTTATGGAATTGGTGGTGTTGCAAACATTGCACATTTAGGTGGAATGATTTCTGGATTATTAATTGGATTATATTTGAAGAAGGTTAAGAAAGTTTCAGTTGTTATGCGTTATTGATTCAACTCCTCTTCTTCTTGAGGTGAAAGAATCTTTTTATTCACGAAATCTTTTAGTCTCTGAGCTTCATCCTCAAGAACAACAAGTAAATCTAAATCTCCGAAGTGTTCTTCGGCACATTCTGTGCAATAATATTCTGAAGAATCTTTAATTTTATATTTTGCTTCTTCATCACATTCAACACATTTTTTACCCATTTTATGTTCATGAAGAAAATCTCATATAAATATTTATCGTAATAATTCAGTCTTAATCTCTTGAATTTCATGATCTGTAACTGCACAACCACTAAATTTTACAGCCCACAACATAGAATCTATCAACACAGAACGTCCAGCTTTTTTCTTAGGAACGTACAAATCAAGTAATCCCAATTTATAGGCAACAGAAACTAATTCAATTGATCTTATGATATTTATGCCCTTTAATCGTGATTGAAATAATGTGATTTTGGAATTATCTGCTGTAACATCTTTATGGAACCTATGTTCTAACAAACTTTTCATTTCTTTACCATTTTCTATGAATAAACGTAAAGTTCGTTCATCTATAACGACAGGAGCATTTAATTCTAATGCAGAAACGACTGATTCCATTTCTCCTTCTTGAATAATATCCATGGTTTTATTTTTTATTCTAAATGTACTATTTGCAATTTTAATTAATTCTTTAACTTTTTTCTGCGGAACTTTGTCATAAACTTCAATAGTTCCTTCACGAATGAGTTTCATTACTTGTAATGCTTCAAATGCAAAACGTTTTGTTTGAAGAGGACGTTCAACAAGTTCAAATTTTACGGCAGGTGTAATGTAGAATTTTCCACCAAATTCTTTTTTCAATCGTGGAAGAACCCACCAGGTTCTACTCATAACTAAAGAAATGATTGGTCCAGCATCAAAAAAGAGGACTTTCATTTCATCACCTCTTTTTTGGGCTTGTCCTTAGTACAAGCATCAAAAAAAAGTACTTTATCCATTTTTCACTCCAAATAATTTAAATGCTAACGATAAACGTTTTTTTGCTTGAACTTTTTCAACATGTGCGCCAAGAACCACGGTTTTTCCTGCATATGCTTGAAGATCCCAATTTGATAATCCCATTAATCCTGCTGCTTGTCCTAAAGATAATCCTTTTTGAAGAAGTACAGCTCCTTTTTTGATACGTGCAGCACCCATTACGTCTTGAAAAT
This sequence comes from Candidatus Woesearchaeota archaeon, assembly GCA_018655525.1. Classification (GTDB taxonomy): domain Archaea; phylum Nanobdellota; class Nanobdellia; order Woesearchaeales; family GW2011-AR9; genus 1-14-0-10-32-24. Next base: position 82,813 of record JABIJM010000007.1, on the reverse strand, counting down.
GTTCTTTAATTTTAGCGTTACATCCACGTACTGTAACAAAAAGATTTTTAATAGCTTTACTATATCTTCCAAAACTATTTCTTTGTAGGGCATCTTTTGCAGTTTCCATTCCTTTGATAAGATAATCAAATGCTTCGTCATCAATACAATCTGCAACTTTGTAAATTGAATAGAATAGGACTGTTATGGAAACCACATCTAAATCTTTATGTAACGCAACATCTTCAATAGCTTGGTTAGAAAGTTGTTTCATTTCTTCTACATCCATTTTTTTTCTTTGCTGTAGAATTTGAATTGCTTTATTGAGATCTTTAATAATTTCTCTTTTTACAACATCTTTCATAGAGAGAAGGAATATTTTGAGTTTTATATAAGTTTGGGTATGAAAATCACATGTATTTTTTCATTTTTAAAACTGCTTCTTCAACTAAAATCAAATTTTCTTTGGTTTTTAAGTTTTCTTTAGCATATTTTAAAATTGGACGTACGGATTCAATTTTTCTTCCAAATTTTTCCATCCAATCATATCTTGGAAACATCCATAAATGAAAATGATGACGAGAATCTTCATTTTGAAATAAATAAGCCTCTTCTATGTTTAAAACATCCTTCATTCCTTTACGTATTTTTGAAATTAATGTAATAAATTCTATTTGTTCTTCTTCTGTAAAATCTGAAATAGATAGAAAATGTCTTCGTGATGTTACAATAATAAATCCGGGAATTGGAACTTCAAAATCTTGATGGACATCAAAAAACTTTGTTTTAATGATTGTCCCCTTCATAGGATTTGTGTTGCCAGATTCTATTGCACAACCTATGCAATCAATTTCTTTTTGTTCTTTTCCATCATAAGTTTCAATTTTCATTTTTGAGATAAATATGTTTCTTTTATAACCCATTCAATTAAGAATTATCAATGAAGGTAAATCTTTTCTTCCTTACACCGTCAACTTCTACAAACCCACAAAATTCTTCTTTTGGACGAACCCACATTACTTTTTTTCCAATTTCAGAATCATAAAGTGCCTGATATACAACAAGATCTTTCAAATCTTCACTATCTTTTGCTTCTCCGATTAATTGATATAACCCCCTACGATAATGTTTGTAGGTTCCTAATTTTAATTTTTCTTTTTTATAAAATATTTTCTCTTTATAATTATTAATAAATCCCTGAGATGCTTTAAACATTGGTGTTGGTAAATAATCTAAATCAAACCATCGCCATTCTACAATTTCGTCTGGTTCTAAAATTTGTGGATCTCCAGAAAATTGATCACAAAAAAGACCAACAGTTACAAAATGTGCAGTTTCTACGATTTCATTTGTTAAAGATATGACTTTTGCATTTCTGATTTTAATTCCCGTCTCTTCACGAACTTCACGTGCTGCACCTTCTTCAAAACTTTCTCCAAAATGTAGTTTACCACCTGGCATGGTCCATGTCCCTTCTCCATTTAATTCCGAATCTGCTTTCTCTGGATCTGCATGTCGCCTACCAAGAAGAATTTTTCCTTCCTTAAACAACATTACACCAAATCCTGCTCCTACTTTTAGTTTATCCATGAGAATATAATGAAGAAGATACTTTAAATTAATTCCTATGTTCAAGAATCATAAACCTCTTAAATAAATTCTTCTCATTTTCATTTATGACACATCTTGATGATATGATTGACAAACTTCAAACACCAGAAGGGAAAAGACAAGCTTCCTTGAGATTATCTGGAGATAGTATTGATGTTAGTCTTATTCAATCTTCAATGAGTAGAGCACAATATTTCATGGAAGTTGCAAAAAAACATGGAATGCTTGGAGATAAAAGGGAAGAACGTATTAATTATAGACAAGCCATGTTAGCATATGAGAAAGCAGGTGTATTTAGTTATGCTCAAAACGTTGCACAGATTCTAGGTGATAAAGAAATGGAACAAGTTTATCACGATATTATCCGATATGTAAAATAAGTCATCCATTATGCTCAAATCGTAATACATGTCTTCCTTCATGCACAATCTGTTCAAGAAACAATTTCTTTGGATGTGCAAATATTTCCCGTTTATCAAAAGGATCGTTTAACTTACGATATAAGACTGAAACTTCCCTTGTTTCAGTATGAATTGATTCTCCAAATACATGATACAAATCTCCCTTGTAATGACGATAAACACCAAGTCTTAAGTCACTCATACGACTTCACCTACAATGCTCCGTAGCATATGTCCTACAACCTTCACCTTAATTTTTTTCTTTAATGGAATTCGTCCTTTGATTCCTATGATTAGGGGATAGGTTCCATATTGTCTACAGAAGGTTGTTTTTCCATCATACATCTCTGTGTAGACTTCTTCCATAATCGTGCCTATTGGTAAAATTAATTTTAACATTGGCCAATCAACTTTTTGACGAATTTCATTTCTCCATTTCCAATAGTATTTTTTATTTTTTCGGAGATATTTATTTCCGCCATGTTTTTCTAAGAATGTATCTGGAAGTACTGCCACTTGACGTACATTGATTCTACGTAATAGTAACCCTTCATCCATTATTTTTTGTAACGTTTCCATGTTCTTTACATGGGTGGTTTTTGTTTCTTTCAACAATCCAAATATAATGTTGATTCCTGGAAGAAATTTATGCATGCCATTTTTTCCACGGACTGCACCATATTTATTGATGATCTGAATTGCTTTGTATCCCATTAAAGGGGCTGTATTCAATAAGTTTGCTTTCACAACTTCTGAATCAAATGATTCAACTCCAAATGCTGCGATGTTTCCAGGCGTGCAATATTTGACAATTGCTTTTGTAATTTCATGATCTTTATCTTTGACAACAGAATTTGGATTGACATTATCTATGTGGAGAACTTCTATCTTTGGACATTTTTTGTTGATTTTCTTTAATAATTCAACAGGTCTATCGGAGGCATAGAAATCTGCTTGTTTTCCTAATCTAAATAATCTTGCTCCATGTTTGTAGAATGATTCTACTTCTTTGACAACATGTTCCATCTTACGATTGACAAAACGATTCTTCAAAGGTTCTGTACAGAAACTGCATTTTCCGACATTACATCCACGTCCTGTTTCTATTTCTATAACACGTTTGTCTGGAATTTGTTTTATGATTTCTGTAGAATCTTCAATGTATTTTTCTATTTCATTAAATGGTGCATCATAATGTTTAATTTCTTCAAACCTTGATACATCTATTTTCTCAAAGAATTTTCCACCTTCTAATTGTGTTCCAAACACTGCTGGTCCAGATAATTCAATTGGTTGTTTGATATCTTTTAATAATGATACAACTTCTTTCAATGTTCCAGGCATTGCTGTAAGATATTTTCCAGGCACATGAACACCAAGTACAACAATTATTTTATGTGTTTTAGAGATTGTTTTTTCAGCATTATTTTTTGTTAAATTGTAAACAAAAATATTTGTTTTTTCTTTTTCAGTTGGTTCTTTAATGATTCCTTTTTTTTGTTTCCATAACCTCATGTCATCTATAGTTAGATAAGAGACTTCATGTCCTTCCTTTTTGTATTTTCCAAATAAATATCTGGGATATGTTCCTAAATATGGAGGTACACCTAATCCTGACGCTTCATCTGTATAACAATCTATGATGGTAATGTGCATAGGAGTTATATTATGATTAAACTTTAAGAATGTTTGGTCTAAAATAGAAGAAAGATAACAACAATCTTTTTAATACATCACATTCTTTAAAAATCATAAAAGATGGTGTATAAGATTGGTTTGGTTGGGACTCACGGAACTGGAAAGACTTCATTAGCTGCATTGACTGAAGGTGAATTAAAACGCAGAGGTATAGAAGCAATTAAACTTCCTGAAATTTCTACTGAAGCAAAAAAACGTGGATTATTAATTAACAAAGGAACCAACCTTATAACACAAATGTGGATTCTTTATCAACAATTTGCAAACGAATTAGAACTTTTTGGAAATTCTGAACATGGAACAAATTATCAAGTTATAATCACAGATAGAGGGCCAGATAATTATTGTTATTTAGAACAAAAGGTTGGTGAGAATCCTAATGCATTAAATATGGTATTAGGACACATTCATCATTTTCCATATGATGCGATGTATTTATTACCAAGAATTAATGGCAACATTCAGGATAATGGCACCCGAGATTTAGATCAAGAATTTCGTGAGACAATGGATGAAAAAATTCGCAATTTCTTTTTGAAATATGAGATACCTCATAAAATTCTTCCAATACCAAAACCAGAAGATACATACAGACAAGAATGGGTAGAAATCATTGTAAATGATACGATAAGAGATATAAGATAAAATGGCTGATCGGATTATATTAATTGAAGGGAACATTTGTGCAGGAAAAAGTTCTATGTGTAGATACATCCAACAACATAAAAACCAACTTTACGGGTCAAATGGTGGGGACATTGTATTAGAATTTGTTGATCCTCCTGCTTTAGAAGAATTTTATGCTGACATTCCTCGTAATACTGAAATGTATGAACTTAGTTGTCTCATGAATCGTATTGCACGCCATACAATGGCACAACGGAAAGAGGGAACAATTGTTTTTGATAGAGGCGTAATTGGTGGCGCTGAGACTTTCTGTAAAAATTCTTTTAATGAAGGACATCTTGATGATATTGGGTTTAATCTTTACCATACCATATTACGAAGAGCAATTGATCGTCTTGGAAAATCAAATCAACCCACATGGTTAGAACAAACGCTTGTGTATTTACAAGTGAAAGATGTTGAAGTTCTTCAAGAACGGCAAAGACAACGCCCAGATTTTAAGGGAGAAGTTATTCCTGCAGGATATTTAGAAAGAATTAATGGTCTTTATGAAAAATTTATTGGAAATATTGATACAGCTTATGGTAAATATGGATTAAAAGCACCTAGAGTCATTACTGTTGATGGATCCATTGATTGGACCCAGGAACCTGATTTTCATGAGGAAGTGTTTCGGATGATTCTGGATTCTAATGCAAACTCACCAAAACCAAAATAATTACCATTTCAAGATTTCTAACAGTAACCTTTATAAACAAACCATCTCCCAATAGTGTATACCAATGAGTTTACAGGGTTAAAAAAGTAAACGAGGTAACGATTAATTCTAATTGTTACTTAAGAAGAGGAGAAAAAGATCTATTTGATCTTATCCACACTGGAGGAAAAATAAAATGGCAGACGAAGCTAAAATATTAGAGATTATTGAAATCGCACGAACAAGCGGTAAAATCCGTAAAGGATCCAATGAAACAACAAAAGCAATTGAGAAAGGAGAAGCAAAACTTGTAGCGTATGCTGCTGACGTTAATCCTAAAGAAGTAATTATGCACATCCCTTTATTATGTAAAGAGAAAGGCATTAAGTGTTTTGAAATTTCTAAACGTGAAGATTTAGGAGCTGCGGCTGGTTTACCTGTTGCAACTGCTGCAGTAGCAATTGTAAAGGAAGGAGATGCTAAAAAACATATTGATGTATTACAAGCTGAATAGGTGATTCCCAATGGCAAAAGAAGAATTTAGAAAGAAAGGGAAAACCAACGTAAAAGCTGACAGTAATATCGTGGACTTTAAACCAGGTATTCCTGCAGAAATTAAAGAAATCGTTGGACGAGCTGGAAGTCGTGGGGAATTAACACAAGTTATGTGTCTTGTACAAGATGGCCGAGATAAAGGTAAAGTTATGCGTAGAAACGTAAAAGGTCCTGTACAAGTGGGAGATATTCTAATGTTACTAGAAACAGAAATTGAAGCTCATCGCCTAGGCGGTGGACGACGCGGACGGAGGTAGAAGATGCCACGATGTACATTTTGCGGAAAAGAACTCACAAAAGGAACAGGAAAATTATATATTTACGCTAGCGGTAAAGTTGCTAATTTTTGTTCTAACAAATGTGAAAAGAATTTGATTCAATTAAAACGAAAACCTGTAAAAACTAGGTGGACGGAAGCTTTCAAGAAAGAGAACAAAAAAGGTTCTTACAAAGCTGAAGGCACCCAGAAATCAGAGATTTCTAGTACCCCCAAAACTAAAGTTTTGAAGGGTGGTTCAAAATGATGGAGCGAAGTCTTGTTTTATTGAAACCTGATGCAGTTCAACGTGGATTAATGGGAAATATCATTTCTCGTTTTGAAAACGCTGGATTCAAAGCTATCGGAGCTAAAATGGTGTGGATTGACCAAGAATTTGGAAAGAAACATTATTTTGATGTTGCTGAACGACGAGGAGAAAAAGTTCTTGAAGTTTTACTTGGATTCATGACAACTGGTCCTGTAATGGCCCTTTGTATTGAAGGTGTCAATGCTGTTGAGAATGTGAGAAAGATGGTTGGCGGAACTGAACCAAAATCAGCACTTCCAGGAACAATCCGAGGAGATTTTGCACACATTAGTTTTGCACATGCTGACAAGGAAGGAAAAGCAATCAAAAATTTGATTCATGCTTCTGGAAATTCAAAAGAAGCAGAACAAGAAGTTGCATTATGGTTTAGTGCAAATGAATTACATACATACAGAACTGTGCATGAGATGCATACGTTTTAGATTTAGGGGTAAATAAGAAATGGCAGAAAGAATGGTTGATAAAGTGACTCGTTTAATGAAGTCACCAAAAAATATTAGAAATATCGGTGTTGCAGCCCATATTGATCATGGTAAAACAACTTTTTCCGATAACCTCCTTTCAGGAGCAGGAATGATGAGTGAACATCTTGCGGGTAAAGCAAGACAGTTAGATTTCCATGAAGATGAGCAGGAAAGAGGAATTACAATTGATTCCGCTTCAGTTTCTATGGTTCACACTATTGGAGAAGAAGAATATTTAATTAATTTAATTGACACACCAGGTCACGTAGATTTTGGTGGTGACGTTACACGAGCAATGAGAGCTGTAGATGGTGCGATTGTATTAGTATGTGCATCAGAAGGAGCAATGCCTCAGACTGAAACTGTATTACGTCAAGCTTTGAAGGAACGGGTAAGACCTGTTTTATTCATTAACAAAACTGATCGGTTAATTAAAGAATTAAAATTAACACCGCAACAGATGCAAGAACGTTTTGTAAAACATATTGCTGCTGTAAACAAAATTATCAGAAATGTTGCACCAGATGAATTAAAAGAATCTTGGCAAGTTAGTATTGAAAAAGGAACCGTTGCATTTGGTTCTGCGTTTCATAACTGGGCGATTAGTTTATCTTATATGAAAAAGAAAAGCATTGGATTTAAAGATATCATTGATGCATATAATGATGAATCTAACCCTGAAGCATATAAGGAGTTAGCAAAGAAAGCTCCTTTACATGAAGTAGTATTAGATATGGTTATTGAACATAATCCAGATCCTGTACAAGCTCAAGCTTACAGAATTCCAAAATTATGGCAAGGAGATTTAGAAGGTAAAGATGGTAAATCTTTGATTAGTTGTGATCCTACTGGAAGAACGTACTTTGTAATTACAAAAGTTGTTGTTGATCCTCAAGCAGGAGAAATTGCAGCAGGTAGATTATTTTCAGGTACAATGAAGAAAGGAGATGAAGTCTGGTTAAACATGGCGAATTGTGCTGGGAGAATCCAACAAGTTTACATTTATAATGGTGCAAAGAAGGAGATTGTTGACAATGTTCCTGCAGGTAACATTATTGGTGTTGGTGGATTAAAAGCAGGTATTCCTGGTGAAACTGTCACAACTGAAGGAAAATCTGAACCTTTTGAGAAACTAAGTCACATCTTTGATCCGGTTGTAACAAAAGCAATTGAAGCAAAGAAACCTGGAGACCTTCCGAAGTTAATTGAAGTTTTACATCAAGTACAGAAAGAAGATCCTACAATTACCATTGAAATTAATGAAGAAACTGGAGAACATTTAATGCATGGTATGGGTGAATTACATCTTGAAGTTATTGAAAACAGGATTAAGAAGGAAAAAGGTGTTGAAGTAAAAACATCTCCTCCAATTGTTGTATATCGTGAAACAATTACAAAAGAAAGTCCTGAAATTGAAGGGAAATCACCTAACAAACACAACAAATTGTACTTTAGAGTTGAACCTTTAGATGAAGGTGTCATTGAAGCGATTAAAGAGAACAAACTTCCTAAAGGACGATACAAGAAGAAAGATAATGAAGCTATTGCTGTTTTCAGAGAATTAGGATGGGACACAAAAGTCGCAGCTAAAGTTAAAGGTGAAATTAACGGAAATCTTTTTGTTGATAAAACACGTGGAATTGTTCAAATTAACGAAATCATGGAACTTGTACTTGACATGTTTGAAGATGTTATGAAAGCTGGTCCTTTAGCTAAAGAACCTTGTTTAAATGTAAAAGTTAGCTTAATGGATTGTACTTTACATGAAGATGCAATTCATAGAGGTCCTGCACAAATGTATCCTGCAGTAAGAGAGGGTATCAGATCTGCACTTATGCAAGCTGGTCCAGTACTTTATGAGCCTTTACAAGTAATGAGAATTGAAGCACCAAATGAATACGTTGGAGAAGTTTCTAAATTAGTTACGTCAAGACGTGGTCAATTATTAGAAATGAACCAAGAAGGTGATGTTACTGTTGTTGTTGCAAAACTTCCAGTAGGAGAACTTTTCGGATGGAGTAACGATTTACGTTCAGGAACAGGTGGACGTGGTAACTCTTCATTAGTGGATCAAGCATTTGAGAAACTTCCTGGAGAATTACAGGAAAAAATCCGAAACCAAATTGTTCAACGAAAAGGTTTAAGTTCTGGTAATTTAGGAGCTTAGTTTTTATTTTTTTATTTATTTTTTTTATTTAATACCCAATTCAACAACATATTTTCCTTTTACAGAAGAAGTCCAAAATGTGAATGGTTTAAAGTTTTTTTTTATATCTACAATTTTTTTATTTTGATCTAAAATAAGTACATCAATAGGATAAAAGACAAAGAAGTTATGTAAAGAGATTTTTCTTTCTGAGGAGAATTCCATGATGAGATTTTGTTTCTTGCGAAACATTAACCCACGAGCTTGCGAATAAAGAGAAGTGCAGTATAATTCTTTTTCTGAAATGATGTGATTATCTATTCTAATCATTTTTCCAGATATCATCTCCCACAAAATGAATATTTTTGATTACTTTTCCAGATGTTGCCTCTCGTAATTCTTCTGTTCCTAGTTGTGCAATACCTACAGACAATGGTTTTTTATTATTTTGATCTATGATTACAATGAAATCATCTCTTTGAATTCCATCTTCAATCTCTGTGATCCCTGGTCGCATGATATCTGCCCCGTTCACCACAAATTTTACTGCGCCCATATCTACAGTTATTTTTTTCAATCGTTCATGTGTTTGTAGATATTTTAATGTTGGAACTGGTTTATCATTATAATAAAAGAAGGAAGGTTCGTTGTTAATGTAAAGAATTTTATGTGAATCTTCTTTGAGGATGCATTGATCCTTTTTAGAAAGTTCTAGTCCTAATTCTTTATTAACGTCCTTTGCTTTCAAACGTGTTTGTTTCATTAGTAGAGGAGTTCAAGTTTATATTTCCAAAGATTGATTTTCGTTTTATCTAAAAGAAATTTTTTTCGTTTATGAACTTTTTCACCATTTACAATTGTTCCATTTGTGGATGCATCTTCTAATTCAAGTGCCCATAAACGACGACCAGGAACAAGTTTCCAGACCAATTTGCAATGACCATAAGTAGAAATATCTTGTGTTAAAGGGATATCTGGAAAAATAATTCTATCAAAACTAGCATTCGTTTCTGTATCAAAAACAGGACCTAAAGAAAGATGTTTTCCAAACATTTCTAAATCCACATTATTTGCACGCCCAATTAAAACAGGTTTATTACGTATTTTAAAAACAAATTTCCTCCCACCTTTTCCTATCATAATTAATTCTGCTTTCCTTTGTAGATAACCAAAAGGTTTCTTAAATTTTGTTTCACCTTGTTGTGAGATTGGTATTACTTGTGTCATCTTATTTACCTCTTATCAAACTTTTTATAGCCTAGCCAGATTAAGACTGCTAAAGCAATTCCTAGTAATATGAATTTCAAAATGTCATCTGCATGTCTCCAATAACGAATTGTACCATACAACAACAATAATACACCGCCTGCAAGGATTCCTGTACTGATTGCATCTTTCTTTAGTAATACACCAACAACGATTGCGAGAACTCCTAATATGATTGCAACAACAAATACAACTAAATCATGTTTATCTTGAAGTTCTTGATAACCAAGATGACAGTCTAATTTATTTGAGCAATGTGTAGCTTTACGAGGGATTTGTTCTTTAATAACTTCTGTTGTTTCATCAAACCATTCCCCTCCTGCTTCTAAGCATGCTTTTTCATTATCCAAATGATACACTTCTGGACAGAAATCTTTGTACTCAGGTGTGTCATGAAATACTTCTATACCATATCCAATAAAAAATACAAATATGATTGCGATTGCAAATGTTAAAATTAATTTTTTCTTTCCCATGACGAAAATATTAACTTTTAGAGTTATAAAGGTTATGGCAAAACTGTTGTCTCCGAAGGGTTGCAAAAATCAGGAGAAAGCTTTATAAACAAATCTTTTCAAAATAGGAATTCCATGAATAATAACAACAGATTATGTGGTGAACTATCTCAAAAAACACAAGAATTAGAACAAATTCTTCCAGCTAGTTATCATCTTCATAATTTAGGAGTGATTGGAAGTGGTGGTTTTGGCGCTATATTTGATTCTGGATATATTACTGAAGAAGGAAGAAGAATTGTAAGGAAAATAGACAAAATTTCTTCAAATCCAATCGAAGGAGGAGATGATTTCAAGTTATTTAAATCAGTAGAATATGAATTAAAACAAGGTAAGAAAGGACCAGAATATCATTTAATATGTGAGGATTATAGTGGAAATGTAAAAGACATTTCTATTACTAATAGACGTGACGCTTCACGACTACAAAAAGGAGTGTCACAATATGAAGCATTAAGAAAATTAAGAGGAGAACGAAATTTTCAACAAATCATTAATAATCCAGAAACAAAGATGGACCGACAATTTTTTTTCCTTGATAGTAATTTTTATGTAGAATTTTCAGCCGAATATCTTCCGGGAGAAACGTTAAGAAGTAAAATGCCTTTAATAAAAAGAGGTAGTCATTCTGTCGCTCAAACTGGATTAATTAATCCGAGTCAATTAATGAGAGTTGTCCATGATATTTCAAAAGCTCAAAAGATTCTTAGAAAGAAAAGAATAATTCATGGAGATATTAAACCCGAGAATATTCTTTTAAGTGATAATAATTCTAAATTAATTGATTTTGGAAATGCAGAATTTTATCGGAATGAGATAGAGAATCTAGGCCTTCCAAAGGATACAATGAGATTAATGAATGAAAGAATTAGTGATGATATAACAGGCACATTAGGTTTATTAGCACCAGAAATATTACAAGGAGCTTTAGCTACTCATCGTTCAGACGCATATTCTGCAGGAGCAATGTATATTCAAGGACTTGTTGGAGAGTTACCTTACTTAGATTATTCAAAAAAAGAAATGTTTTATTTAGGCATTCAAGATGTAAATTCAAACGACTTTGAAAGATTATTTCAAAAAGTACTTTCAAGAACTGACTATAATGGTGATATTTTAAGACCATTAGTTTCCTTGTGTCATCCTAATCCTAAAAAAAGAGAGATCAGTGAGGTAATTGAAATTACGGAAAGAGCTATTGAAGGTAAAATACCTTTACAAAGAAATGTAAGAGTTTATGTTGCAGGAAATAAGATATTTGGAAACCAAGAATACGGTATAGAATCTAAAGAAGATACAGTTTCGGAATATCCTGTTTTAACAACAGTTACTTCTGGTAGTTCTTCTGAATATGCTGATACTGGTTCTTTTGAAAGTCAAGGTTTTCATGTTGAAGAAAAAAGTACGCCTCTTTTGCAAAGTACACGTGCATTGCCTAAATCAAGAAGACCGGTTTTAATAACAAATTAATCACTCTACTAACACACCAATCTTTCCAGGTGAAGCTGATTTTGCTTTTGGATGATCAGATTTTTCCATAATTTCAATTGTGCAATCAAATTCTTTAGATAAAAAATCTTGTGCATCTTTGATTACATCTAATTCTTCCCCTCTACTTGTAACTATAGAAGGAAGTCTAGAAACATCTTTTAATGTGGATTGTACAATTTTACTTACATCTTTTCCATGTTGTTTCAAGGATTCATCTGCAAGAATAGTTTTCATAATATCTCCAACGTTTCTCGTTTCTTGAATCTTTTCTTTTAATGTTGCAAATAATCCGTATTTCCATGCTTCTGATACAAATAACGTGAATTTAGAGGGTTTCTCTAGTTTTGCAAGTTTCATTACATTACGCATGCCATCCATTGTTGTTTTGATGAGTTCTTCTCCTGCTTCAGAAGTAGCATTTATTTTTGAGTCATCTAATTGTGGCCATGCTGATGAAGAAATAAGATCTTTTGTAGGATTTAGTTCTTCACTTAGATGAGGTGTGATTGGATTCATTAATCGTAACCAGATTGAAATGATGTTTTCTATTACGCTTTTATTTTCTCCACCTCTTCTTAGATACCATCGTAGATCTTCATGAATTGTGAAATACACAGTTGATCCTAATTCCCTTAAGGAATAATCACTCATTGATTCGTTGATTTCTTTAAGGTGTTTCTGCATACGTGAAATCAGCCAGGTATCGATAAGTTTTTCTGTCCCTTTTAATTCTTGTAATTTTTCAACCAATAGATGGAGTTTTTCAAGTTGATTTTTATAATTTAATACAACAGGTTCGTCCCAAACAACATCTACATGTGGTGAACCGATGTGTGCATAATAAAGTCGCATTGCATCTACACCGTATTTTTCCATTGCTTGAGGGATTGGTTCCGCGCCACCTTTACTTTTTGAAATTTTGCTTCCTTTTCCTATAACCCAATGGTTAATGAATATTCCTTTTGGCCAATCTTCTTTTTTTAAGATGCCAACATGATTCATGATAAAAACGGGGAAGTGAACAGTTTGATGTTCTTTTCCTCCTAGGTTAATATCTAATGGATAGAAGTAATCAAATTCTGCTTTGATAGGTTCCCATTTTTTTTTACCTGATCCTTCTCCTAAGAACACATAGTCAAAGAATTCTTCTGTTAAATCATCTACGTTTAATGTGCCATTCTTGGTGAATTTAGAGACGATATAATAGACAGGATAAAGTGTTGAATCTGCAATTGGTTCTACAATCCATTTTTCGTCAAAAGGTAATTTACTTCCTTGCCAATTTCCTAATCTCACACATGCCCTGTCATGGAACCAATCTAAAATACCGGGAAGACGTTCTTTATAGTCTTTAGGATAAATGTTCATGGATTCAAGATGCTTCTTTGAGCTGTTTGTTAATTCCTTATCAGAATATTTAATGAACCATTGGTCATCAATCCGTTTAATGACAACTGGTTCTCCACATCTGCAAATTACTTCTTCAGATAAATCGTAGAATATGTCTGCTTTATGTTTTTTCAAGAGATCTTTTTTCACTAATTCTTTTGCTTCTTCTACTCTTTTACCTGCGTAGATACCACAGTTTTTTCGCATGACACCTGTATGATGTCCTACTTTATAGATTTCTGTAGTTGCATCTTTTAATTTTGGATCTTCAAGAGATGTAATGTTCATTTTCTGCACAATTTCTTGAGCTGGAAATTCTCCATAGCCTTTTGATTCAATGATTGGAATTAAAGAAACGTTTACGTTGATGTTGTATTGTGATTGTAAGGTTTGATTTCCTTCTAATGTTTTTAATGCAACGTAATCATACGGCGCATCTGATGGAACACAGGTTACAATTCCGGAACCTACATCTGCATCTACGAAGGATGCTGGATAAATTGGAATTTCTTTTTCTATACCTGGTGCAATCGCTGTTTTGCCAATTAAATATTTAGGATCAATTTCTTCTTTGAGAATTATGTCGTCTTTTTGAAATTTAAGTTTTTGAGATGCTTGTTCTGACATGATCCAGTTTTCGCCATTAACTTCTACTTTCACGTATTTTATGGATGGATTTACCCAAAGATTTGTTTGTCCATAAACTGTTTCTGGTCTAAGTGTTGCTGCAACTAAGAAATCTTTTCCAAATTTGAATTTTAATAATGTGTATTCTTGTTTCTCTGCTTTTCCTCCTTTTGAAATATCTGTTTCTGAAGGGTCTACTGCAACTGGTCCATGCACAACACATGCTGTTGCAAAGTATGGTTTCTGAGTTAGTAAATTTTTCTTTTGTAATTTAAGAAATTGCCATTGGATAAATTTTTCATAATCCTTCCACGTACTACACGTGTATCTATCCCAATCACATAGAAATCCAAATTTTTTGAAATAGTCTTCTACATAGACTTCATTAAAATATTCAATCACTGCTTCTGGGGTTACTAATGTCGGAATTGTTTCTTCTGGACAACCATTTTTTCTAAGATATGTGATCCATTTTTCATCCTTATTTTTGATTTTGTTTGCGAATCCAGATGCTAAATTCCCAGAAGCATGCATTCCTAATGGAAATAATACTTCTTTTCCTTGAAGCCTTTCATAACGTGTAATCATATCTGTATAAGAATACCCACGCATATGGCCTACGTGAGGATAACCAGAAGGTCCTGGGTATGCAAAGATCATATAGAATTTAGGTTTGTCGGAGACTTTTGCTTCACCTAGTTTCGCGTCTGCCCATTTCTTCTGCCATTTATCTTGGATTTGCAGCCAATTGATTGTCATGTTAGGGATATTGGAATGTTATTTATATAGATTTGGGAAAGATTTTTAGAGTTTCTAGATTTACGATACAAAATGAACCTTAACACCATCTTCCTCATCGGAATTATTTTGATCTTTCTTTACGTAGGTTATACCATCGGAAGAAAGATTGAAGATCATATGTGGAAGTTGCATAAACTTGAACCAATTGTGAAATCTAGATTGAAAACTTCTCGTAGTGTGATTGGTGGGCAGTTTTCTGAGCAACTTGCGCCCTATCTTCCAAATTTTCCTTACAAGCCTTCTGAAGTGAGATTTATGGGAAAACCAATTGATTTTATTGTGTTTAAGGGAATGGATGAAAAGGAAATTGAAGAAGTTGTGTTTGTAGAAGTGAAGTCTGGATCTGCCAAACAATTATCTAAACACGAGAGAATTCTCAGAGATGCAATCAGAGAAAAAAAAGTGAGATGGGAACAGTATGATGTTGATGAGAAGATTACTAATTGAACAACGTCTTCTCTTTCAACTTTCCATATGTAAATTCCATTAATGTTTTAAGATTCACAACATCTGCTTCATTATACTTCTTCAATAATTCTAAGGATTGTAAATCTCCTTTTTTATAACGCCGCCATAGACGTACAGCTTCAAATCCATCTACTTCTGCTAATTCATCATCACGATTGATCCCTACTTCTTTCTCAATCCGTTTCAATCCACCAGAATATCCTAAATCTTTCATCAAATAACGTAAGTCTAAATGGATGTGGTGAAAATCAATATCTGGAAAAGAAGAACGTAAGAATGGGAGATCAAAACATTTTCCATTAAATGTGACAATTACTTTATACTTTGCAATTTCTTGTGCAAATTCATGTAAATCTTGATCTTTGACAAACACACGACTGCTTTCTCCATCATAAAGTCCTATGGTGGTAATGTAATTGTAATGTTTACTTAGACCTGTGGTTTCAATGTCTAAGAAGCAACAATGTTCTTTAAAATCTTGATATAATCTCCATTCCTCTTTGCTTGGTAAATTAAAAAATTGATGATTTTTATGTTGGAGTGCATGAATTGATTTTTCTACGTGTTCTTTTATTTTAAATATTTTAGATGTTGGCAAGTCTAAAGAATGACCTTGTTGATGAAACTCATGCCAATTAAGAATATCGTTCTTCCAGATATGTGACTCCACCTCTTTACTGATTCCAGGAATGTGTAGGAACGTTTGTTGTAACATCTATCAAAGATTATAACTGAAGAATCATTTATATGCCTTATTGTTTCAGAGAATATGGAAAAGTATAAAACTTCCAAAAATATACTCCTGATATGAAAAACGAAGAATTAATTCGTATTCTGAACGCCATTGCAGATTTATTAGATATCCAAGAAGTAAAATATAAACCAGAATCGTACCGGCGAGTTGCGAGAGCAATTGAAGGAATGATAGAAGAAGTTTTTGATGAATATAAAGCAGGTAGGTTGTATGAAATCCCAGGTGTGGGCGAACATATTGGTGAGAAAATTGAAGAGATGTTGGAAACAGGAAAGTCATCATATTATAATACATTAAAAAAGGAAGTGAAAGTTGATGTGGAATCTCTACGTCAAATTCCGTTCTTAGGTCCGAAGAAAATTAAGGTATTGTATAAAATATTGAATATTCGTTCTATAAAAGATTTAGAGAAAGCTATAAAAAAAAAGAGGGTAAGAGAATTACCTGGATTTGGAATAAAAACAGAAGAAACATTTCTTGATGGGATTGCGGTTATGAAAACAAAACCTAAACGATATCCGATTGAGAATATCATCCCTATCGCAAATAAGATCCTACGTTCTTTGAAAAGATATAAATCCGTTTGGAAGATTGAAATCGCAGGATCTTTTAGAAGGAAGAAGAAAACAGTCAAAGATTTAGATGTATTAATTGTATCAAAGAATCCTGATGCTGTGATGAAGGCGTTTACATCTATGAAAGGAATTTCTAAGGTACTTGCAAGAGGTATGACGAAAAGTGTTGTACGATTGGAGAATGGATTGAACATTGATTTACGTGTTGTCAAAGCAAGCCAATGGGGTGCTGCATTGATGTATTTCACAGGTACAAAGGATTTTAATATTTATTTAAGAAAGTTGGCTCTAAAGAAAGGGTGGACGTTGAATGAATATTCTTTATCTGAAGTTGGAACAAAGAAAATTATTGCTTCTAAAACTGAGAAAGCTATTTTTAAGAAACTTGGATTGAAGTATGTTGAACCTGAGAATCGTGAAGAACGAAAGAATTGGGTTTAGTTACAACTCTCATCTACACTTACAATTTTCGCAGTAAAAGACATGCTTTTTACAGTTGGATGTGTAATAATATCTGAAGTTTCTCCAGGAGATAAAATAATGGTTTGTGTTTCAAGAATTTTTCCATAAGAATTTTTCTCTAGTTTGATTGGGACAATGACTTTATCTTCTTTACAGTAATCTGGACCACTTTGTAATGTCCATGCTAATGCGCCTGCATAGGAATAACTTCCTTGACCTCTGTTGATTGTGGTTGATTCACCATCACTTGTTTCTACAAGAATAGATTTGAAGTTACATTTGACATCACAATCTGTTTTATACAGTTGTGCAATTGTTTTACATTCTCCTTCAATACATTGTTCTATTCCTTGACATTCACTTGTATCTTTACATCCAAGAAATACTTGTTTTTCTACAACTGGTTCTGGTTCAGGTGTTGGTTCTGGAACTACTTCAATTGCTTTTCCTACAGGTGCTTCAGGAGATTCTTCAACAACTTCGGTACATGCAACTAAGAATAGTAATAATATTACAAAAACCACAACTACTTTTTTCATGGAATTGTGAAGAACAAGTAATTAATAAATCTACCGATAAACACTGAACCGATCTGGTTCACACATGACAACCATTAAAACATCTGGATTAACCTTCTGTGTACTCGCTAATGTATTAATATCAGTATCTGATGCAACACATCGTTTATAGGGATGTGAATGTAACATCACGATTGTTTCTTGATTACATGATTGAAAAGAGACATGATCAAATGTTTGTTCATAGATTTTTGGTTCATAAAGACTTGAGATGACATAATCATCCCCTTTTTTCTCACCAAGAAGGCATAGACTGATTTCGTGTTTTAAATCTGGATTATAGACATCTAATAATTTATCATAAGAATTTCCTTCAAAGAATATTGTAAATTCACCAACATCAATTTGATTATTCTGAATAAGATTAGATTCTATTTTTCCTTCAAGAATTGGTCCAATTGGATATGTGACGAACACGAATGAAATCATTAAAAGAATCATGAATCCTCCCATTGACCAGATTAAGGGCTTCTTCCATTTAGGTTCAGAATACTCCTCGTGATGTTCTTCTTCAGGAATGTCTTCTGGATGTTGCATTTACTTCTTTACAGCGCCTCTCGGCACAACTTGTTCCTGTTTCTTCGCAGCTGGTTTTTTCTTTGATGCTGGTTTCTTTGAAGCTGGTTTTGCAACTGGTTTCTTTGTTGCGGGTTTCTTTGCAGCTGGTTTCTTCACAGGAGCTTTTGTTGAAACAGGTTTCTTTGCAACTTCAGGTTTTGTTTCTGGAGCTTTAGGAACTGCTTTTGGAGTTTCTACTGGTTTATGGACAACTGGTTTGTTAGTCTGTGGTTTACCTTGCATACGATATTTATTTCCACTGTAATGTTTTCCACCAGAATACATAAACCAATCATTTTTTGTAATTTCATGAAAATGATCTACTTCCTCAATAAGATATTTGGATGTTGTTTTTTTTACGGCAGCAATTTCTACACGCACTCCTTCTGCCTTGAGATGTTTTGCAAGATCTATAAAATCTGAATCTCCTGACATAATAATAATGGTATCAACTTTAGATGCAAGTTGCGTTGCTTTAATGGATAAAGGAATATCTGCTGTTTTATGACATGCAACAACAGAACCATAGAATTGATTGTATAATCGGTCTGCAAGTTTTGAAGATATACTTCTTCCTTCTCTAAAATATATTAAACGATTCAAACCTCTTCCATTTAATAATCTTGGAATTAAAGAATCAAAGTTAATCATTGCATTCGTATTACGTGTTTCATCGTGAATGCTTCTTTCTATGTTGTTACCATCTATTAAGATTGCAACTGATTGGTTAATAAGGATATTTGCCATTTTTCCACCTCTTTTAATTTTAGAAAGCATGGTTGATTAATAAACCTTGCCTCACGTTAAGTCAAGTGGATGAGCAGCGCCAATTGAGCCGCATTTTGAGAACGCAGTGAAAAAAATCACCCGCGGCGTGCCCTGCTCAAGAAACATGACTTAACAAACATCTATTTTTGTACTTTTTTACAATCTTCACAGAGAAGAGGTTGTCGGTGAACTACAAGCACCCAGACTTTATTGCATATCCTACATTTTTTCTTAAATTTTAATTTTGCCACTACTCTGAAGTTTTAAAGGATTCTTTTTAAACATTGTTATACAAAAGTTCATCTTTCTGAGTTTGTTTATAAATAGTTCAAGATTACCATAAAATCTTTATTTTCAACAAAAACCTTAAAAAATAAGCCATTTCTAAATTTATTATGAACAAAGACTTTTGGATTAAATTTCTGTACGTTACACACATACCAGTTACAATTTTCTGGTTTGCACTATTTGTGGTTCCAACATCTATTTGGCCATATAGAATGGATTTTCAATTTTGGTATGCCTTATGGTTAGTTGGAGGTCAAGTAACATGGGGAGTTTTGATGTTTAGAAAATTACAATCTATCTGTCCTATGACAACAGTCATGCAACTTTTACGTGGATATGACCTAAAAGATAAACGTAATTATGAACATGGATTTATTGCAGAATTTTTTGAAGATATGCGATTTCCGATAAGCAGAAAAGGAACGAGTATACTGCTTAATGTTTCGTTTGTGATTATTGTATTGCAATATTTCTTTTTAGTTTAGAAAAAAGTAGCCCCGCGCAGATTCGAACTGCGGTCCATGCCTCCAAAGGGCACGATGATAGTCCACTACACTCCGCAGAATGCATAAATACACTCTTCCACGGGGCTATGAATTAAGACCATAGCAGGGCTATTACATAATCTCAAATACTTCTTTATAAAGTTTTTGTCTTTAAACTTGCTAGTCTAGACTTTAAAGTTGATTTTGGGATATAATAACCAAATCTTTTCCAAAAATGAAATTTACTTATATGAACGGGATTTGAAGGTGAAATTTCTTTAATCCATTTTTCAGTGTTCTTTTTCCCAGAGATGTTATAATATATCGCCCCATTAAATCTAGAATCTTCCCAAGATCCATACGAGAAACCAACAAGTTTGAGTAATGTTCCTATTTCTGTAGCTAAATGAGATTTTTGTAGTGCTATTTGAACTCTCGGATAATAATTAATTTTTTTAGTTTGTTTTGAAAATTTGAGACATCCATCTGTATCAAATATACCTCTCAAAAATGCACGAGCAAATTTTTTGTTTGAGAAGATAATTTTAGGGATTGAAGCATTAATTTTTGATCCACGAGTCATACCAATTTTATTTGTTAAGTAGGACATCAAATCTTTTGAAGTAAGCATTAAATAATATGCATTTCTATCATTTCTTTTTCTTATTGAAGGTATTTTTCCTGATATTTTTTCAAAAAGAGGCATAACATAATCTTGATAATAATAGTAATCTTCTAAGCTCCCTACAATTGTAAATAAATTATGTTTCGTATGCATATGACCATCACCCAATATAATACCAATTAGTTCTGCAAGTTCTTCATTTATTTTCATTTTTTGATTAACCTCTTTGTTTTTCATTGAAATTAAAACAAAAGGTTTAGAATAAATTTGAAAATAACTTTATAACTCCTACCCGTACTTGTCTAGTTGTCTAGTGCTTCGTATTTGTTCTTATTTAATCTGTCCAGTGCCCAATCCAACCAAAACACATAAAAACCCTAAAATAATCATTCCAATATGGCGATAGAAGAGGTGTTGGATACAATTGCATTAAATGCAACTTCGGGAGCAAATATTTTTGAAGCGTTAGCTGAAGGTATTGGGCCTGCTCTTGTAAAAGTAGGCGTATTTCTTGGAGGAGTTGGTTTACTCTACCTCATTCTTATTCTTGTCAGAGTGTATTATGAACGTGAGAAAGTAAGTTTGCTTAAAGACATTCGTTATAACCAAATGCAATTAAACAAGCATTATGGATTACGATATACCATGCGTAAACCTAACCTTTTAATAAGAACTGGAAGGAAAATTAAAGATCTTTTTGTTGCTTCTAGAATGAAAAGTGATTTAAAGAAAAAAATTAAATCTAAACTTAAAAGATGAAAATATCCATTGAAAAAAAGGTATTTAATGCTTATCCAAAATTGCGATTAGCATTCATTCTTGTAGAAGATATTGATAATAAAGCTAATCTTAAAAAGACCCAACATCTTTTGAATGATTCTGTAAAATTAACGAAATTAATATTCCATAAAGATACTATTAAAAATCACGATTTGATTAAACCTTGGGATGTTGCAAAAGCTCATTTTGGAAAAAAGGCAAGGCATTATCATACATCCGTTGAGAAGTTAATTCAAAATGTGTTAAAAGGAAAGAAAGTAACAAGAAATGATACAATGTCAAATATTCTTTCTCACCTCTCTTTACGTCACATCGTTCCTTTTGGTGCCGATGATATCCATAAAGTTCATAACAACCTGACATTCAAAATTGCATCCGGGAAAGAACGTAAAGGGATCTTAAAATCCTTAAAGAAAGGAGACATTTATTATCAAGATGATTCACAAATTCTTGGGACAAAATTAGATTATTGGAAATCTGATAAAACAAAAGTTAAGAGCCACACGGCACATGCCCTTGTTCATTTTGAATTTCTTCCTCCAATCACAAAAGAGAAGGAACAACAGATTCTTGCAGAAGCAAAATACTTGATTAAAGGAAGTTGTGGTGGAAAAATCAAATCGTTTGTGTTGAGTAAAAGAAAGAATTCTATTAGTTTTTGAGAAAACATTTAAATAAATCTCCTTATTCTAACATAGTATGTCAACAAACCTTACACGTAGACGGTAAATTTATATAGACATTTCTCCCTTCTTACAATGATGGATTTTAAACAGAAGATTATAGAACTAATAAAGAAGAATACCAAGCTTAAAACAGATGAAATCTCAAACCTTCTTTCAGTTCCTCCAAATCCGGATTTAGGAGATTTTGCATTTCCTTGTTTCAAGTTAGGAAAGAATCCAGTAGAATCTGCAAACAAACTAAAAGACAAAATAAAGATTCCAGATTTTTTAGAAAAAATTGAAACAAAAGGTCCATACTTAAATTTCTATTTAGACAAAGCTAATTTCACAGAAAAAATTTTAACAAATATCCAAAAAGAAACAAAAAATTACGGAAAAGGGAGAGAAAAAAAGAAAATTCTTGTAGAATATTGTGGTCCGAATACAAATAAACCATTACATCTTGGTCATGTAAGGAATATGGCGTTAGGAAATGCAGTTGTAAGAATTCTAGAGTTTCAAGGGAATAAGGTCATTCCTGTAAATATTATTAATGATAGGGGAATCCATATTTGTCAATCTATGGTTGCATATCAAAAATGGGGTAAGAAACAGAAACCAAACAAAAAAGGAGACCATTTTGTAGGAGATTATTATGTATTATTTTCAAAGAAATCAAAGGAAGATCCAAATTTAGACCTTGAAGCAAAATCCTTATTATTAAAGTGGGAAGAAGAAGATCCAGAAACACATAAACTTTGGAGAAAAATGAACACATGGGTTCTTCAAGGGTTTCAAGAGACATACGATAGATTTGGCATTGCGTTTGAGAAAGAATATTTTGAATCTGAAATTTATAAACAAGGAAAAGAAGTTGCATTTGAAGGTTTGAAGAAAGGAGTCTTTGAAAAGAATGATGACAAATCAATCACAGCACCTTTAGAAAAATTTGGAATGACAAATAAAGTAGTCCTTAGAGGAGATGGAACTTCTGTATACATTACGCAAGATATGTTCCTTGCTCAACAAAGATATGAAGATTATAAATTTGATAAATTGTTATATGTTGTTGCATCTGAACAAAGTATGCATTTTAAACAACTATTCAAAATCCTTGAATTATTAAAAAGGAAGTTTGCAAAGAATCTTCATCATTTAAGTTATGGAATGGTTCACCTTCCTACTGGGAGAATGAAATCTAGGGAAGGAACGGTTGTTGATGCAGACGACATCATGGATGAAATCTCAGAACTTGCTCAAAAAGAAGTTGAAAAACGATATAAAAATCTTTCAAAAAAAGAAAGAAAACGAAGAGGAGAATTCATCTCACTTGCTGCTATTAAGTTCTTTATGTTACGAAGTGATGCAAGTAAGGATATGGTGTTTGATCCTAAAGCATCTTTAAGTTTTGAAGGAGAAACCGGACCTTATATCCAATACACGCATGCACGAGCAAATTCTATTTTAAAGAAAGCTGATGTGAAAATTACAAAAGTAAATTACAATTTGTTACAAGAACCGAAGGAACAAGCATTAATTTCACTCCTTTCAAAATTTCCAACAAAGGTAGAAGAAACTGCAAGACATTATAAACCTCACATTATATGTAGATATTTATTAGATCTTGCGCAGGCATTTAATGAGTTTTATCATGCATGCCATGTTATTTCTGAGGATAAAAAGTTAATGGAAGCACGTGTGGTGTTAGTAGCTGCAACGAAACAAGTTCTTGCAAATGGATTAAAGGTATTAGGGATCCATGCACCTGAGGAGATGTAAACATTAAATGACAATCTACTTTATTACAGGAAACAAACACAAACTTGCTGAAGCAAGATTAATTCTTCCAGACATTAATAGCGTAGAGTTGGATCTTCCAGAGATTCAATCTTTAGATCCTCAAAAGATTATTGAAGCGAAACTTAAGGAAGCGTGTAAAAATAATGAGGGAGAATTTTTTATTGAAGATGTTTCTTTATATCTTGAATGTATGAATGGGTTTCCAGGTCCTTTAGTAAAATGGATGTTAGAATCAATTGGAAGAGAAGGGATTGCAGATTTAGTATTACACCATAAAAATCACAATGCTTCAGTAAAGGCGGTAATTGGATATTCTAACGGTAAAGACACTCATTTTTTCACTGGAGAAATCAAAGGTAAAATTGTTTCACCACGAGGAAAGGAAGGTTTTGGATTTGACCCTATTTTTCAACCACAGGACCATAATCAAACATTTGCAGAGATGGAAATTTCTGAAAAAAATCAAGTGAGTCATAGAGATATTGCATTAAAAAAATTAAAAGATTTTTTACAAACTCACAATAAGGAGAATCATCAATGAGCACATCATCAAAATTGTGTCAATTAAATGGTGGATGCATGGGATGTTGTGGCCACGATTTTCTTTCTAAAAAAATGATCCAGAAAGCAATTGAATTAAACACAACAGAATTCAAAACAGTTGATCCTCATAAAGAAATTAGTTTACATGCCTTTAGAGATAGAATGCCGGCATATGATTTACGTTATGGTGTATGTAGGAATTTAATTGAAAGTAACAAACAATTACTTTGTCCATTACATCCTGCATTAAATGATGGAAAGGATTTGCGAGTCGGCCATTGCGAGTTGAATTACATGTGTCCGACTGCTAAATTATTTGAAACATGGAAACAAGAAAAGCAAGAAAAATTCATCAAATTTATTGAATCAAAAAAATTAGATCACCTTTCATATTCAATGGGAATGGTAAATGAAAAGTTACTTAATGAATTTTATTCACAATAACTTTTTGTAAAGGTAAGAAGCGAAAATGATTTCTAATAAAGAAAAAGTAATACTAGATATAGTTAAACCTTGAAGAATGGAACTTGTTGACAAATTATTTAATGATAAAAAGAAACCTATACCTAATGTAAATAGGCCTCCAAATATGTAATATAAGGGAAGAATTAAGGTTAGTTTTGAAAGATTAGAATGTCTAAAGTAAAGAAAAGCTAAAATATTAACAAAAAAGAAAACAAAAAATAATACGGTAATACCTACTGAGAATAAAGGAAGATTATAATTTATGAAATCTGCAGAATTATCAACCAATTCTAAAATTGCAAGTAATAACACAAATAATAGGTAAAATTGTAAATATTTGTTTTTCTGCATAAAGAACCTATTTTATGAGGTTATATATTTCTTTTGTTTGGCTAATTCACAGATGTATAAAATTTGCTTAATATTTGTAATAAACACACCAATTAGTGAATTAACACACTATATGCCAAAATATTTATAAAGGACCCATCTTATTAAGCCTAAATATGGCTAAATTACGTAAATTCGCAGCATATCAGAAACTTGAACGACCTTATACAAGAGTTAGTAAATATACAACTAAAAACTTCGTACGTGGTGGATTTCCTCATATGAATGTAATTAAGTTTGATATGGGTGATCCCAGTAAAGAATTTGATACCGTAATACAATTAAAATCTACAAGAGCTATGAACATACGAAGTAACGCTCTTGAATCATCTAGGATGACTTCAAACAGGTTATTAGAAAGGACTCTTGGTAAAAAAGAATATCATTTACGTATTAAAGTATATCCTCATCACGTTCTTAGAGAAAATGCATTAGCTTCAGGAGCAGGTGCTGACCGTTTATCCACAGGTATGAAGAAATCTTATGGTAAATCCATTGGTTGTGCTGCACGTGTAAAAGAAGGTCAAGTATTAGTTGAAGTACGTGTTAACAAAGCAAATACAAAAGTAGGAAAAGAAGCTATGTCTCGTGCTTCTAAGAAGTTTCCTTGTAGTTGCAAAATTAATGTTGTTGGATTAAATTAATTTTTTTAGAAATATTCTTAAAATTACATCTCTTTTAACTTTTTAATTTCTCGCTCAAGTTCTTCAAGTTCAGATCCCCCAGCATTTTCTTGAGTTTTAGGATTATTAAATTTTGAAGGGAATGGTTCTTTCCCTTGTAATTTCTGAGAGATATGGTCTAATTCTTTATTCAAGAGAGCATTTTGAGTATCTCCAAAATCATCTTTAGATTCAGCGATTTTTGTAACAACTCTTCCTTTACCAAAATCAACATTGACTGTTCCAAGTTCTTTTTCAATTTGTTCTAAACGCGTATCCCATTCTTGTTTCACCTGAGGTTCATTAATTACTTTAGATTTTTCATAACCATGAATCTCGTTATCTAATTTTTGAAGTTCATTAGCTAAAACGACTTCTTTCGTATTTCGTTGAAAGAATCTTGAAAAAGATTTTTTCTTTTTTGGTTTTACTGAAGATTTTTGATTAACATTATCAAGTTTAATTTCAATTTCTTCTAATTGATTATCCCATTCCTGTTTTCCTAAAGGTTCATCAATAACTTGAGGTTTATCATAACCGTGGATTTCGTTATTTAAATTTTGAAGTTCATTTGCAAGAACAACTTCTTTGGTATTATTCTTGAATAATCTTAAAGATCGTTTTTTATTCTTAGGTATTGGGACTTCATCAATCTGTAATGCTGCAAGTTGTTTGTTAATATTATTAATTTTGTCACCCATTGGTTCTTTGGAATCAATTAATGTCATTGGTACTAATCTTAAGTCCATTTCGGGAGCACGTTCCATAGGTTTATGAATTAAAGTGTGTCGATGTTTGATTTTATGATGAATTTTTCTTCCACCATAAGTGAATGTTCCAAGTGCTAGAACTGCTAATATTCCTGTTAAGATATAACGTCCAAATTGTTCGGAATATTCACCAAAGTCACCAAAGAATGCACGTCCTGCAAGATTTGAAGATCCTTGAGGTGTAACAGCTGCACCTGTTGGTCCAGACGAATCTGTAGCATCAGAGGTTTCTGAATTAGAACCTTCTGTATCGGTAGAATCAGAAGATTCGCTAGCATCAGTTGAAGGTGGTAAACTACTACCTGGAGACCCACCAGGACTTCCAGAATCAGCTGCAGGCGGAGTAACTGCAGCGGAAGTTGTAGTTCCCCTGATTCCAGAAAAACTTAAGTTTTGAATTGTAATGGTAGTACCATTATCATAACACGTAATACTATTAATTGTAGTTCCCGTGCTAACTCCAAGACAAGTATCAAAATTAGTTTCATCATCTCCATTACAACCGGAACTAATATCTGCATCTGAATTGATTTCTGCGTTCTCTACACAAATGGAAGTATAACCATTATCTGGAAAATAAAAAGTTTTATTATATTCAGATTGAATTTGTTCACTAAAGTTCATTACTAATGAAGTTGAAGTAAAGTTTATTGTAAAGTTACTTAAATTCAATCCTGAAGAACTAAAGTTATGCGTAAAGTTGATGAATAAAGTAGTTTCATTATAGAACAAGACTTCATGAACACCTGTGAAAGTTCCGTTTGATTGATTTCCACCAACCGTAATATTCAATCCAGAAATTCCTTGTGTTAAAATATCTGATTCATTTCCAATTAATGTGTCTGCAAGGTCATCAGACCCATCACTGTCTGTATCTGTAAAAACAACTGTAAAATTTGTAATGTTTGTCGTATTATAATTTCCTGCCGTATCATTTGCAATAAATGTTATATTATATATTCCACCTACTGAAACTGGAATTGTATAGGTGTTATTGTACCTGTTGTTACTATCAAAACTTAATTCTACCTCTTCAATAGTTCCATTAGAAAGACTTACGTTTGCATACACTTGCGAAACACTTACATCATCAGTAACATTTACTGCAATTTCAATAGTTTCTAATGTGTTATATTGTGAATTAAGTGCTGGAATAAGATCAAGAATTGTAGGGTTATTATCAGCAAGAACAATTAGTTCACCAGAACTGCTTGTTTCTCCATCTGCAAAACCATCATTAGGTGTAACTTCAACAGTCCAATTATCATCCTCTGAAGTTTCTTGAGAAACAATTATATCTGTTTGGTTATTGTACATTGCAGAAATTTGATTAGCAGAGAGGCTACGATTGAAGATATAAACCTCATCCATAGATCCATTAATTAAATCTCCAATGATTACATCGCTAATTGATGATTCAATTGTAGCAGAGAAACTCGTGTTATTTGCTAATGCACCGTTTTTGTATAATTTCAAATCGCTACCATTATATGTCATTGCTAGGTGTGTCCAATTTTTATCAATGGTTAAGGTAACACTATCTTCATCAGTTCCATTGATATATGCAGAGACCGTCATATTTTTCATTTGTATTGTATAACTCCCAGCTTTACTTACTAATGTCCGATTAGAAGTTTCAGATCCTTCAGCCGCAACTATAGCTGGAGGAGTGTATCTAAAAGCAGTGTTACTTTCTGCTCCACTTAATGT
Organism: Candidatus Woesearchaeota archaeon; assembly: GCA_018655525.1. Taxonomy (GTDB): domain Archaea; phylum Nanobdellota; class Nanobdellia; order Woesearchaeales; family GW2011-AR9; genus 1-14-0-10-32-24. Next base: position 54,613 of record JABIJM010000007.1, on the reverse strand, counting down.
AGTATCAGTAGTGTAAGCATAATCTGATCCAGTTCCATTACTGATCCCACGATACCACGTATCGGCGTGAGCAGCAATAGTACCATAGATAATGTCGATGGTCCCATTTTGATAAAGAATAATCTCTGCCTGAACAGTGCCAGCACCATTATAAAATGAACTATCCCATGCAAAAGAAGCCCATTTGTTTGGTGCAACTCCTTGGTTTGTACAAATATGTTCATTATTCTCACTAGCACCACCGTAATCCTGCCAATTTGCAGCGATGTTTTCTTCATTTTGCATTTCAGTAGCATCTGGACCAAAATCAGAAGTACTATCATCAAAACTTATACGCCCATTAGTATCCATATAAACTGTATCTGTATCACTTATGTTTCTATCAAAGAAAGGAAAATCAAATCCTAAAGTTGCTGTTCTCATAGCATCATCAGAACCCGAATAATCGGTCGTAGTACACCCGGTATTAGCATACGTTGCAGTAAGACTTGTTTCTGTATAATTATCCCCCCATTCACTAACAGGATCTTGTACCCAGAACATAATTGTAATTTCTTCAGTGATGTTAAGACTTTCATTATGACTTACATTCAGGTAATCATCAATTCCATCAAGTTGGTAGGACCCATGTGAGTTCTTGAAACCAGTGATATTATAGGTTGCACCACTTACTGTTGCATTATTACTAAAAGTGGAATAATCTTTTGTGAATGTGCTGTTTGAACCACCTTCAAATGGAAGATAAAGTACTGCTATTGAAGAACCATTCAACAACCAATTTGTAATATTACGAATACTATCTCCATCTTCATCACTACTTGTCCAAGAGGCAGTAAGATTTTGGTTTGTATTATTTGTTGTTTGGTCAGTCGTGTTAAGAACTAAATTACTTAATGTAGGGAAATTATTAATTGTAAAATTAATTCGTCCAGAATTATTCATATTATTAGAGGTATCATTGACATAAACAGTAAGGTTGTGTGGTCCTCGTCCTGGTGTAATTGTTGTGTTAGCACAACTTGCAATTGTTGTATTTGCCCCATCATCTAAACTGTACCAACAAGCATCAACTGATTCATCATCAGCTACTGTAAAGTTTAAAGCAATGGTGGTTTCATTTTGTTTGGAATTGTTTGTAGGATATTCTACGGTAATTGTTGGAGTTGTAGTGTCTGGGACTGCATCTTGAGTGGTATAATTACTAAAGGAAGAGATGTCAGCAGAAAGAACTTTCGTTATGCTACTATAACTAATATTACAGGCATTGGTATTATCACATCTTACACCATTCTTCAATAATTGAGGTGTCTCGGAATAATTGAGAAGATGTAATTCTATTTTAGACGAAGTGTTTAATTGATCCATATTATCTTCGTCATCTAATACTCCTACTGTATTATTTTCTAAGAAAATGGTAGTCCCAACACTTAAATTCTGAAGTGTAACCAAGCTCGTTTTTGTCCAATTGATTAAACCAAAAGAATTATTATACATTAAGGTGTTGTTTCCTGAACTTGTATCATCCATACTTAAAACACCAATTCCGGAAACATTAATTTCAACATTAGTGAAAATATTACCAGCAGATGAACCAGTAAGTACAAAACCTTCTGTAATATTTGAAAAAGTGCTATTGAAAAAGGTATTATTATCCCCAGAAGCAAGACCTACTGATTTAACTGCACTATTCTGAATTGTAATTCTTTCAAAATTATTTCTATGAACCCCAGAAGAAGCAAGTAGAACACCATCATTACCTGTATCTGAAACATTGTAAATAGTAATGTCTGTTAAATTATTATTTTCAAAACTTGTTAGAGATATTGCGTTATCACTTGTTTGAACAACAGTGATATTGTGAAAGATACTTTCGTAACTTTCAAATACACCGAACACGCTATCGTTGGTTAAATTAATATTTTCAAAAGTGCTTAAATTTCCTAAAATAATATCCATATTTCCACTTATTGCAGTTATATTTTCAATAGTAGAATTAAAAACGTCAAAACCGGAAGATCCATTTACCAAAGTGATATTAGAGACACGACTGTGATTAACTGAAAGAAATATGATATTATTGGGGAAATGACGAAAGTCACAATTTTGGAGAGTTATATTTTCATAAGTAGGAGTATTAATAGTATTATCCATAAATACGGCACTAAGAGAGATTTCGCCTGTACTATTAACCTGGTACCCAGCACAATCCAACGTGATATCACTTGCACCAAAGGTAAAACAAGAGGAATCATTTGTCAAATCTTGACTCATAGTCGTATCAGAGGTAAGATTTCCACAGATTACGTCATTGGTTAAAGTGGTATAATTACTAAATGAGCTAACATTAGCATAAAGGATATCATTTGTAGCATCAAAACTAATGTTACAAGAATCTCCATTATCACATCTAACACCGTTCTTCAATAATTGAGGAGTGGAAGTATAAGAGGTTAGTCCAAATAATTGAATTTCTGCAGAAGTATTAAGATTCTGCATATTTGTTTCATCATCTAAAACACCAATGTTATTATCCTCTAGAAAAACCGTAATACCAACACTTAAATTTTGAGCTGTCGTTAAGTTTGTTTTTGTCCAGTTAATTTGACCAAATGAATTATTATAAATTAAAACATTAGTATAAGAATCGCCAGTTTCATCACTAAGTTCAAGTTCATTTACTGTTGATGCAGTAATATTATTATTAATTAATGTATTATTATCAGACGTCCCAATCATATAAATTCCAATCCCACCTGTATTTGTTGCTGTCAAATTATTTGAATCAATTAAATTAAAATCCGATGAACTTAATCTTATTGACCACGCACTTGTTCCATCTACAAAGATATCATTATTAAGGATAGAATTATTTTGTCCATCAATTTCAATTCCAATTGCACTTGCTGGGTTTCCAACAATGGTATTTCCTTGGTAAATTCCACGATCTCCATTTGCCCAAAGAACTCGTATACCTGCACCGGTGGTAGCTGTTAAAATATTATCAGTAATATTATTATCTTGACCAGCGATGTAAATAGTATAACCATTATTTGTGGTGGTAATATTATTATCAATATAATTACTTAAATTTGTATTATCACCAGATTCAATCCCCACTACAGAATCACCAATTGTTGTGATATTATTATTTTGAAGGGTTATATTCGCAGAAGATTCAACAAGAACAGCAGAAATACCATTTGCAGCACCTTCTTCAATCACACAATTTTCTACAGTTACATTATCTCTTCCAGTAATATTTACTCCATGTCCCTCACTTGTTGTTGCAAATTCAATTGAGTAACCAGCACAATCTAAGGAAATATCATCCGATATTATTGAGAAACAAGTATCAATAGTAGTAACATCTTGATTCATAGTTGTATCAGTTGCAATTAATCCACAATCTACACTTTCAGCAGGCACTATTTTCCCTAAAGAATAATTTAATTCATCAAAAGTAATATTCACATCACCAGTCGGTGTTCCTGGTGCTATATCAGCACGAACCCCAAAAGCGAATTCTGTATCCATTTCCACAAGAATAGAAGCTTCTTGTCCATCATAAGTACAGTTTAAAAGATTTGTATCACTATAAAATTCCATATACATCGTACCATTTGGAGCAACATTTGTTTCTGAAAGATTTGATGAAAATCCACCTGTTGTATTTGCTGCTGATAACGTTGTTTCTCCTGTATCATCAATATTAACTTGACAACCATTAAAAAAATCAGAATCACTCTGGTTGATTAAAGCTAAAGATGCAGTTACAAAAGTAGAAGCAGAAAGTGAACTAGAAGTATTCTCAATAGTAATATTTACAGTAGCGTTAAAGTCTGCCATCGTAATATTTTCAAGCGTAAACAATTCGTGAGTTGAACGACCACCCACAACAGAAGCATTGAAAGTTATCACTTCATTTGTTGAATCATGTTCAAAAGTCATTTCTATAGCTTGAAGAGTTTCATTCTGATAGTGTGTGGCGTTTGGACTATTGGTGAAATCATCAAAAAAGTTTCCTAACGTTCCTACAGGAGCAGAAGGAGATTCAGCAGCAGTAAAATTTCCTTCATAACTCTTTATCCACCAATCATAACCTTTTGTTTCTAAATCAATGTCATATACTTCTCCAACGACAGTTACATTATTTTCTGAGTTAACAGCAACCGCATAAGCGGTATCATCAAAAGATCGTGCAGAAGTATTAGTTAAATTCCAACTTGATGTGTCTTCCGTTCCATTAGCTAAAAATTTCTTAATTAACCATTCTGTATTGGCAGCATTATTACCAGCAACAAATGCACCAACAACATAAACGTCATCATTGGAATCTACCGTAACTCCATAAGCAGATTCATAAGCACTATCACTACCAGAAAAATTCTTATCCCAATGTGTTGTATTTTCAGTTCCATCAGAATCAAATTTCTTGATCCACCAATCAGAACCAGAAGTAAAACCAGCTAAATTTTGACCAACCCCTACAACAAAAACATTACCATTAGAATCTATAGCAATATCATATGCAATTTCATCTCCTCCAATAGCATTAGAATAATTAAGATCCCAATGAGTTGTATTTTCAGTTCCATCAGAATCAAATTTCTTGATCCACCAATCTGCACCAGTAGCGGGAGGAGCATTTAAACCATTTCCAGTTCCAACAACAAAAACATTATCACTTGAATCTACAGCTAAAGCATAAGCAATATCACTCTGAGTACCATCTGAAGTAAAATTTAAATCCCAATGACTTGTATTTTCTACACCACTAGAATTCATTTTCTTGATCCACCAATCCTCACCACTACTTCCACTATCTAAATTAGTTCCCATTCCAACAACAAAAATATTATCATTAGAATCATTTGCAACATCATAAGGGATGTCATCACCAGCTGGAGGATCTCCATTTGAAAATCCAAGATCCCAATTTAAGTCTTCAGTAGCATTGGAAAAATATTTTTTAACTACCCAATCTTTTTGACTTGGTAAATCAACAAAATCATTGAGATACCCAATAACATAAAGGTTATTATTTGAATCAAGAGTAACACCAGTTGCACTTTCAGCTGTTCCTGGAAGACCTTCACTTACATTAATATCCCAGGTTGTATTTTCAGTCCCATCAGGAAGGAAAGATTTAATCCACCAATCAGAAGCAGTAGTAATGCCTTGTAAATTACTTCCATTTCCTACAACAAACACGTGATCCTCCGAATTTATTACTAAATCAACAGCAGAATCTGGATTATTACCTGTAGAAGAGATATTAATATCCCACAAAGTAGTATCCTCATCTCCCTCAGCAAAAGTGCCATACTCCTGCGTCCCAATGACTGCTCCTGTTAATAAGTTCCCAGGCCCAACTAATCCACTAAGAGATTCTTGAATCCAACTAATTTTTTTATTTTCAAATGAAGAGATAGGTGAAGCTAACACAAATAACAAGATTACAGCAAAGACTACCCAGAGTAGGATGATTCGTTCTTTATGTACACATCTTGCCCCTTTTTTTGTTTTCATAATTTATCTATCACCTTATCATAGAGTGCCAAAAGGTTTTTTAATTCTTTGATTTTTAAAGAATAAAATTTGAATGGACTTTTTTTCTTAACTGTTAAAAAACCAAGATCATGAAGAAATTTTAAGTGACGAGAAGCTAGTGAAACTGACATTTTAGTTGTAGCAGCAATATCTTTAACTTTCATTTCTTTGTCTGCAAGTAAACGGAGAATATGCCGTCTAGAATACGCGCTTATAGCTCGTGATAGTTTTTCTTCATTGAGATTCATTTTGTTATGGGAGGCAGTTAAAAACCGCAGACGGGGGGTGGTGTAGAAATTACACAGGTGCCTACGGTTTTTAACATACGCAACACGGAGATGTCTTCTACCTTCACAAAAGGAATATTTTAACGTTTATAAAGCTTCCTATTTGAACAACTAAGAACTTACGAAGTTTCACAACAAAGAAACTAAAGATCACAAAAAAAAGAGATCACATCAATTTTTCAACTTCTGCCTTGATCTCCTCTAAAGTGTAATGTTTAACAGTGAATTCTTTTAAGAGAGATTCATCTGTGATATCTTGTTTATTCACAAATGGAAAAACTTTTCTTTTCTTTCCTAAATTCTGAAGTAATTGTTCTTGATTTTTAATTGAATATCCACTTGCACCACTTAAATCAAATATATAAACCACAACATTTGCAACTTCATTCAAGACAAGTTCTGCTTGCAATTCAATATCATTCATTTTATCTTTACGTGCTAAAGTTCCAGGTACATCAAGAACTTGAACCTTCGTATCATTGAGTTTCATATACCCTGCATTAATACTTTTTGTTGTAAACGAGTATGCTGCAACTTTTGCCTTAGTACCAGTCAATTTGTTCAAAATAGTTGTTTTTCCAACATTTGGAAATCCATATAAGCAAACAGTAAAAAGTTCTTTAATTGCAGGAAATTTTCGTAATGTTTTTCGTGATTGTTCTAAATATTTTAATTGAGGATTAATTTGTTTTAAAATAGACGCAATCCTCCCATAATATTGAAGCGTAATTTTCTTAACTTTTGCACCTTCTTTCTCTTCATTTACTTTCACAATATGAACACGATGAACTTTTCCAATCTGTTTGATTGCCCAATCAAGAGCCCCAAAAGATTTTTTTAATTCCACATAATCTAAAGTTAGTTTGATTAATTCTACGTAAAAATCATTTAAATCCATGGTATTTGGAAATTCTTGGAGAACTTTCATTAATCTTGTAACTAAGGTATCCTTCACAATATCTAATTTCAAGTTTTCTTTGTACCGAATCTTTTGCAGCCAATTACCTACAAACTTCTTTTGAACTCCTTTCAGACGTGCTTTTCTAAACGCTAGATCTAGTAATTCTTTCTTTTGAGGTACAGGTGTTAGTTTTTGGAAGTTCATGAGGAATGTAATGATGAATGAATCTCAAAAAACAGGATTGTTTTTTGTTGGTTCATTTCGTAGGTTATGTTAATAAGTAGAAAATAGCCTGTTTTTTATTAAATGTTTCTAATTAATTGACCTATCTTTTTGATTTAGAAAAAACCTAATGATGTGTAGGATGTGCATGACCCATCTTCTTCCGATGATGTAAATGCTTAATATGCTTCTCTTTATGGTCTTTAAGATTTATCTTTTTCTTATGGATTTTATCAATAAGATTTGAAACATGCTCTCCACCTAAGAAATGTGGAAGCACTACATAATCTGCGCCCAACTCGTACAATTTAAAAGATTCATCAATATCATTTGCAGTCATGATTACTTTTGCACGTTTATTAACTTCTCTAAGTTTACGCAATAAATGAATGTTATCTTTAACACGAGGGATTGTTGAAATAAACATAGAAAGTTCTTTTAAGTTCATCTTATCCATGATTTCATCATCTGTAACATCCCCATAAATTGAATGATATCCTTCGCTCACAACGTGATTAATAACTTCAGGATTATAATCTATCACAAGAACTTTATTTTTCTTTTTATGTAGACTTCGAAGAATACTATATCCAACACGATCGTGACCACATAAGACTATTTTCGGTCTTACCTCAGAAGGAAGATATTCCAACCCCTGAGTTGTAAATCTATCAAAAATAGATAACGGTTTCTTAAGTAAACGGAAGAAAAATTGATTATATTCAACATAATAGGAGGTAGTAGTGATCGTAAATAAAACTGTGATTACAATTAATGAAAACAAATCTTGGGTGATATGTTTCAAAAGCAAACCTTGCGCAGCAAGTATTAATGAAAACTCACCTACTTGAGCAAGAGAATTTGCAGTTAAAAAGGAGGGTTTTTTAGTGTATTTGAATAATGAAGTAATTGTCATAATTACAAGGGGTTTCACAAACATAACAAGAACTAAAATGATTATTAAGGGGAACCACATTTTTTGAATCACACCAAGTGAAAGACCCATCCCTAAAGAGACGAAAAATAATAATGCAAAAAAATCTTTAAGACTTTTCATTTTTGCAATGATTTCTATATGATATTCAAGATTACCTAATGAAATTCCAGCTAAAAATGCACCGATTGCAACGGGAAAACCAATGTAAGAGAAGGATAATGAAAATGTAAAGCAAACGGCTAAGGATAAAATTAAAAGAAGTTCTTGATTTTTTGCTGCAAATTTGAACATTTCAGGAAATAAGAATCTGCTTGCAAGATATGCAATTCCAAAAAGAATCAGAAATTTAACAAATGCAATTGCTAATAATGCCGTGTTCACTCCATTAATAGATGTCATTATAGAAAGTGCAAAAATAGCAACAATATCTTGTGTTAAGAGAGTTCCAATTGCAATTCTTCCATGGAGGGTTGCAAGTTCTTTTCTATCGGAAAGTAATTTCATCACAACCATTGTTGAAGAAAATGCAAGCATCAATCCAATGTATGCTGCTTCCAAACTTAAGAATCCTAATAGAAGTGCAACAAGGTATCCCGTTACAAAAAGAATGACTGTTTGAAGTACACTCCCTAACGTTGAAACAAGAAGAACACTTTTTAAGGATTTTAAATCCATTTCTATCCCTACAATGAATAACAAGAATGCAATACCAATAAGAGACATAGATTCAATTAAACTTGTATCTACAATCAGACCAAATACAGGAGTAATAAGCACACCAACAAGAACATAAGCAAGAATTTGTGGTTGTCTTAGAAGACGTAAAATAAATGCTGCTAGAGCTGCAACAATAATAATTATACCTAACTCTAGGAAAAGGCCAACATCTACACCTACCATAAAGAATAGGAAATATTTGACGTTTATAAAGATTGTGTGGTGATGTAGGGTTTAGAATATAGTTTTTAATGTAAAGATATAGTTAAAAGAAAACAGTTTGTCAGAATGCCATGAGTTTTGTAGAAGTAATATTTGCAATTATCCTTGGCGTGAGTTCAGGCATTATCACAGGATTAGTCCCAGGAATCCATGTAAACTTACTCTCAGTAATCATGATATCTTTCTCTGCTGTCTTGCTGTCAATCACTTCTCCAATTACACTAGCAATTTACATAATCTCATTAGCAATCACCCATTCATTCCTAGATTCCATTCCTTCTATTTATCTTGGAGCTCCTGATGCTGGCCAAGAGCTTAACGTATTACCGGGTCACCGCTTATTACACAATGGAGAAGGACATAATGCAATTACATATACGGTGATTGGATCTTTGGGTTGCTTGCTTCTTGGAATCTTGTTGTTTCCTATTTTTATTGTTAGTATGGGAATACTTGCACCAATCCTTAAAGGAAGTATTGGATACATTTTATCTGGAATTATGATTTTTATGATTGGAAAAGATAAAGGAAAAAGAATCAAAAGTTTTCTTGCTTTTATGTTAGCAGGAGTTCTTGGTCTAATTGTCTTAACCGCAATTCCAAATTTAGAACAACCATTATTTCCAATGTTATCAGGACTATTTGGATTTTCTATCCTCATAATGAGCCTTGCACAAAATTCTTCCATCCCGGAACAGGATTTTTCAAAACCATTAACCATATCTAAAAAGAATGCAACGAAAGCTATTACAGCTGCAAGTGGTGTTGGGTTTATCGCTGCGTTTCTTCCAGGGTTCGGGTCTTCTCAAGCTGCAATCGTTGCAACAAATGTTGTCGGAGATATTGGGGATGAAGGTTTTCTTTCTTTAGTAGGTGGAATAAACACTGCAAACATGTTAATCAGTATTGGAACTGCTTACGTTTTAGACAAAGCGAGAAATGGTGCAATTGTAACAGTGAAAACACTTCTTGGAGGTGTAGGATTAGAAGAGATGATTCTTTTTTTAGGGGTAGCATTAGTTGTGGGAGGGATTGCGACAATTTTAACATTAAAAATTTCAAAAATATTTGCAAATGTGATTGTAAAAGTCAATTACAAGATGGTTGTTTATTCAATCTTAGGGTTTATTATACTTTTAACATTTTATTTTGACGGCGTGATTGGATTAACAATCTTGTTTACCGCAACGGCAATTGGGTTAGTTTCATCCATTTGGGGCATTGGTAAGAATCATTTAATGGGATGTTTGATTCTGCCTGTCATTTTGTTTTTTGTTCTTTGAATAAACGAACATCATCTGTAAAGATCCCATCCACACCAAAAGAAATCAATTTTTCAATACGCTCCTTAGAATTAACAGTATAAACATAGACTTTAAGATTATTTCTCTGAAGTTTTTTAATTAATTTTTGAGAAGCTAGTTTATCATGTAAAGAAACCGCATCGACCTTCGCCACATCAGCAAAATGAAGTAATAACCATTTCAGTAATCTTGAAGAAAAAACCAAGGATGTTTTAACTTTAGGATTTTTTTTCTTGATGTTCATTAAAATTCGTGCTTTATCTGAAGAATACAAAACATTCTCATTTAATTCCATTACATTAAGAGCTCTATAGTCTTTAATTTCAACATTGAATTTACAACCTAGCTTTAAGATATCATCAAGTAAAGGAACTCCTAACCCCCATAATTCAATGGAGGTATAATGAGAAACTTTTCCTTTCCCAGAAGTTGTTCTATTAACAGTATTATCATGAATAACAACTATTTTATCATCCTTTGACAGATGGACATCACATTCAATCATATCTGCACCTAATTCAATCGCTTTCTTAAAAGAAGCAAGAGTATTCTCTGCTTCAAGTACAGGAATTCCGCGATGTGCAATGTTTAAGACCATTTTAAAATATTTTTTTGGCAATAAGATAGATGATTACAACTACAACAAAAGCAGATGCAACATGGACTGAAGGGTGTTGATACCATTTTGGGATTTCATAATCCCAAGTAACACGAAAAACTCTTCGTGGTTCAGAGAACCCTTTGAATTCATGATACCCCATATCCATATAGGGAATTTCATTTTTATTCATTGCATCTTGAACAGCTTCACTAAAATAAATGTGATTTGCAGGTGTGATACTTTCTATCCGAGATGCAAGGTTTACGGATGACCCATAAACATCCCCTTCACGTATTATTACTTCACCTTGATCCAATGCTACCCTAATAGAAAGAGGATTCTGTTTGTGAGATTCATTGTAATCATGAAATTTTTTCTGTAGGTCAACACCACAATGAACGGCATCGGTTGGCGATTCAAAGTAAAAAAGATATGCATCACCAATTTTCTTTACAATTTTTCCTTGGAATTTTTGAATAGTTTTTTTCGCAATATCATCAAAAAGATCATGTAATTGATGAAATTGTTCACGTGTTAAGGTTTGTGTTTTAGAAGTGTAACCTACGAGATCTATGAACATAATTGTTAATGTTTTTGAAGTATTTCCTTCCATAATAAATGATAAGAAGTAGTCATATATAAATATTCAGAATTTCTCTAAACTCAATTGCCCTTTTAGTTTCCCAGCTGGAACAACAACCACATCTTCCCCTAACTGTTTCTTGATACTGGTTGAAACTGCTTTTCCAAGAATCTGTGATAAACTTACCAAATCTATTTTTTTCAAATCTCCAAGATCTTTTAATCCATTCATATACATCTTTCGTGCACGCATACGACCGATTCCTTTTAACTTCAGAAGGGGTAACAATTCTTCTTTGACTCCATTTTTAACTCTAATTCGTAGTTTGTGAATGTCTTTAATGAGTTCATTATAACCCTCTATCTTTGCTAATTCAGATGCTGCATATAGTAACCAATCTGCTGATTCTAATTTCATCCGAATTTCTCCTGGACGGATACCAAATTTTTCCATAAGAAAATCTTCATTTTTTTCATTAATCCAATCTTCAAAGAATAAGGTTGTTTTGATTGATTTCAAAAAATCGTCGTAATCTAAATCAAATTCACTTGGCTCTTCTTTAAGCAATTGATCAAATCGTTGTGTCAATTCTTCTTGAACAAAGTCGTCTTTCACTTTTAATCTTAAGAGAGGACGCATTTCTAGTGTATGGGCTACCATTTGTAATAATGAGAATACTTCTTTCTCTGCATTATATTCTTTCAAGCATTCAATAAGATGATTTGCTGTTAATGGATCTAAATAAAGTTCAGAAATACGTTTTCCAATTAATGTTGGTTTCATTAATTTGTTTGTTTTCTTTCCTATGGAACTTGCAAATTGAAAATCATCTTTCTTTTCTGTTTGTCCAATCACATTTACAAATTCCCACCCATCAAGAAGATCAAGCATTTTATCCATAATCATTTCTAATTTATCCATGTCTTTATACTGATGTGCCCAGAACGTTTTTGCAAAGAATTGTTTCATGGATTCTTCATCTCTAATGATACCAGACGAGATTAGAGATAACAAATAAGTTCGTAAAACCGGTTCTACTGCAAGTTTAGAATATATTTCTTCAGGTTTACCACAAACATATTTCTCATAGATTTCTGTTTTATGTGCTTCATCTTTTGCAATGACAATAGATTCTCCATACGCTTCGTATTCTGGTCTTCCTGCACGTCCCGCCATTTGAAGATATTCTAAAACTGGAATCCAATCCATTCCCCATCTTCCAGAGAATCGTTTTAAAGATTTTATTATGACACGAAAAACAGGTAAACTTAAACCTGCTGCAAGTGTTGGTGTTGCACAGATGATTTTAATTTTTCCTTGTTTGAATTCTTCTTCTATCAAATCTTTTTGTTTCTGAAGAAGACCAGCATGATGAAATGCAACTCCTTTCCGAATTATTTTAGAAAGTCTTTTACATTGTTTCGTTGGTGTTGATGCTGCTCTGAGAACTTCTGATTCTAGATCTAAATGATGTGCATCAACAAGCTTAGAAATATCTTCAGAGGTCTTTTCTGCAGATGCACGACTCGGTACAAACACGATTGCTTGTTTTCCTTTATTAATCGTTTCTATTGCGAGAAATTGAATTTCATCCATAATACGTCAGGGAGATTGAGGTTTTATTAAGGTTGTGGAGGAAATTCATCCCTCAATCACATAAACCTTAAACAATCCAGGATCAGATGAAGGAAGTACAACTTGAGAGGTTTCTACAACATCAATTGACCATTCAAATCCTACAGAATCTCGTCCATCACTTACTTCTACAGAAACTTTCTTGTTCCCAGAAGCAACAAATGTTCGCTCTACTGCGTTTGAACCTTTAATTTGTCCTTGTCGTAATCCGAAATCCCAACTGTAATGCAATTCATCGCCATCTTGATCTTCACCAAGAATCGTAAAGACAACTGGTTCACCCACATTTACTTGAAGTGTTTGATTTGGACTGTAATCTACAATTGTTGGTTTTTGATTCACGTTTTTTACAGTTAGTTTCACAGGATGAATTGTTTCTGCAATCCCATCATATGCTGCAAATTCTAACCACATGATGTTTTTTTCTGAATTTAATTTTTTATTACTATAGGACCCTCTGCTTACAAGATTATTCCACCAAGAATCTGTTTTATTTACAACAAATGTTGCAGGTGCAGTCCATTCAAAACGTCCATCATTAAATGATGCTCCTTTGGGTAAATTTTTCAATACTAAGGTTAAGTTATCGTGATCTTCATCACTTCCTCCAACTAAAAAGGAAAATGGTTTACCTTCATTCACAAGAACTTCATCTCGTACATTCAATGAAGGTTCTCTATTCTTTTTAAGAACACGTATCTCTACAGGCGTTGTTGTTGTTAATTCGCCATCTTCTGCTGCAATGTACACTTCATACACACCATGCTCCCCATACATTGGGATCCATTTTCCAGTTCTTAAATCAAGAGGTTCTGAAAATGAGAAATGTACAACATCTCCATCTGGATCAATAGCAGTTGGTAATAAGGTTAATAATTCTGTTTCTGTAACTGTAACAGATTTAGGTAATTGATCAAACGAAGGAGCACGATTTACATTTTTGATGTAAAGGTTTGTTGTGCCACTACTACAAAGATCTTTTCCACATGCCTTCACAGTTAATTTATGTTTTTGATTTTTAATAAAATATTTTTCTAATCGTAATGAATTTAAAATATTACTAAAAAATCCCCCTTTCCGAACAAGAATATCAAATCCTGGTTCATAGACAAAGATTTTGTTGTTTGAATATAATGTTGCACCTTCTGGCGCACCTTCAATGGTCAAAGTTACAGCATCTCCATCTAGGTCCGTAGTATTAATATTCCAATTTAATTGTTCACCTTCCCGTACAGTTAAACTTTCTGGCAACAATAGTTCTGGTTTCCTATCTACATCAAGAACTGTTATGATTGCTTCTTTTTTTACTGTGAATTCTTGATCTTTTGCAATGATTGTGACTTTAAGATTTCCTGCATCATCATAATTTGTTGCCCACATTCCATTCTCATCAAAGGGAGTTCCAAAAGTATAAGACAAAGTATCTCCATCTTGATCTTTTGAAGGTAATTTTAAAAATACTTTTTCACCTTCTTTTACAGTGTATTCTCCAACTCCAAATTCTGGTTTTCTGTTGGTATTATCAACCATGAGCTCCCATTTCCGATCAATTGAATCATCGCCGTCATCTAAGGTTAATTCCAATTCATGTTTTCCTGCGCTATCAAAATCTAAGGCGTAAGAATCTTTTGATTCTTGACTAATTAATCTTCCATCAAATTTCCAAATTGTCTTAATATCATCACCATCGCCGTCTTGTGACGTTACAAAGAATTTCAGATTTTCTCCTTCTTTTGCAGTTATGATGTTTGTATCAGAAAAAACTGAGATGATTTCAGGCGGTTGATTTTGTTGTGTGACAATGATTTCTACTCTTGCTGGAACTTTATATTCGCCATCATCTACAGTAAATGTAAAAACATAAGTACCAGCATCGGAATAACTTGGTTTCCAAATTCCTTCTTTATCAAATGGGCCAGAGAATAAGAATCGTAAAGGGTCATTCTCATGATCTTCAACAACTTTCTTTAAATCAACAACTTCATTTTCTTTGATTGTAATTTTTTTTTCTTTAATGTAAGGAGCACGATTTTTTTTTGCAACAAGAATTTTTACTTGCTCAACTGAAGTACTATTTCCATCAGAAGCAGTAATATTAATGAAATATTCTCCTGCATCTCCAAAATCTGTTTGCCATTCTCCTTTTTCATCTAAAGGACTGGAGAAAGCATATGTTACTCTATCTTGATCGGGATCTACGGCATTAACGTTTACTTTTACAAAATCTGTTTCTTGAACACGAAATACACGTGTTGCAGCAAATACACTAGTTACTAAAAGAAGCAATACAAATAGTACAATAAATGTTTGACGTCGCATGATTCTTCCCCTCAACATATAAATTATAAATATAAAAAAATAAAATTAATTGGACGCTAATCCAATTTCAATAATCTGTGGTGGCATGTTCACATCTTCAATAACTAAAGTTATTTTTTTAGTTACGACATCTTTGCCATCGTCTACTGTTACAGTAATTTGATATTCACCATGGTCAGTAAATTCGGTTAACCAAACACCATCGTCACCTACTGGATCACTAATTGTAATCACAAGGTTATCGTTATCTAAATCTGTAACCGTAGGTTTAATTTCTACTTTATCTCCTTCTTTGACATTTAGATTTTCAACACCAACAATTACTGGTTTTTCATTAACATCAGTTACTGCTAAGATAAACGTTTTTTCTGCGTTTAATTCACCATCGCTTGCGGAAACAATAATACTATATTCACCTGCACTTGTATGGTCTGTTGCGAACGTTCCTGAGGTTAATGGTTCAGAAACATCTACATTTACCGGGTCTCCGTTTGGATCAGTAACAACAGGTTCAAAGTTTACAACTTCTCCTTCTTTTACTGCGATGTTAACAACATCTCCAATCACCGGAGGAACATTTACACGTTCAACAACAATTTTAACCTTTTGTTCTGTGTTTAATTTTCCATCTGTTGCTGTTATTGTAACTTGATATTCTCCAGCATCTCCATAAGTTGTTTTCCATTGTCCATTAACATCAAGTGGTTTGCTGAAAGTTAAGGTAACTTGATCATTATCTGGATCATTTGCTTTAACATTTAACTTAAGAAGTTCATTTTCTTTAATTGTAACAATTTTTAATTCGCTTGGTACTTCTGAAATTGTTTCAGGTGTTTCTTCTGTTAATTCTGGAAGAACAACATCTTCTTCAACTGTTTCTGGTTCTGCAGCTAATTCTTTTTCTAGCTGTTCAATTTCTGAGAGAAGCTCTGCGTCATCTCCCGCTGGAGCTTCATAAGCTTTGTAATCTAGACAACCTACTAGAAATACCATAAGTAATAATGCAACCGTAATTAATAAACTTTTTTTCATATAAATACACCCCCAAGTGATACTATTGAGTATTCTTGAGTACTAACGGGTATTTAAAGATTTATAGAGATTAGAGTATATTCTTGAGTGGTCATTTTAATAAAGAAAAGTGGTCCCGCGGAGATTTGAACTCCGGACCTCACGATAACTGCTTAATAGGTATATCAGTCGTGCGCTATACCAAGCTAAGCCACGGGACCAGTATCTTAGCTGAACTAGAGGTTATTTAAAAACTTTACGTAGAAAAGTCCAAAATGAAGTTTTGATATGCCATAGGAAGAACAATAGACCCACCTCTTTTTAATTACAATAATAAATATAAAGCATGAAATTCCAAATCTTGATATGAAATACGCACATCTCGCAGATTTACATCTTGGTTCATGGAGAGATGAAAAAATGCGTACACTTTCTACAAATGCATTCCTTATTGCAATTGATCAATGTATAGAAGAAAATGTAGATTTTATCCTATTTGCAGGCGATTTATTTAATACATCACTCCCAGCATTAGATACATTGAAAATTGTAACGAAAAAATTGAAAGAACTTCATGATAAACAAATTCCTCTTTATGTGATTCCAGGATCACATGATTTCTCGCCTTCTGGAAAAACAATGATTGATGTATTAGAGAATGCAGGTTTGTTAATAAACGTCCATAAAGGAGAAGTGATTGACAAATCACTTCATCTTAAATTTACAACAGATCAGAAAACAGGAGCTAAAATCACAGGCATTTTAGGAAGACGAGGTATGCTTGACAGAAATTATTACGAAAATCTTGTTTTAGAAGAAACTGAGAGTTACAAGATTTTCATGTTCCATACTTCTGTAACAGAGCTGATGCCAATTGATTTAGAGATGGTTGAATCACAACCCCTTTCCACATTTCCTAAAGGATGTCATTATTATGCAGGTGGCCATATTCATCACCCAAACCTTGTTGAAACAGAAGATTATGTTGCAAGTTACACGGGTTCATTGTTTCCGGTGAATTTTCACGAATTAGAAAAATTTGGAAGAGGAGGATATTACATCATTACTTACGAAAACAATCATCAAGAAGTAACATGGAAGGCATTAGAACCCATGAAGCATCAAGGTTTAAGTTTAAATTGTGCTAACAAATCACCTGAAATGATTACATTTGAAATCCTAAACAATTTCAACAATTTAGATTTAAAGGATACATTAATTACAATCAAATTAAAAGGAAAAATTCAAAATGGAAATGTTTCAGATATTAATTTCAAACACATTTTTGAGCAACTTTACAACCAAGGAGCATATTTTGTCATGAAAAATACAAACAAATTACAATCTGAAAATTTTCAAGAAATGAAGATATCTAATACAGATCCCGAATTTGTTGAAGAAGAAATTATTAAAAAACATTTACAACAGCAAGATTTATTTGATAAAGAAAAAGAATTTGAATTAACCAAACAATTAATTTCTACTTTAAACACTACAAAAAAAGAAGGTGAAAAAGTTTCTGATTATAATAAGAGAGTAATTGAAGAAATTAAAAAATCCATTTGATGATTTTTTAGTGTATACTCCCTATACAATAAAAAAAACAATATAATTTAAAAAATAAAAAAAAAAAGAATTACTTCTTCTTAGACATCCAGAACCATACTCCTGCAACAATTACAATCAAAGCAAGTACTGCCCAAGGCCATACTGGTTGAGATCTAACTGGTGCTTCCGTTACTGGTTCTGTTGTTGCTCCAGGAACTGGTTTCTCAACTGCTGGTTCGGTACCTGCAGCTTGACCAACAGTTTCTGGTACATTTCCTTCAACACGTTCACCAATTAGGAAATAACTAAATCCTGGTGTCTTCGCAGAGAAATGGATATACTGACCATCATCTGTTCCAAGAACAGTATTTAATTGATTCCATACATCATTGTTGTAACGGAATAAAGCTATGTTTTCTTTTGTAAGACCTTTTTCAGTTAACCACGCTTTCTCAACTTTGAAATCTATATTACCTTTGCTAATTAAGTCATCTTTCAAGTTTGTACTCTTAGACACATCAATTTTCCGATAGATATTCTTTTCAAATCCTTTTACAGATGAAGGAAAGCTATCAATCTTAGCAACACGAAACCACACACCATAAACAGTTTCACTAATATCAAATTCTACATTTGTCACACCAAGAGCACCATTCTTTATTGGAACTTTTGCTGTTTCACCTTTATTCAAAGATGTCCAGACCCTCTTTCCAGATGTACCCGTTACTCCTGTAGATATTCCGCTACTAGCCCCTCCTGCTCCAGTACCACTGCTGGAAGATGTTGTAGTAAAAGATGTTGAAGCCGATCCTTCATTTAAAGCACTATCTTGACATCTTACATATTGCGTATATGTAGTTCCACTTGATAAACTACCTGCACTTGTAGTGTGAGAAGTTCCACTTGTGGTTGTAAATGTACTCATACTTCCCCAACTATCAGTTGTCCCATAACGACAAGTTGCTGCTTCTGACGTTGTTGCAGTTAAAGTTGCACTTGTTGTCGTAACTGAAGAAGAACTTGCTGTCACCGTAGGAGTAACATTATCCACAAACAAAGTATAAAATCCTGTATTAACACCAATAGTTGTACTATTGTAAGTACAATTAGCTGTCCAATTTGCAGATGCCCCATTCGGAGTTAAATCAGATAATAAAGACTGATTGTTTGTAATGGTCATTACAGTGTTATTTAATGCTGTTTCATTTACACCCATTGCTAAATAATCACCAGAACTATTTGTTACAAATAATTCGCATGAAACATTATTGTTCAATAAATCACTTGTAATATTTAATGAACTCAAATAATTAAACTGAAACGAAACATTTCCTGCATCTGTTGATGAGGTATAAGATGCATTCGTTGGTGCCGTTACATTTACATCGAGAACATCGTATGCGTCAATGTTTATGTTTGTTCCAACATTAGCACCCAAATCAGTACAGTTCACATACCAATTGTGTATCCCCGCTGCAATAGATGCATTTGGAGTTAATACTGTATTTGTATCATTCAACGTTGTTGAATTTATTCCATATGAAGCCTCATCAATAAACAACTCACAAGATGCATTAGGTGAGGAACCATCTGAAAAATTAAAAGTGTATTGACCTAAAGTACCCACCCATGTTGCATTTGGAGGACTAACCAATCCTATTGTTGGAGCAGTTGTATCTAACCAAACAATAATTGATTCAGAGTTATTTGAATTAATTCCACCATTAGCTGCAGTAATTGTATCATTAGCAACTACAGTTAATGTGTTACTTCCTTCTGCTAATTCAGCAACAACAACTGTTCTGTTAAATTCTCTCTCAGAAGCAGATCCTACTTGAGATGCACTTTCATTTGATGCAGAATTATTTTGTAAATCAATTGTTGTTAAAACTCCTGAACCTGAATCAGTTACTGTCACATTAAAAACTAAAGAAGTTGGACTAGTTCCAATAAAAGTATTGTTTGCTGTATTTATTGTAACTAAAGGCGCTGTATTATCAATTTGAATTGTTGCAATTGTGTCATTAAAAATATTAATATCTGAACTATTTGTTGCATTTACAGTTAAGTTATAGGTTCCATCAGTAAGGAAAGTAGCTGTAGCAACAGTAGAATTAAAAATTGTTTGATTAGTTGTAGAAT
Source organism: Candidatus Woesearchaeota archaeon (assembly GCA_018655525.1). GTDB lineage: Archaea > Nanobdellota > Nanobdellia > Woesearchaeales > GW2011-AR9 > 1-14-0-10-32-24. Next base: position 34,634 of record JABIJM010000007.1, on the reverse strand, counting down.
TTTCAAAGGTCACATTATAAACTAAGGTGCCAGAATCAGCATTATAAAAGAAGAACGTCACATTTGTTGCATTACTTTCATAAGTATTGTTTAAGGTAACATTTAATACAAGGCTTCCCGAATAATTTGTATCAGCCGCTGGACTAACTACACTTATACTTTGATCCGCAAATTCTGCATATGCAAATACTGCAAGTACCCCAATTAATATTACTAAAAACAATAATTCACTATATCTTTTTTTATTCATTTTAAACATCACCCTCTTTTTCATAACATAATAATAATAATAATAACTGCAAAAATGCGAACTCAGTTCTAGAATAATAATCTTGTTTATATATGTTGTGGTCACACAGAGGTTAAAACAAGTGCATTCAACAACAAAATACGAAATTTTATATACACCAAAAAAATAATCCACTCTATGAAAAGATTTACAATCACTACATTTCCTTTAGAGAATAAAACTATTTTTTTACGTGTAGATTATAATGTTCCTTTAGAAAAAGGCAAAGTTAAAGATAACACAAGAATTAAAGCTTCTTTGGATACGATTCATTTTCTTCTTTCAAAAGGATGTAAAATTGTAATGGCAACCCATCTTGGAAGGCCTGAGGGAAAAGTGGTGGATGAATTAAAAGTAAATCCACTTGTAAAAGAGTTAAAAAAATTATTGCCAAAGGTAAAAATTACAAAAACAAATGATACCATTGGAAAAAAAGTAAAAAAAGAGATCAAAAATTTGAAATCTCAACAAATATTATTTCTAGAAAATTTACGTTTTTATTGTGAAGAAAATGAAAATGATCTTGCATTTGCACATAGCTTAGCAGAAGGTTGTGAGGTGTATATCAATGAGGCATTTGGCGTATGCCATAGAAAAAACGCATCTATAAATTCAATTACAACGATATTACCTAGTATTGCAGGATTTCAATTAGAGAAAGAGATTTTCCATTTATCAAAAGTATTGAAAGCGGAAAAACCATTAATTTGGGTGATGGGAGGCGCAAAATTACAGAAGATTGACCTTATGAAACAAGCTTTGGATAAAGCAGAATATGTATTAATTGGCGGTGCACTTCCATTTTCATTCTTACGTGCAATGAATATTCCCATAGGCATGTCTAAAATTGATTGTGGCACAATTGATGTTGCACGTCAAATCTTGGAAAATAAGAGATGGCGAAAAAAATTAATCTTACCTATAGATTATAAAGTTTCAAAAGCCCTTTCATCACGTTCTACTTCAGAGATTGTTAAATATAATAACATCCAAAATAACCAGATTGCATTAGATTTAGGACCAGAATCAATCACATTATTTAAGAGATATGTGAGAAAAGGAAAAACGATTGTATGGAATGGCCCTTTAGGATATTATGAATGGCACCAATTTGCAACTGCAACAAAAGAAGTTGGAAAAACAATTGCACAATTAACCGCTACCACAATTATTGGTGGGGGAGAAACTTCTGATGCAATAAACCGATTCCATTTACGAGATAAAATGAATCACGTAAGTACAGGTGGTGGTGCAACTCTTTCTTTTTTATCTGGAAAAAAACTGCAAGGGATTATAGCATTAGAAAAAAATTATCAGAAGTTTTCTAAAACAAGATGAATATTTTTGCCAAGTTGTTCTTTTGCAATTTTTTGGAAAAGGTATTGTTCTTTCGCACAATCATCTTCTTTCTCACGCGCTAAACCTTCTAGGAATACAACTTCTTCTTGTAATATTTCTACCTGTTGGTTATAATGAGTTAACCTATATTCTATCTCTTCTACACGAACTAAAAAATCACGATCTTGAAAAGCATGAGTGATTCCTTCAATTTGTTGTTTTATATGCGTCAATTTTTTATGTGCATTAGAAAGATAATCATTACTTTTTGATCCCAATAAATTTCGTAAAAACATTTCTTCTTTTAGAAGGAGTTCTATTTTTCCAGATTCAATTAATGCTTTCAGGTGATGAAGTACATGTTGAATTGCAAGGCCTTCATCTTCTAAAAAAGTTTTTAAGGGATTACTAATGTAACTTGGCACAATATAATTTTCTGGTTGAATATCTTTATATTTTAATAAAGCATTTTTTAAATCTCTAAAAAAGGTTAGAAGTTCCGTTTCTAATTCTTGACGTTCTTTGAATAAATTTTGACGTTGATCTTTAATTTGAGCAAGATTACTATAGGTAGGGGTATTTTTACGAAGTGCTAATTCTTGCTCTTTATTATTTTTCTTTTCAAGTGAAACATCTAACTTTTCTCTACGTTCTTGAACTTTTTCACGAATTTGACGTATTTTATTTCTCAAGTTTTGAAGATTTACAAGTTTTTCTTGAAGGACAATAATATTATGAACTTCAGCAGTTTTTACTTTTTGTTCAAATTCTTCTCGTAATCCATTAATTCTAATTAAAACTTGGATCAAAGGATTTACAATGACTTCTTCATCTTGTTTTATTCCTTTTTCTATGAAAATGAAGGAGAATTCATGTGCAAATGAGCTTTTTTCAATTTTTGTAAGAAGTTTTTCTACCTTCTTTTCTAGAATTTTATTAATTTCAAGCATTTTTTCAATATTCATTTTTTTTGCGAATGTTAAAAAATCTAAGAACGTTCGTGTTTCACCAAAGAAAAGGATGACTTCCTGTTTTTCTTTTGGATCAAATAATAGATTTGCTTTCTCTTCCCATTTGTCTAATTTACATTCTAGAAACCATCGTTCATCTTTTAATTTTTGAACGTAATCACTTAACTCTTTGTATAAATTATGTGTAATAGAAAGATTTTTTCCTTGTGATTCTAACCATTCTTGAGCTTCTGAGAAAGGAAGTGTTTCTAGCCCTTCTTCTTTTTTTCCAAGTTTTTGTACTAATGTCGTTACCCAACCCATTTAAGTTTAGGAAGAATGAGGTTTTTTAATGATTTATGTTGAGGAGTACAATGGTTTGTATAGAAGACAGATATATTTGTTTGAATAAATCAAAAAATCTTTATATATTATTTAATTATTATCATACTATGATGAAGAAGGTAATTATGATTCTGCTGATTGTTATTATATTATTAACTTCCACAGTAGCTGCTCAAATAGATCCTGGTCGTATGGCAAAAATGTTTTGTGAGGTTCATGGACATAAAGCGGTGCTTACTGAAGATCCAAAAACGAGTTTTTGTATTTTTGATGATGGTGAAAAGTGTGAACTAGGGGGCTTTTTAATAGAAGAATGTGGAGAAGAGTATAAAAAAGAACTTTCATGTGCCAAAAAAGGAGAACTTAAAATGTTTCGTGAATGTTGTGAAGGGTTGTATGCCCCTCAAGCATTTGGCTCATCTAGCTGTGTAAAAATGAACTTTCTCCAAAAAATGTGGTTCTGGTTTGCTTCACTTTTCTAAATAAACTTCGTTTTTCAAAAATATAACACAAAACTTAAACTATAAAAAATAATTCCGAAGTTATTTCTTACCTTCCTGCAACGATTTCTACAATGTCTCCATGCTTCAATGGATGTTCTTTTCCAACAGTCCGTTTTGTAAGAATATCTATCGCTCGGATGAAATTCTTTCCGAAATCTGTGTGTAATTTATATGCAAAATCTAATGCTGTTGATTGTGGAGGCATTAAAAAGCAATCTGGTAAAGTGTTTCCATCTTTATCTTCTAATTTTGATCCACCTGGAAATATTGCAAGGTATCCTAATTTGTCAAATACAGCTTCATCTAAGATATTTTGTACACCTGTTGACCCAAATTTTTGAAGAACATTCTCTTTTATGAATTGTAAAGCTTGTATTTGTTTCTCATTTAATTTTGATTCATCTTTGAATTCAAATGTATTTTCTCCAGGAATGTAGTCAATCAATTCTGCTTTACTTGCTTGACGTAATGCAAGTTCTGATTCTGCACTAACACCAACAAAAGCATAATCTGGAAACATGTCTTTTAATCGTGTGAAATTTTTATCTGCACCTGGTACATCTATTTTATTACAAGCAATTGCCATTGGTTTTGTTTTCCTTCTAAGATAAGTTGCAAGTTCTTTAAGATTTTCTTCAGTCCATTCATGAGGCTTTTCTTTGTTTAAACTTAATTTGACAATCGCTTCATCAATTAGTTCTTCAGTTACTTTTAATCCTGATAATTGTTTTGCTAGTGCAATTTGAATTGCTGCTTTTTCTTGCACAACTGTACGTGCAAATTTTTCCCATCCTTTTTTTAATATTTGGAGATACCACATATCTAGTTCTACTTCCAAGAATTTGACATCTCCTGCAGGATCGTAAGATAATGGATCAACAGATTCTCCTTTTTCGTTTGTTGAACCAGAGATATCAATTACATGAATTAATACATCTGCTTGACGCAGATCATCTAAGAATTGATTCCCCATTCCTTTTCCTTCATGTGCTCCTGGTACTAATCCAGCAACATCAATTAGTTGAACTGGAACAAATCGCCAATCTTTTAGAACGAATCCATTACGCGGATTAGAAGATTTTCCAAATGGTAAAGCTGGATCTTTTACTTTGACGTATCCAACACCTTCATTTGGTTTGATTGTAGTGAATGGATAGTTTGCAATTTCTGCATCTGCTAATGAAGATGATCTAAAAAATGTACTTTTTCCAACAGATGGTTTTCCTACTATTCCAACTAACATATTACGTTAGAAAAGCGGTATTTATATAAAGATTGTGCGTGTTTTGAGGGTATGACATTCGCATTCGGACATCTTATTGGAGCATGGATCCTTGGAAAGATTTATGAAAAAGTTAAATCAAAGAAATTATCTCATGTAACCTGGGGATTTCTTTTACTAGGAAGTATTCTTCCTGATGCTGATTTTGTCATTGATTGGGTTATTGGAACGAATCTACATAGAACATTCAGCCATAGTTTTTTGTTTGTCATTGTTACTGGTCTTTTAGTGTTTTTTATTGCAAAGTATTTCACGAAAGAACATAAAGAGATAGGAATCGCAATTGCTGCGGGGATTATGATGCATTTATTCCTAGATTATTTTTCTGTATTAGGAGTGGCATTATTTTGGCCATATCAATTATATTTCTCACCATTCGGAAATATGTATCAACCTGTGTTGAATGGATTAACTTTCGGATCATTAGAAGAATTGAAATTATCTGTGAAATTAGCGGTTGTTGATATGGGCCTTGGCACGTTGTGGATTGGATATTTGTGGTTCAGAAAAAGAATTCAATTCTAACAAAATTTATATACAATCAAATAATCAATCTTATATGCCAAAACATAAAATTGCAAATAAAATTGCAATATTTCCAGAATTTAATCCCATTAGAGTTAAATATAAAGATATTTTTGATGCTAAAGCATTCTATGAATCTTTACACGAATGGTTTCAAGAACAGGGATGGAATGATACAGAGTTAGGAACGCCTGAAGTTCCTTCAGATACATGGGAAACGTATTATGGTGAACGTGTAACTGGACCTGTTAAAGAGATTTGGGTTTGGTGGAGATTAACGAAACCTGCACCAGATGCGCCATACTTACATTATTATTTAGATATGGATTTTCATTTTATTGCATTAGGAGACACAGAAATTGTTAAAGATGGTCAAAAAATGAAGGTTAATAAGGGTGAAGTTGAAATGACAATCAATTCATTTATTGAGCCAAAATATGAAGCTGAATTTGCAAAACATGGCGTTCTTAAACATGTATTAGATTTATTCAAGAAACGAGTATATAATCAAACTATAGAAACACGAAAGAAAGAATTGTATCAAGAGACATATGCACTACAAAATTATATTAAGCAATGGTTCAAAATGAAGCGGTATTTACCATATGATGAAACAAAGACATTCTTCCCTTCACAAGCATGGCCAAGCCATCAGAAATAGGTCTTTTTCTTTATTTTTACAAAAACTTAATAAATGACATGATGAAATGAGTCATATTACCAAGTGGCTTAGTATTCTGCCATGAAAGTAATGCCCCAGTGGCTTAGTGGCTCTTCGCACAAATGTAGCAACATTTGATAATGCGTGAGATTTGCGTTTCACTTAATCCCACTAGGAAAATAAAAAAGCTGCCCCAGTGGCTTAGTGGCTATAGCACCTGACTTGTACTTGGTGCACAGACTCACTCTGGTGTGTACATTGCACATTAAGAGATCAGGAGGTCGCGAGTTCAACTCTCGCCTGGGGCTCTTTATTTTAAATGGAAAGCTCTGTACCCCAGAAAGGGCTACAAAATTTATAAACATTATTTCTTGGAGGATATAACATGAGCTTACACAACTTTGAAAAGATGTATGAAACTTCAATAAAGAACGTCAATAATTCGCATATTTCGGCAAGAAACAAAGAAATTATTCTTTCCTTTGGAAATGATTTACTTCTAGAAAATTTATCAAAGGCAAGAATTTTAAAATATTATTATGCCTTAACCATGTTTGCAAGAAATTTAAATAAAGATTTTGACAAAGCGGATATTAATGATATCAAAATCCTTGTAGCCAATATTCAACAGAATTCAAAATATTCTCCATGGACGAAGAAAACATACAAAATGATGATACGTCGTTTCTATAAATTATTAAAAGGAGTTAAAGGAAAAAATAAGTATCCTGAAATTGTAGATTGGATTCCAACAAAAATTAAAAGATCTGAACAGAGACTTCCTTCTTCTGAAGATATGCTTAATGAAGAAGATGTCAATAAAATGATTTCTAAAGCCTATCATCCAAGGGATAAAGCTTTTCTATCAGTTTTATGGGAATCAGGAGCAAGAATCGGAGAAATTGGAAATCTTTTATTCAAGAATGTTGTGTTTGATGATTACGGAACGGTTATTGTAGTACAAGGAAAAACAGGTTCAAGAAAAATTAGGTTGATTTCATCAACACCATATTTATCTACATGGATGGATTCCCATCCATTAAAATTACAAAAAGATTCTCCTTTATGGATTAACATTGGTTCACGAAATCACTTGAAACAAATGGATTATCGAAACGTAAGAAGAATTCTGATTGAACTTGCTAAGAGATCATCTATTAACAAAAGAGTGAATCCCCATACATTTAGACATTCACGTGCAACCTTCATGGCAAACCATTTAACAGAGTTCCAAATGAATCAATATTTCGGATGGATTCAAGGATCAGATATGCCTGCAACGTATGTTCACATGAGTGGAAAAGAAGTTGATAATGCCATCTTTAAAATGAATGGACTTCAGCATGAAGATAAGAAAGAATCTATCCGTAAACCACGTGTGTGTTCTCGTTGTGATTCTATTAATACCTTTGATAGTGCACATTGTCGGAAATGTGGTGGATACTTAGATCTTAAACAAGCCATGGAAATTGAAGATAAGAAAAGAAGTGTTTATGCACAACAAGGATTATCAAATGATCTTATGACCACGCTTCTTAAAGATAAAGATGTGCAACATCTGTTGATGGAGAAGTTACGTGAGATACCTGGGATTAGTTTACCATTCTAAATTATTATAAGCAAAAAAAATAATGAAATCAACAACCAAACCTAAATTTCCAAAAAAGGTTTGGTTGCTTTAACATTAGAAAAAAGCATTACTTCAAAGAATAAAATGATTGAAAAAAGCAATTTTTCTCAAGTTTCAAATTTTGCAGTTTCAGAGGTTAAAATGCCTAAATTTGCGGAAACCGAGGTTCAAACAGCCCCTCTACTAAGTCGTAATCTGATTTAACCTTTGAACCTAGTTTCAAATATTAAGGATAGGGAGGCTAAAATGGCAAATTTTACGGCATACGAGTTTCAAAATCAAGGGCTAATAGGTTGTAATATGGTTGAACCTTTGAACCACAAAACAATTCAAAAATGGTTAATTACGCGGTTTCAAATTTGGCAGTTTCAGTTGCTTAAACCTCCGAATTTAATGGAACCGAGGTTCAAAACATGCCCGGTATAAGTCGTACAATAATTGCACCTTTGAACCAAGACACTCAAGAGGTCATAGATGTTGGGGGTAAATAAATGAAACGTGTAGCAATATATTGTAGGGTAAGTACTGAAGACCAAAGTCTAGAACACCAAAAAGCTGTACTAATTGAAAAGTGTAAGAAGGAGAACTGGGCATACACTGTCTTTGAAGAGAAGATAAGTGGTTCAAAATCTTCTCGGACAATGCTTGACATTTTAATGCAGAAAATCCGGAACAATGAATTTGATATGGTGTTAGTATTGAAATTAGACAGACTGGGAAGAAGTTTGAAGCATTTGATCCAATTGGTAGAAGAGTTCAGGAACAGAAAAGTACAGTTTATCTGTTTAAGTCCTGAAGTTGACACTGAATCGGCTCAAGGGATGTTTTTCTTTCAGATAATGGGTGCAGTAGCAGAATTGGAAAGACAACTCATTAGAGAGAGAACAATAGCAAAGCTACGATATCTGCAGAAAAAAGGGATTAAATTAGGTAGACCTAAAGGTAGTAAAGATAAGGTTAGAAGACGGAGAACTGGTTACTTAGCAACATGGGAGAAAAGAAAAACCATACAACAACTAGCTGCACAAAATGTACCTAAACAAACCACCCCCACAATTATGCAAACAAATGAGGGGGTCTAAAAATAGTTTTTCAGGGGTCATTTTTTTATTTTTGAATAAGTGACCCCATTTTTCTTTTTTTATAACGATTTCAGAGGGGGTGAATTATTTACGTTTTTGGTGGGGTCTATTATTCATACAAATTTTGAGTATGGTACGACAATGTTTACATGATTAGTTTTTCAAAAATAGTTGCAAAATTATTTTATTTTGTACAATTTGTGATTTTTGGAAAAAAATCAAATTTTATTAAACTAATCCCCTAATAATAAGCACAAACAATTGACTGGGTGCAAAAAAGTGTAAATAATGACTAAGGGGGAGTCTTTTTTATGGGTAAAATATTCCCCCTTTTGTTTACCTGTTTTTGAGAGGGGTAAATAGTTTACAAATGCAGTGGGTGGCTTATTTATACCAAAAAATGGAGGTTTTTCTAAAACTCTTCTTTATATTTCTTATATCTGGATTCTAACACTTCATGCATAGTTTTAAGCATATCTTCAGCCCTAATTAAGTATTCTTCAAGATGCGTGATATATTGAGAAACTTTGTCCCAATTTCCTTTACCCGCTTCTTCTTGAATCATACCAGACCCAAAAGATAAGAATTTGGCTAGGTAAGCTTCATAAACATCTAACTCTTGGTGTAAATCGCCGATGTCAATAGGAAAATTTGGATCATGACTTAATTCGTTAAGACGTTCTTTCAACTGTTCATACTTTCTGTAAGCACGACGTTCGACTCTTCCAATCCTTTTCATTAAGGATTTTATTTCATCTTCATCATGTTTACCAATAGCATCTTTAAGTTTTTTAACAATTAAAGATTCACGTATTAACCATTCTTTCTCAGTATCACTGAGATCTTCCACGCGTTCTACTTTTTTTCCAAAATTGTCTTCAACACGTCGGACTTTGTGAAAATAGAGTTTCAATTCAGTAATGCAATGTTCCAATGATTTTTTTATTTTATCTAAAGATATTTTCTCTGAAGTACTAAATCCTTGCTTCTCACGTTTTGAAGTGAATTCATTTAACTGATCTAGTAGGCCATTAGCATTTTGAATTTGATTTTCAATATCTTTAACTGAACTTCCCCCTTGTGATTCACTTTTATCATAAAATTTTGGAAGAATTAAAGAAATTGAGGTTAAAAGTCCTTCAATTGCAGAAAAAAAGGAATGAGTATGAAATCCCGTTTGATAACCTAATCTTTCAGAAAATTCATTAAATTTTCCCCCATCAAAAGCGTTAAGAGGATTAAGTCCGCCCATGATTAACCTTGAAGCTAGTTCCTTATTCTCGGCCTCAAAATTCCAACCCCAACCACCAATACTTGCAACAGGTAATCCTTGTTTTTTAATAAATTCGCGAACTGCTTGGTGGATGTCTCCTTCAACAGGAATAATTCTTGCGTTTCCAGGGTTCTTTCTTTTCAAATCTTCTTGATGAGCAATAATCACTGATCCCCGTGGTAAAGAAAGTTGGCCAATAAGCCAAGTATCAACTGGGTTAAGTGTGACAATTCGTTTAGCTATTTTGTTTAAAGGGATAATGATTGCATACTTCCGACCATCCCAACTTCCCATCATATGACTTCCAACAGGACCATTTAGAGCAAAATGAATACTGTGCCGAGGGAAGCGAACATCGACACCATCCTGATTCACAACAAAATCAGCAGTTGTTTTAATTACACCATTCTTTGGAAAATAATTAGTTAGGTGAACAGCAACCATGTTCTGCATGTTCATACGATTTTTTAACGCATGCCTTTGCTCGCGAGCTTTCTTAAGAAGTTCTAAACGTTTTTCTTCCCATTCTTGTACACGTTCAGCTGCTTGCGCAGCATCAGTAAGCTCCGCTTCAGTTAATGGACCATGACCAAACATGAGTTGTCTTATTTCTTCAAGGTTTATATGTTTTTGTAAAATACCTCCGAAAAATCGTTTTTTACAACTGGCAATTTCTTGCAATAGGGTTTTTTATAGAAAAACGCTTACTTATTGAGTTCTGAATTTTCCTAAAAATATAAACAAAGGTCTTTTAGGAACAAACAATTGTATGTATATTCAAAAAATCCGAGGTATATTTATAAGTCCTTCAATATTCATTAGTAACGATGAAGAACAAAAAGATACTTTACACATTGTTGTTCCTTGTGTTGATCGGAGGGGTAATTCTGATTGTAAACTTGTCAAATTCAGAGGATTATTATGGTAGTTCTACTTATGGTGAATGCCAAATTAATGATGATTGTGAATCTGGTGGGTGTGGTTCAGAAATCTGTGGAAGTAAAGCTGAAAGTCCTCTTCTATCAACCTGTGAAGGTTACGATGAACCAACTCCAAAAATGCTTAATTACCAATGTGCATGTGTAAATCAAAAGTGCCAATGGTATAAATAACCCTCCATTTTTTCATTAATAAACAATTGACCCCTTAAAAATAAAATAATCTACTCCATTAAATAATAAGGAGACTATTCTCCAATTCCATCCAAAATCCTTATAAAAAACGCATCTATTTCTATCTCTATGAACAACACAATCACACAAGAGAAACTGGATGCGTATTTCAAGATATCTAAAGAAGCTTTAGATATGGCGAGAGATAAGTTTGATCAAGATAGATTGGCAGAAGCAGAAGATTTCTTTGATATGGCATCTCGGTATCATCAAGATGCAAAGTTCTTTCTAAATGACAAGCAAGATATGGTTCTAGCCTTTGCAGCGTTAAATTATGCCCACGGTTGGTTAGATGCTGGTGCAAGAATAGGCTTATTTAAGGTAAATGACAGTAGATTATTTACAGTTGATGACAAATAATTATGCTTAAAAATATCACTGGATGTTTTTAAGGTAGGGTTTAAAACTCTTCCATTTATGGTGATATTTTTTGCATGCTAAAAATGCGTAGTTGAAAAACCATCTTTTTGAAACCCCGTTCTTTAGAGCGGGGTAGATGGTTTCACGCATTTTTATCATTTCACATAAATTTATAAATTCTAAATGATTTGTTTTAATAGAGGTAATTAATATGTCAGAAAGATCAGAAGCGTGGATGAGAATTGTAGTTGCAATTGTCTCCGGAATAATTTTAAGTGTGTGGAAAACATTAATTCAAGTTTTAATAGTGGTGCATTGGATTTTAGTCATTTTTACAGGTAAACGTAACAAGGGGCTTGCCCAATTTAGTGAAATATGGAATACACAAGTATATTCGTTTTTACGTTATATCACTTTTGTAACAAATGAGAGACCTTTTCCATTTACTCCACTTGTAAAAAATATGAGTAAATTTGGGAAATAATTTTTTTTTCTTCTTATTTTCTTCTTAAATTCCTTCTAACCTTGCCTGTTGTCACTCTCCGGAGAATACAGTTCCGAAAGTTTTATAAAGGAATAGGCTTATTTTAATATATTCATTAGAATGTAGAGGTTCTGAAAGGTGTTGCGGAGGCAAAATTAAAATGATCGTTCAAAAAGATTTCCTAAACAAATTAAAGGACTTTGGATTAAATTCCTACGAAAGCAAACTATGGGTAGCTCTATTAAGTAGAGGAGTCTCAACAGCTGGTGAATTATCAGATATTTCTAACGTGCCTAGATCGCGAGCATATGATGTATTAGAATCACTTGAAAAGAAAGGTTTCATTATAGTAAAAGTTGGAAAACCTATCAAATATTTAGCAGTACCTCCTGCAGAAGTTGTAGAAAGAGTACAGAAAAAAGTTCTTGAAGAAGCAGATTTACAAACAAAAGTATTATCAGAATTAAAAACTTCAGATGTATTATCAGAATTAAATACCTTACATGTAGAAGGTGTGAAATTAGTTGATCCAACCGATAGATCCGGCGCATTCCGTGGACGAGATAAAACTCATGAACACGTAACTTCAATGGTTAAAAATGCAAAAACAAGTATCACCTTAATGTTATCAAAACAAGGTGCAGAACGAAAATATAACTTACTTGCAAACCATTTACGAAGAGCAGCTAAACGTGGTGTAGACGTGAAAGTTGCAGTTCCGATTGGAACTCCTAAAGATATTGTTGAAGGTTTTTCCGTAGTTGGAAAAGTTCAAACTCATAAAAATAAAGATGCACGATTCTGTTTAGTTGACAACAGTGAAATTCTATTATTCTTAACAGACGATAATAAAGTTCATAAAAGTTATGACTGTGCAGTTTGGGTAGAAGCACCTCATTTTGTGAGTTATTTTGCTAGTTTGTTTGCAAACGAGTGGAAGAAGTAATTTTTCTTTTTTTAAACATTTTTTAGAATAAATTTTAATATATATTTCTTATTAAATTCTTTTAAATTTAATGATTGTTCTCTTTAACTTGAAATGGTAATTGCCTATAATATGAACGATAATAATGGTCCAGAATCCATAATTGATGTGCTCCCTCAAGTGGCTTTAGAATATTTTCTTGGAAGAGATACTCCACTATTTGGGGAAAGATCAGAGGTTCAGGAATTCTCTCATTTAGAAGATTATATTGCACATGGGAAAACAATCCCAAAAGATGAGCTAGAAACAATGGTTCGGCAGACATCAACGAAAGGTAATGTTAATTCTTTAGACCCTTTTATACAAACCCCTAAAAGTTATACTCATGAATTAAAAACGCTTGCTGCTGCCTATTTTATCCTAAATAAAGAAAATAGCTCTCCCCCTTCATTTTTTCTAAATTCGTCTTTAATAGCTTCAAGAATATACAAAGAAAAGAAGGGTGCTTTAGGAATTCAAATTCTTGGAATGATACGTCCACAATTAGCTAAAAAACGAAGAAATGATCTTGAAGATAAATTCTTAGAATCACAAGAAGCGATTGTAGAAGTAAATACAGAATTAAATAATTGCCTTGCAGCAGAATACCGACGAAAAAGATAGATGATTTTTAGAGTAATCTTTATTAACTCAATTAATTTCTTTGTAATTATGTCATATAAACAAGTAATATTAGCACGTACAGATCTCAAGCTTCCGAAAGGCAAGCTAGCTGCACAAGTAGCGCATGCATCCGTTGTATCAGTGCTACGATCTGATTCTAAGATTGTCAAGGCATGGGAATCCAAAGGAATGCCTAAAATTGTGCTTAAAGTAGCCGATGAGAAGGAATTAATCAAATATTTTCAGATGGCGAAAGACGAAGGTTTAAACGTTTCTTTAATCACAGATGCAGGAAGAACTGTCATTGCGCCAGGTACAAGAACTTGTGTTGGAATTGGTCCAAATGAAGAAGAAAAGATAGATTCACTGGTTTCTGAGTTGAAGTTGTTATAGAAAAATTTATATGTTTCAAGATTATTGAGAAATAGATGAGCCATAATATTAATGAAAAAGATACTAACTTTGACAATAAGTTAATTTCTGATCCGTCTGATCGTTATCGTCGGGCAATAAAAGCTCTGGAAGGTCTTAAGGATGCTTTCTATGGTCGTTAATTTTTCTCAAATAAATATTTTCATTATGATATTCTTGAAGAACTTTATATAATTCATTATATTTTCTTTTAAATTCCCTCTCTTGCTGATGTAACATAAACTCATAACCAATCAAATAAAACGTAGGTATGACAATTATTTCAATATTTAACCACATCTGTGCGTATTTTGAAGGAAAAATGTAAATTAATGATGTAAAAACTACTGCAAAAAGTGTTACAACAAAGATTAACTCAGCTTTTCTTTTAAACATATATAATTAAAAGGAAGCAAAGTTTTTAACAATTTAGGAACTTAAGAATAATCCTTCTACTTTTTCCGTAAGCCTTATAAATAACCCTCGTTCTTACACATAAATCATGAAAATTCCGAAGTTAAAGAAAAGATTATGTCGTAAGTGTAAAACACATACAGAGCATAAAGTAGCGCAGAATAAGAAGCGATCTCCTAGTCCTTTAACCGTTGGATCAAAATATCGTTCTAGAAAGCGTGGATTAGCACGTGGAATCGGTGGACATGGTAAATATTCCAGACCAGCTGTAACCAAGTTTAAACGTACAGGTGCTAAAGGAACTAAAAAAACTGATTTACGATACACATGTTCAAAATGTAAAAAAGCAAGCGTTCAAAGTACAGGAATGCGAGCAAAGAGAGTTGAATTCGTATGATACAAGAAACCAAATCTAAATTTATTAAAGTACGTTGTGCAGAATGTAAAAATGAACAAATCATTTATAGCAATGTGAGTACACCTGTAACCTGTTTAGTCTGTAAAAAAGAATTAGCTTCCCCAACTGGTGGAAAGACAAAACTTGCTGGCAGAATTCTTGAAGTTTTAGAATAATTTTTTATATTACTTATTATTATGACAAAATTAATTGTTCTTATGGGCGTTATGGGATCTGGAAAAACCACTGTTTCCCAAGAATTAGAAAAACAAGGATTTGTTCATTTTGGTATAGACCATTTTTATCAGAAAGCTAAATTTAAACGTAATTATGATATTAAAACGTGGTATAAAGATGAAGAATATTGTATAACTGCGTATGATTTAATGTTGGAAGATGTTTTAGAGAGACTTAAGTATTCTAATGTTATATTTGAATTTACAGGAGCTTCTAAACATGGGATTAAAGTTTTTAAAGAGTTAGAACAAGGTAATTTTGGTTTTTATCCAATCTTTATTGACGTTCCTTTTGAAATCATTTGTGAGAGAATAAAGTTAAGGAATGCATCAGATTGGCCTGTTAAAAATACAGAAGAAGATTTACATGAAACTATAAGATTGATAGATAAATTAAAACCACGAATTGATTATCATGTGAATGGAGATCAAGGCACCTCTTATATTGTACAGGAAATTTCAGATATTGTTAATAAATGATTCTTCTTCACAAATTTTAGAAGCATTTTTAAAGAACTCCTCTTATAATCTAATAAAATGATGTATAAACTTAAAGGGCTTCCTGAAGAGGATGAAATTGTATTGTGTAAAGTTACAAAGATTTATCCAAATTCAGTATTCGTAGACCTTTTAGAATACAACGATTCTGGAATGATTCATATTTCAGAAGTTTCTCCAGGAAGAATTAGAAACTTAAGAGATTTTGTTTCAGAAGGACGACAAATTGTCTGTAAAGTCCTGAGAATTCATAGAGATCGTGGACATATTGATCTTTCATTACGAAGAGTAAATTCAAACCAACGAAGAGAAAAGTTGGATGAAATTAAACAAGAACTAAAAGCAGAAAGTTTGATAAAAGCGGTTTCTAAAAAGTTAAAAACAACTCCTGAAGCATTATACAAAACTTTAGCAGATAAAATTCTTGAAGATTATTCACATCTACATCTTTGTTTTAAAGAACTTGTTACAGATGAAAAGTTTGATTTAACAAAAATTGGTATTGATGCAAAAATTGCGAAAGAAGTTAGATCTGCAGTATTAGATAAATTCAAACCAAAAAAAGTCATTATTCAAGGAGAAATAGAAATTACAACTTATCATTCAGAAGGTGTTGATAAAATCAAAAAAACCTTGATGGCGGTTGAGAAAGTTTCAGAAACGATTACTTTATTCTATTTAGGTGCAGGAAGATATAAATTAGTGGTTGAAGATTTTGATTACAAACCTGCAGAAAAAACATTGAAAGAAGTTCAGAAACATTTAGATAAATTTAATGACAAACAATCAACTGCTGTTTTTGAGCGGGAGAAAAACGATTAGAATGAAACACCTGTTTAAATGTGGTTGTGGAAATTATTCTTTAGCAAAAATTTGTTCTAAATGTGGAAAAGAAACACAACAACCAAAACCTCCAAAATTTTCTTTAGATGATAAATATGCTTCTTATAGAAGAGAAACAAAAAAAGAAGAATTAAAAAAGAAAAATTTACTTTAACGAATGTTTAAAAGAAGTTCTTCACCACTTACACTAACACCACGTGCAAGCCCTTCCATGTTTAATGATGTTCCTTCTACATGACTTACATCTAATTTTCCATTAAAGTAAAAGATTGACAATCCTTCTTCTGCTAAAGAATACGTTAATCTTTTTGCAAGAGATAATAATCCTGTTCCTTTTGGAATTTCAATATCTTGTAATTCAATGCTTCCTACATTTATCTTGTTGTATTCTAAATTCGTAAAAGAAAGTTTAATGTCTTTCCGTGCAGATAATTTAATATTATTCACCGTTAGACTTTTTGCTTTTCCATTTAAAGAAAGACCATCTTCATCAAAGATAAAATCTCCTAGGTAATCTTCCATTGTTAATGTAACTTCTTCTTGATTATTTAATTCAAGTAAATCATCGTTAATACTGATTTTAGGAGCAGTATTATCAAATACAATAACCATATCTTTTACTTTTGCTTGTCGGTTAATCTGTGGGATTTGATCAAACTCAAGAGATATTCCCACTGTATGTGTTGCATCTTGCAATTCACTTTGTGCATCAAGAACATTTGAATCTTCTAGAAAGGGATCCGTTTCTGCGTTTTCGGCACCTATTGTGCCAATGGCATTTAATTCACTATCTGGAACCGTATCCATTAAAATTTCATTTCCATTTTCTCCTGCTAATCCTTGGAGTAAGGAGCTATCTGAATCACTAATAAATGCACTTGTGAATCCACCTGCGCCATTATTCATAAGTAAGAGAATAAATATTCCACCTATTACTACTGTTGTCATTACTACATAAAATCGCATATGATGTTGCGGATGATGTGGTCTTGGAGCTATCATTATTTGTCACCTTCTTTTTTTGATAAAGGAATGAGAGTAAAATCGTTAATAAACTTTTCGTTTATCTAACTTAACTTTGTAGTATGCCCACACAACTGTAAACACTGCAAATATTGCCACAAGATTCCATAGTTGTTGAGGTCCACCTTGCTGAATGCTCCACATTAATCCTGCGATAGAAGTTGTAGACCAGATTAATTTTAAATTAATCATAACGTGATATGTTTCATGTGTTTTGTGGTATGCTAATAATGAAGACCCACCAATTGCAAATAATGCTGCGGCAATCAATCGTGTCATCATTGGATCAAAAGCTGTAATACCAAAAAATGTCAAAATCCATGAAGGTTTAAAGAATAAAGGTATTCCAAATGCAAAATCAATAAGGAAATGTGCAAAAAACCACCGTCGTAATGAAATTGGGACATCCACCATGACTTTTGGTAAGTAAACTTCTTTTATTAATTTATGCCTTTTAGGTACGTATAATGTCTTTTAAAACAAAATAATTGTTTTTCCCAAAAGGTTTTTAAAGGATTAAGCTAAATTATACTTATTCAAGAGATTAGTCGGTTCAGGCTTACTAATACTGGAGATGGGTAAAACTCATTCTCAAATTGAATTATAAACATATAAGGTGAAATATAAATGGCAAGAATGCATAGTAGAAAGAAGGGAGTAAGTGGAAGTACCATTCCTGTAAAGAAAGTACCAACATGGGCTCCTTTTAAAGGTAAAGAAGTAGAAAAATTAATTTTGAAGTATTCAAAAGCAGGAAAAACTTCAAGTGAAATAGGCATCATTTTACGAGATTCTTATGGGATCCATAGCGTAAAAGCATTAACTGAAAAAAAGATTACACAAATCTTAGAAGAAAACGGTATGAAAAAGAATTTACCTGAAGATTTATTAAATTTAATTGAAAGATTAGTTGCAATTCAAGCACATCGTGAAAAAAATAATCACGACATGACTGCAAAACGTGGCGATCTTTTAACAACTTCAAAAATCCGAAGATTAGTAAAGTACTATAAGAAAGCGGGTAAAATAGAAGCTAAATGGAACTTAGATTTCAAGCGTCTTAAAATGTATCTTGATTAAAGATACTTTTTTTTGTTTTATTTTTTTTAATTAAATTTCTGTTATTTGTTTTTAACCTTTAAAATTAATTTTATAGAAAAAGCACTAAAAGCAGGACTATAACATAGTCCTGATGCTTTCAATGTTTGATGCAATTTCCTGACCTTTCGTAGTCAACTCAAGAAGCTTTAAACGGCCTTCTTTTTTGAAATTGATTAATTCCGCTTTCTGCATTTCCTGCAGAATCTTGACTACATGTGAATATGTGCAATCAATCTGTTTTGCTAGCACTGAGGCATATACATCGCTGCTGGCATTTTTTAATTCCACTAACATCATCGCCGGTTTTTCTCTAAAAAACACGTCGAAGATTTGTTTCTCTTTTTGAATCAATTTGGCACCCCCAAAAACACTACCTACCTCTAAAATCTATGGTAAAATAGTCATATTTAAACATTTATTGATTGTAATAGATATTTCAGAGACGTTAGGTATTTAAACATTTCGTAAGTACTATCTTTTGCTTATATAGGCTTATGTAAAGCTTTAAAAGTGATGGGTTTTCTTGAAAGCTCATGGTTTCTGAAAAGGTGTTAAAATTCTTTCCGCATGATACAATTAGAAAAGGTCAAAAAGAGATGGTTGATGATGTAGAAACCACTTTAAATGATGGAAAAATCTTATTAGCACATGCGCCGACAGGATTAGGAAAAACAGCTTCTGCATTATCAGTAGCACTACAACATGCAATTGAACACGATAAAATTATTTTCTTTCTTACAAATAGGCACACGCAACATAAAATTGCAATTGATACATTAAAAGAAATACGAAAAAAAACAGGTGAAAATTTCACGTGTGTTGATCTTATTGGAAAACGATGGATGTGTAATCAAGAAGTTGCAGGATTATTTGGAAATGAGTTTAATGAATATTGTAAATCAATTGTAGGGAAAGGCGAATGTGAATTTTATAATAAAGTTAAAGATAAAAGTGCTTTGCACGTAGAAGCAAAAGTATTTTTGAAAGATCTAGAAAGGTTAGGACCAATTCATAATGAAGAACTTATTTCTCTTGCACAAGAAAAACGGATGTGCAGTTATGAAATCTCTTTAGCACATGCAAAAAATGCTAAAATTCTTATTGGAGATTATTATTATTTATTCAATCCTTTCGTGCAAGCAACATTATTCAATAAATTAGATATAGATATGGAAGATATTATTCTTATTGTAGATGAAGCACATAACCTTCCTTCACGTGTTACGGACATGATGAGTTCTAACTTAACAACGTACATGCTCAAAAGTGGAATTCAAGAAGCAAAGAAATTTGGGTATCCAGAATTAATTAATAAATTACAAGAAGTAAATGGAATTTTGAATAAATTAGCAAAATTTGAAGGTTACGAAAAAGAAAAAAAAGTACGTCAAGGACATTTTACGGATAGTATTAGATTATTCACAGATTACGATGAACTCATAAATGAATTAGAATTTGCTGCAGATGAAATTCGGAAAAAGCAAAGAAAAAGTTATCTTGGGGGTATTGCCTCCTTTTTAGAAGAATGGAAAGGATCAGATGAAGGATATACAAGAATCCTTGCAGAAGAATTTGGACGTCAAGAGCCCGTTATAAAATTAAAATATGCTTGTTTAGATCCTTCAATCATTACCTCTATCATCTTTAAGAGAATTCATTCAGGAATCTTAATGTCTGGAACTTTAAAACCAACATTCATGTATCGTGATGTTTTAGGTGTTAAGGATGGTATTGAAAAAGAATATCCTTCTCCATTTCCACCAGAAAATAAACGTGTGATGATCGTTCCTGAAACAAGTACCAAATATAATCTTCGTGGAGAAGCAATGTATAAAAAAATTGCAGAACATTGCATGCAAATTGATGATTTGGTTCCAGGAAATATTGCATTCTTTTTCCCTTCATATAATCTTCGTGATCAGATTAGTATGTATTTCAACACACCTAAAAAATTATTCTTTGAGAAACAAGGTATGTCCAAAGAAGAAAAAGACCGTTTTATTGCCGACTTTAAATCCGCACGTATGATGGGGGGTGTTTTACTTGCTGTCACCGGTGCTAACTTCGCAGAAGGTGTAGATTTCCCAGGAGACTTATTAATTGGTGTAGTCGTCGTAGGATTGCCTCTTGCACGACCTGATTTGATGACAAAAGAAACTATCTCATATTACGACGGAAAGTATAGCAAAGGATGGGATTACGGCTACACATTTCCAGCAATGAACAAATGCTTCCAATCTGCAGGAAGATGTATTAGAAGTGGCACAGACAAAGGTGTGATTGTATACCTTGAAGAACGTTTTTCCTGGGATCGTTACTATTCTTGTTTCCCAGATAAAGTTGGATTAATGGTTACACGGGATTATAAGAAGGTTATTGGAGAGTTTTTTGCGTAGGTTGACGAATAAACTAGTACACAAAAGGTTATTTTCTAACAACCAGTATACAAAAACGTAACATTTATATACTTGTTGTGCTATTCTGATAAATAGGGAAAAAGAGGTGATAGGCTTTTTCCAATTATGGGGCTCCATATTCTACCACCCTCACCCCCTCTTGGAGCCCCCTTTTACCCTTTTTGAAAATGTTAGCAATCAGTTTTATTGTAAGTGCACCGTTTTGGGCTTCCCTTCTTTACTTCTCTCTTCGTCGTAAGAAAGATTTATAAACAAATTACGAACTTTCTTCCTTCATATGGCTTATGATTTTATAAGAGCAGAACGTAATAATGTAGTTGCATTATACATTGTTAATCCTGAGATTTTAGAGATGGATGGTGTTGATAATTTTGACAAACCTTTTCTATTTCAATTAGCTGGTGGATCTTTATATGATTCAATTACCCAATTACAGGTTTATGTTGGTGGGAAATCTGAATTAGAAGGTTTAGTTGAAGGAAGAAAAATAAGAAATATTTGTATTGACGAAAAATCTGAATTGATGACATTGACTAAAACACTTGAATTGGAAAATAGTGGTCTTCAAGAAAAAACAACAACAAAATTTGATGCAAATAATTATCCTGTTCCTTTTTCTTTGCCAGGTGAAAGGAAGGCTGATATTTTTAAATATCTTTTGAAAGGAGATGGTTCTCTTCAAGAACCTCAGGGTGTTCGTACGGATTTAGAATTATTCAAAGAAACTCTCGGTGATTATGATGCATTACATCGTTCAACTATTGCACAAACTGATACGGAAAGAATCGTTTATGTTCCTAAAGAAACTCCTACCTTAGGATTAGTTGATTATTTAAGGAAATTTCTTCCTTTCCTATAACATCTGATAATACTGCACAAACTCTTCTTCATTTACGGTTAACCCAGATTCTAAAAAATACTTTGCTAATAACAAGCCGTCCTTATTGACATCTTTACTTTTTGCAAATGTATGCAAACGGTCAACTGTGAAACTACATAAATATCCTTCATTTAATTTAAGAATTGCTTCTTTCTTGTTTTTTTTTCGTAGTGTTAATTCTTGTGGACAGAAATGTAAACTCTCAAAACTAAATTTCTTTCCCTTTTCTGTAAATCCAGCACGTTTTAATTCACGAACTACCATGCCTTGTAAGAACTCTTTCTTTGTTTTTCCAGAAACCACAGATTCTACGTTCTCTTGCAGTTCTACTGTATGAACCCTGCCTAAATATTGTTTTACGCGTTGTCTTGGTCCCCGTTTCGTAGACTGGCTTTCTACAAGGTACGCATAGGGTTTGTTACTAATTTTCTTAACACGTATATACGCCATATTATGTAAATGTGAAAAGAATATATATTTGTTTTGGTTACTTTATTGTTATGGGGGCAATTACAAGTTGTTGTGTAGAATGTGATCAACCTATTACAAATCCCATTTGTGCAAGCTGTCTTTCAGAAGAGATGCATATTCTTGTACATGAAACACGACCAGATCTTGCAAAACATATTGTTGGGTTCCATTTTGGCGGTGAAGTTAATTGTATCAAATGCCAAAAAGGAATGAGTTTATGTGCACATTGTTTCTCTAAAGATATTTATGAATATATTAAAGAAAACGATTCTATGTTAGCAAAAGAATTCGTAAATAGATTTGATTTTGACTTAAGAGTTGATTTGATTAGTGATGCTTTTTAATTACAATTCTCAAAGATTTCATCTGCAAGAAGTGTAAATTTAATATTACTGTTTGCAGGATGTGTAATAATTTTACTTTTCTTCCCTTGTTCCAATGCAACAATTTCTTTTCCAATGATATCAATTTTTGTGATCTTGTTACCTTCATCATCAATTGATGTTGTTGGTCCAAATTTAGAAATCTCAAACACAGCTAGTGCATTTTCTTCAATACAATGGCTTGGTGCATCTAATAAATCCCATGTTAAACCACCTGCTGCTGTGTAACCACCTTGACCAGGTTTATGGAAATATGTTTCTTCATCACTTGTAATCGTTTCAACAGAATAATATGTACACTTTTGACTACATACAGAACTTCCTTGATAAATATCTTTTACATATCCACATTTATTATTAATACACACTTTATCTGAAGAACAATCATTGTTGTCTGCACAAACTGCTTTATCTTCTATTGCTTTATTTTTTTGATATGCATCTACATCATCACATACACTATTTGTATCTACATCCTTACAACATCCATCTCCTGTTGGATTAAGAATCAAACCATCTTCACAAATAATATCAGTTGTAAGAACTTTTGTTTCAGTATTTACATTTTGTTGAATTTTCACAGCTTGTCCCACAGAGCTAGATAAACTAAAAATCCCTATAATAATAATGACAATACCTATTAAACTAATAATTACAATTTTTTTTTTATCAGGACCTTGCGTTTTTTTATACGATTGATAATTTTTTTTCATCGTATGCTTATATGCGTGGTGTACATCTTTTTCATTCCATCCTGCTTTTACAAGATTTTGTTTAATGTGTTCAAATTTCTTTCCTTGTTTAATGTGGTTTGTAATATAATTTGCAACATGTGGATGTACTTTTCGGCCAAACCCTTTCTTTTTAGCATAGAAAATAATTCCAATGATTCCAACTACAATCAAGAAAATGATAAACGCAAGAAATGTATTAAAAGATTGTGTTCCCTCTAAATCTTGTGCCACTTCTGTTAAATTATCTTTTGTTGTGTCAAGATTTTTTTGTAACCCTGCTAAGCCAGTTGCTACGGATCCAACATCCTTTTTTACATCTTTTTCTAAAGTAGATTGTTGAGAATTAATTATTTGAACATCTTGACCTACGCGCGTAACCTTATTTTCAAGTGTTGTTAAATCTATGTTTAATTTAGAAATTTGTTTTTCTAAAGAATTGATTTTTAATTGTAGGAACGTGATTTTTTGTGTGTTAGGATCAATTGTCACGTTAGTTTTTACAGTCACATTTTTAGAAGACTTTGTAAGATTTTCAGCACTCACAGAAAGAGACAAAACTAACATCATCACTAGTACAAAGAGTACTACAAACTTCTTATTCACCATTTTTCACTCTCTTTTCTATCTAAAGAGATTATTTTTGTGTTTATATATGTTTCTTTTGATTAAGAGGGGCTCAACACAAAACTTTATAAAACTCAACGAACTCTTCAAAGCTATGTTAGACATCAACTTCGTACGTGAACATCCGAATCAAGTGAAGGATAATGAAATTAAGAAAAATCAAAATCCAGAAGTTGTTGATTCTGTTCTGAAACTAGATGCCCGTTGGAGAGATGGCAAGAAGAAAGTTGAGAAGTTAAAACAAACACGTAACATTGTTTCTGAAGAAATTAATAAAGCAAAAAAAGCAAAGGATGAAAAAACTGCGAAAAAGAAAATCAAAGAAATGCAAACCGTTGCATCAGACATTAAGAAACAAGAAGCAGAAGTTGAAGAATCATTAGAAAAACGTAATGTGGGACTTGGAAGATTAAGTAACATCATGCATGAATCTGTTCCAAAAGGTAAAGATGATTCAGAAAATGTTGAAATTAGAAAAACAGGTAAAACCTCAGAATTCAAATTCCCCATTAAAAATCATGTAGAATTATGTGAATCTCTTGGCATTGCAAATTTTGATAATGCAGCTGATGTCTCAGGAAGTGGGTTTTATTATTTACAAGGAGAACTTGGATTATTAAACCAAGCATTAATTCAATTTGCAATCCAATTTATGCATAAAAAAGGATATCATTATTTAGAACCACCATTAATGGTAAGGAAAGAAATTCTTGGTGCAGCAATTGATGTTGGTGAATGGAGCGATACCATTTATTCTGTTGCAGATGAAGATCTTGCATTAATTGGAACAAGTGAACACGCAATTTTAGGATATCATAACAAAGATGTTTTTGATGCAAAAGATTTACCAAAAAAATATTTTTCATATTCCATGTGTTTTAGGAAAGAAATTGGTGCCCATGGTATCAATGAAAAAGGATTATGGAGAACGCATCAATTCAACAAAGTTGAACAATTCATTTTCTGTAAACCGGATGAAAGTGAGAAGTTGTTTGATGAATTATTACAAAATTCAGAAGATCTTCTCAAACAATTAAAATTACCTTATAGGGTTTTAGAAATCTGTAGTGGAGATTTATCAGCATGGAAACATAAAAGTTATGATATTGAAGTGTATAGACCAACAACAAAAGATTATGGAGAAATTGTCTCCCTATCCAATTGTACGGATTACCAAGCACGAAAGTTAGGAATCAAATTCGTAAATCAAGAAAACAAACGAGAAATCGTTCACACATTAAATAATACAGCTCTTGCAACTTCAAGGATTATGGTTGCAATTCTAGAAAATTATCAAACAAAAAAAGGAACAGTGAAAATTCCTAAAGTTCTCCAACCTTTTATGTGTGGGATTACTGAGATTGGGAAGAGATAATTAGTTTAAACTCCCACAAACAATATAAACAACATCTTCTTCTAAACAAGAATGTCAATGTTCAAAGATATGCTGAGAAGCGGAGAATCTCTATTTAGAGATACCATTTTTCTAGGCTATGATTTCCAACCAAAAATTCTCTATGGAAGAGAAAATGAACAACAACGATTTGCAGTTGCAATTAGACCTTTACTACAAGGACATAACGGAAGAAACCTCTTTGTCTATGGCGCACCTGGAATTGGAAAAACGACAGCATGTAAACATGTTCTTAGAGAATTGGAAGAAGAATCAGATGAAGTTCTTTCAATTTACGTAAATTGCTGGAAAGAAAATACGACCTACAAAGTATTCTCTAAAATTTGTCAAGATTTAGGATACAAATTTATTCAACATAAAAAAACAAGCGAACTTTTTGGATTAATTAAAGATAAATTAAACAAAGGATCTGTAGTTTTTATCTTTGATGAAATTGACAAATTAGAAGATACAGATTTCTTATACACAATTCTTGAAGATATTTATCGTAAATCAATCTTCTTAATTACTAATTACCGAGATTCTTATTCAGAAATGGATGAACGAATAAGAAGTAGGTTAAACCCAGAATTCTTATTTTTTAGACCATACAATCAAGCAGAAATCTCTGGTATCTTAAAACAACGTAGAGATTATGCATTTGTACCAGGTGTATGGGAAGAAGAATCTTTTAATGAACTTGTAGAAAAATGTGTAGAAACAAAAGATGTTCGTATCGGATTATATTTAATGAAAGAAGCAGGTTCCGCAGCTGAAGATAAAAGTTCACGAAAAATAGGATTAGCACAAGTTGCACAAGCAGTTAAGAACGTAGATGATTTTCACATTAAGCCAAAAGAAGCCTTAGAAGAAGATTTATTATTTGTTTTAGAAATTGTAAAAAATAATACTGGAAAAAAGGTGGGGGATCTTTATAATGCATTTACAGAACAAGGTGGGGAAATGAGTTACAAAAGTTTCCACAGACGAATTACCAAATTAAGTGAAGGGAAATACATCTCCACAAAAAAAGTTTCTGGAACTGCAGGAAATACAACAATTGTAAGTTATTCTTCTGTGAAGAAATTGACAGATTTTTAGGAAAGATATTAATAAACACCACCAATTCTACAATATATGGATACACTTAATAAATTACGGAAGTTTTACAAATTGAAGCATGTAGAGAGAACAGCCCCTGTTGGTAATCGGAAAGAGAGTACCGCAGAACATACCTGGAGTGCGTTAATTTTAGCTGATCATTTTTTATCAATTATGGAAGAGAAATTAGATCGTTTGAAGGTTTATGAATTAATAATGTATCATGATGTTGTTGAAATTGAAGCGGGTGATATTCCTGTTCATCACGAAAAAGAACGGGAAAATAAAAAAGAAAATGAAAAAGCAGCTGCACATATTTTGAAAGAACATATGCCTAACTCATTAAAAAATAAATTTATTAAATTGTTTGAAGAATTTGAAGATGAAGAAACACGTGAAGCAAAATTTGCAAAAGCAATGGATTCACTAGATGCTTTAATGCATTTTTTAGATTACAAAGAAGAATGGAAAGGATGGGATGAGAAAATGGTTCATAAGTATCATGGTGAAAAAATGAAAGATTTTCCCGAAACAAAAGAAGCATTTGAGAAATTATTAATATATTGTAGGGACAAAGGATTCTTCAATCAATGATGCAATCCGATGTCAACAATACATGTTTTCTCTTCAAACTGCATTAAACCAGCTTTAATATCATGTAATGCAATTACTAATTCTGGATCACAACTTTTACTTCCTTCACCAGTATCTGGATTCAAGCCAGAAGGTACATCAATAGAAACTTTGATACCTTCCACTTGATTGAAGAAATCAATACCAAATGCAATTGGTTCGCGAACTTCTCCTTTTACGCCTGTGCCAAGTAATGCATCTAATAATACTAGTTGATGATTCTTTTGAAATTGAAAATTCTTTAAATCATCTTTAGAATGAACATTTACAACCGTTACGGCATCTTTAATCTTATCATAATTTTCCTTTGCTTCTGGAGAAAATTGTTCTTCTGAACCAAATAAGAGAATGATTGTGGGGCAAAGTTCTAAACATTCTCGTGCTGCTACAAAACCGTCTCCTGCATTATTGCCCGTTCCTGCAAATACAACGAGATGTTTATCACGTAAATCAAACTTTTCATTAAGAACTCTACAAACCTCTTTACCTGCATTTTCCATTAATGTAGCAGGAAATACGCCCTTTTTTGCAGCTGCACGTTCTAATGCGATCATCTCTTTAATTGTGATCATAGCACCTTGGGAGATTTTATTATATTTATAGTTTGTTGTTTTAGAAATATATACTATACAATTTTATAATATTTATTCTTCAATCATAATATGAATCTTAAAATAAATGAAGAATTAGAAATTGTATCTTTAGACCAAATTATAGGATCTCATGATCTTATATTGATGGATGAACCTACTTTAACACCTGTTTCTATTTCAGAGACTCTCTATGGCGTAAATAATTTTCTTGAATTGGGTGGATATTGTAATCTTATATGGAACTCCCTACAAAGATTTCACGAAGTTTCAAAATTTGTGTTACAAAAAGAACATGTTAAGGTTCTAAAAAGTGTCCAAGAAGGATTACAAACATATTCTGATGTTTTAGATGGAAATGTGAGAAAATTTCAGAAATGTAGGGGTTTAAAAGATTATCAAGGTGGTAAAGGTATAAAAAGCAAACAAAATTCAAAGACTATAAGAAGAAATAGGGATCTTGATGTCTCTAAAATTCAGCGTTCACATAATGCATTAACATTCCTGAATAATTATTTTCGTAAAGTTCAAGGATTTGTTAATTACACAACTCCTTATCAAGGAAATGTAATTCCTGTTCAAAAATTATCTGGAAGAGATTTTTCAGATATTAATTATAGTTTTGTTGAGTCTGCACTGGGAGCTTCTCTGTATGATGATAAAAATGTAGCAATTGTTACAGGTCATGGAAATGTCACTAAAATTTTACATAATACTTTTAGATTATTCAATGAAAGTGGCTTATTTGAAGGAGCTAATGAGAAAATCCATCTCTACTTCAAAACTCCAAATTTAGATAATTCGGCTTTTAGAAAAGTAGAATTTGCCTTACAACAAGAAGACCAACCATGCAACAACAAACCCAATTACAGATCCTGCGGCAACTTGTAAAGGTGTGTGGCCCATTGCAAAATGAGTGCTTTTCTTAATTTTTAATTTTTTAATGACTTTTTGAAGTAATAGACCTTCTTCACCAACAGTTCTCCTGACACCATATGCATCTCTAAGAACAATCATTGCAAATACTAAACTAATTGCAAACGCTGTAGATGCACCTTCAACTAAATAAATGATTGTAGTTAAAGAAACAACAAACGCTGAATGTGATGAAGGCATACCTCCAGTTACAAATAAATCATGAATTGTAAGAGATTTATGTTTAAACCAAAGTGCGATCAATTTCACTAATTGTGCCCCAAATCCTGCAAACAATACCGCTAAAAGTATTTTATTCATATCGTTAGAATATTATTTATGTTTAATAAGGTTTCCTTTTTTGAAAGGATTCATTTCTTTAATTTTTTCATTCAAATTTTTCTTTTGATAATATCCTGCAACGTAATACACAACGACATACATCACAATAGAAGCCGTGATTGCAAATACCGCTCCTCCTAAATATACGCGTGATGCAACAATGGAAAGAGGTTGCGAGGTTGGTAATGATAAAGGAATGTTGTGTGAGATGATATAATCTCCAATCGCATAATCCATGAAATAAACAAAAGGAAACGTAAATGGATTTACAATCATTGTTGCAAGGAATGTAGACAACATGTTTAATTTCCGTTCCCATGCAACATATAACGCAATTAACATTCCAACAAGAAACGTAGGAATGATTGATACAAATAATCCAATTGCAGCTCCAAGCGCAACTTGGTGAGGCGTATTGTTTCCAATTGCAACCAATTTTAGAAGATCTTTAATTTTATGTTGTTTCCAGAGTTTTTGTAGCCGTTCCTTTTCTAGAAGAATTCTTCTCATATCTTAATATTTCTCTATTTCTATTAAAATGTTTCCATCACCAAAATAAATATATACTCCTAAATCTCCAAAATATCATGACAATCAACATCCTATCCGAAGATCTTATCAATAAAATTGCAGCAGGTGAAGTTGTAGAGAGACCAGCTTCTGTTGTGAAGGAACTTATTGAAAATGCACTTGATGCAGATGCAACAAGTATTTCAGTAGATATCAAGAATTCTGGGCAAGATTTGATTAAAATCACAGATAATGGAAAAGGCATGTCAGAAGAAGATGCACGAAAATCTGTTTTAAGACATGCAACCAGTAAAATCAGAAATACAGAAGACCTTTTTTCCATTGAAACATTAGGATTTAGAGGCGAAGCACTTGCAAGTATTGCAGCAATCTCACAATTTTCTTTAATCACAAAACAAAAAGATCTATTAGAAGGATTCAATCTTGTTCTAGAAGGTGGTCAAGTAATTAGTGAAGGTGCAGTTGGATGTGATCAAGGTACAACAATTGAAATTCGTAATCTCTTTTACAATACACCGGTGAGAAAGAAATTTCTTAAAACCGATGCTGTAGAATTACGTCATATTATAGATGTTGTGACACATTACGCTTTACTTCATGAAACTGTTGACTTCAAATTAACGCATGAAAATCACGAACTTCTTAATGCACCTTCTACTGATGATTTACAAAGTAATATTGCATCTATTTATGGCGTTTCAATTGCAAAAGAATTATTGGAAATAGATTATGAGGATGACTTAGTAAGGATTGAAGGGTTAACATGCAAACCACTCAATGCACGCAATGATAAACATCAACAAGTGTTCTTTGTGAACAATAGGTGGGTACGAAGCAAAGAACTAACAGATGCTGTTTATGAGGGATATAAATCTCGTTTGTTTGTTAATAAACATCCTATCTTTGTGCTAAGTTTAACCTTAAATCCACAAAATGTAGATGTGAATGTACACCCACAAAAGATGGAAATTAAAATAGATCAAATAGATGAAGTACGAAAAGCAGTAACACAATCAGTAATAAAAGTTTTAGAGAAACATAATCTGATCCCTTTAATAGATGTAGAATCAGAAGCATTAACTATGGGATCTGAAGTAAAAAAAACCTATGCTTTTGATCCTTCCGCTCAAACAACCTTGAAAGTAGAAGAGACAACAGCCTCATATGCAGATTCTTATGATGTTGGTTCTTATGTTACACCAGAAGAAGAAGTGATTGAAGAAAGAAATTATGAAAATATTTCTGAACCAGTTAAAGAAGTAGAGCAAGTTATAGAAAAATTACCTTCCATGAAAATTTTTGGGCAAGTGCATAAAACATTCTTTGTAGCAGAAACTGAAGGAGGAGTGTTATTTATTGATCAACATGCAGCACATGAACGTGTCATGTATGAAAAATTCATGAAACAATTCAAAGATGCTTCTGTGGATGTTCAAGAATTATTGCAAGGTGGTGTATTAGAATTAACAGCTGCTGAAAAAGTCTTAGTTGAAGAGAATCTTGAAGCATTAGGTAAATTAGGATTTTCAGTAGAACCATTTGGTGGTAATACTTTCATTCTAAAATCAGTACCTTCTGTTTTTGGAAGATTACAACCTTATGATTTATTTCAAGTAGTATTACATGAATTGGTGGTTGGTAGAAATAGCATACAAGAACTTAAAGAAACCATCATCACACGAATGGCTTGTCGGTCTGCGGTAATGGCAGGCGATGAACTTTCTAAAGATCAGATGCAGAATATTGTTAATGATCTTGAAAAAACAGATTTTCCATACACCTGTCCACATGGACGTCCGACCATGATTAAAACAGAAGCTTTTGAATTAGAGAAGAAATTCAAAAGATGTGGTTAGGAATTCTAAGAAAACGTCAATATCTTTAAAAAGGGAACTAATTCTAAGCAGAATATGGCTACACCACTTGTTACAAATGGAACTGTTGATTCTCGTGTTGCAGATGTTTTTGCATCATTGAGTTGGAATAAGAAAGGTACATTACCTGGAAAATATCTTTTAATGAGTGATGAACGTTATATGGTTATTAGTTATGATAAAAAGCGTTTTGAGAGTTTTTTTGAAGTAAAAGAAGGTTTTTTTACTACAGATACCAGGAGTTTTATTTATCAATTTCTTAATAGTGATAAAGCAGTTGGATTTGTTCCTCTTTCACATGGGATTGAGACTCTTGTTAGGAGAATGAATTTATCTCCTCAATTTACTGGGCAAAAAGTAGGAAATTATCGCGCGGTTGTTTATGGAAAACGTTAGAACTCTTGTTTATAATTCTAATTCTAACTTTAACCCAAAAGATTTATAAATATGGAGCACATTCTCATACATAAACAAGAGGTTGAAAAACTATTCTAAGGGTGTTATAAATATGGATCAATTAAAAACAGGTACTACGACAGTAGGAATTGTCTGCAAGGATGGAATTGTTCTGGCAGCTGATATGAGAGCAACCGTGGGTCACATGATTGCTGACAAACGAGCAGATAAAGTGCATATCTTAAATGATGATTTTGCAGTAACATGGGCAGGATCAGTTTCAGAAGCACAGCTTATCACAAAGTTAATTCGTGCAGAATTAAAATTAAAAGAAATTCGTACAAATAAAAAAACAAATGCAAAAGAAACTGCGAATTTACTTGGTGGATTAATTTATTCAAGTATTAGAAGACCAAGTATGTTACCAGGGATTGCACATTTCCTTCTTGGAGGAAAAGATACAGATGGAATTCATCTCTATGATTTATTCCCTGATGGATCTGTAACAAAGATTCCAGATTACGTATCATCCGGTTCAGGAAGTGTCTTTGCATATGGAGTATTAGAAACGAAATACAACAAGGATATGACCGTTAAGGAAGGTATTGAACTTGTAAAACTGGCAGTAAACACAGCTTTACAAAGAGATAGCGCATCTGGAAATGGAATTAACATTGTAGTTGTAAATCAAAATGAAGTTAAGAAAGTCTACAGAAAAGAAGTTTCAATGACTTTGTATTAAATTTTTTTCATTTATTATTATACTCTTTTTGAGAGAATCAAAATTACAGTAAAAACAAATAAAAAAATAAAAAAACAAATAAACTAAAAAATGGCAAACAAAAAAAATCAAATGATTTTTGAGATTGCCTTCTAAAAAAAATAAAAAAAATAAAATGGCAAACATATTAAAAGAATTAACAAAATTATTACCAACTGGCGTTGTAGCAGAAGCTACATTTGAAGGTGCAAACATTATTGTGTACACAAAAGATAAAGACTATTTCTTAGATAATAAAGGCACTATTCGTGGTGCAGTTAAAGAATTCAAGAAAAGAATTGAATTACGACCAGATCCCTCTCTATGTATGACAATGGAGAAAGCAGAAGTGGAAATTAAAAAACTTGTGCCGAAAGAAGCAGGAGTGCAGGAATTTATTTTTGATCCTCAACGTTCTGTTGTGATTATTCATGCAGACAAACCAGGATTAGTTATTGGAAAACAAGGAGAACAATTGCGAGAAATTGCAGCAAAAACCTGTTGGGTGGCAAAAGTTAAGAGAATGCCCCCAATTCAATCAAAATTAATTGAAAGTATCCGTTCAGTCCTTTATGAAGATGCAGTTGGACGAAAGAAATTCTTAAGTAAAACAGGACATCGGATTTACGATGGATGGTTACGTGGAAAAAAACACGAATGGGTACGATTATCATGTTTAGGTGCTTCTCGTCAGGTTGGACGAACATGTTTCTTACTACAAACACCAGAATCACGAATTCTTATTGATTGTGGAATTGATCCAGGAGAAGAAGGAACCGAAACATATCCTTATTTAGATGCACCAGAATTTAACATTAGTGAAATAGATGCTGTTGTTGTAACGCATTCACATTTAGATCATTCAGGTTTAATTCCTTACTTATTCAAATTTGGATATGAAGGTCCTGTGTATTGTACATACCCAACACGGGATGTTATGGCATTACTACAATTAGATATGATTAAGATTCAACGATCAAAAGGTCAAGAACCAATCTTTAAAAGTGAAGAAGTACGAAAAATGGTTCTTCATACAATTTGTTTAGATTATGATGAAGTTACCGACATTACGCCAGATATTAGATTAACAATGTATAATGCTGGTCATATTCTTGGAAGTTCAATCGTTCATTTTAATATTGGAAATGGATTACATAACTTCGCATATACTGGAGATTTAAAATATGGGCGAACAAATGTCTTAGAACCAGGAAATACGCAATTTCCACGTATTGAAACATTAATGATTGAAGCGACTTATGGTGGAAAAGATAACATTGCAAATGAAAAAGAAGCAGATGATTATATGATTGAAGTAATCAAAAAAACATTTGCACGTGGTGGAAAAGTCTTAATGCCGGTTCTTGGATCCGGAAGAGCACAAGAAGTAATGGTCATTGTTGAACGACTTATTAGAGAAAAGAAAGTTCCAACAGCAAATGTGTTCATTGACGGAATGTTATGGGATATCACTGCAATTCATACAGCCTATCCAGAATATTTAAACAGAAATTTACGTCAAGAAATATTTCATAAAGGAAACAATCCTTTTTTGTCTCCTTTATTTAAACGTGTAGGGTCACATAAAGAACGTCAAGAAATTATTCATGATGGAACACCAGCTTTAATCCTTGCAACATCAGGAATGATGTCTGGTGGAGCTTCAGTTGAATATTTTAAACAGTTAGCTTCCAATAAAAACAATTCAATTATCTTCAGTTGTTATCAACCTCCTGGAAGTCTAGGACATAGAATCCGTGCAGGTGCAAGTGAAGTTATGTTTGGAGACGGTGGCAAGAAAGACGTTGTAGCTGTGAACATGGAAGTTCATAAAATTGAAATTACA
This sequence comes from Candidatus Woesearchaeota archaeon, assembly GCA_018655525.1. Classification (GTDB taxonomy): domain Archaea; phylum Nanobdellota; class Nanobdellia; order Woesearchaeales; family GW2011-AR9; genus 1-14-0-10-32-24. The sequence continues at coordinate 339 of JABIJM010000007.1, read as the reverse complement.
GCTCATTCCGATAGAAGACAGCTAATGAATTACGTCAAACGATGTAATCCACAACCACGTAAGGTAATCGTAGTTCATGGAGAATCTTCACGGTGTTTGGATCTTGCATCAAGTATTCATAAAGCTTACAGGATTGAAACAGTCGCTCCTAAAAATCTAGATACGATTCGGTTGAAATAAAGGTATTCTTAGAAAGCCTTTTAAATATTCAGTATTAAAACTAATATTACTGCCAACATCGCATAATCTGGTATTGCGCTGGTCTTGAACAAACTTCGGTTTAATAGAGAACCAGTTCCTTTTGGAATTCCCGGTTCAAATCCGGGTGTTGGCGCTTTT
>JABIJM010000006.1 GCA_018655525.1 Candidatus Woesearchaeota archaeon | reverse complement strand
TCAGCTGCTACTACTGGGTCTGCTACAACTACTACTGCTTTAGGTGCACCGATTGTCGCGTCTGTGTAAGTTGTACCTTCTACTTCAACTTCCATACCTGATAATTCACTTGCTCTATGTGAAATTACTTTACCAGCTAGACGTGTGTCTGCGCCACTGAAACCAGCTACTAACATAGCTACTTTACCGTTTGCATGCTCAACTAACTTAACTCTTGCTTTACCAGCGGAGAAACCTTCAGTACAATCTGCAGGGTTTCCTAATAGACTTGCTGAAACACTGTTTGCACATGGACCACCAACAGAGATAACGTTTTGTGCATCAACTGCTGATACTTCGCTGTCTAATTTGGTTGCGTCTACAATGGTTACAGGAACTAAACTTCCACCTGTTTTAGCAGATGTGGTTGAGCCACTTGTTACATATACTTGAGGTAACCTTTGATTCTCAGGGTACGCATAGGTAAACTCGTTAGGTGAACTACTAGGACTTGTGTAAGTCATCTTAGCTCCCATTGTTGTATAACCGTATGCAACGTTTTCTTCTCCTTCAGGAGTTAACAGATTGTTAGTTACACCATCAAGAGTGAAAGCAGTTACTGTTACTTCAGGACCAGTTGTACCATCTAAAGTTAATGCTAGACTAGGAGCCGCTTGGTTATCGTAGTCATTAGAGTTTGGTGTTGTAATAGTTAACACTAAACTTGTAGCATTGGTAACATCACCAGGTTGTAAAGTTCCAGCTGTTGTACCACCAGAAGAGTTGGTGTATGGTGTTCCCATATCAATGTTTGCTCCATAGTAATCAACGATGTCAATTGTAGTTGCACCTGTATCAGGAGCTCCACTTCCACCATCTAAGTTTACACGGATATCAAAGTCGCCTGCTGTTTTAACAGTGTCCGTATCAACGTCAAATGAATAACCACCTAATTTAATGGTTGCAACATTTACAGAAGAATCTGTTGTTAAAGCATATTCTAAAGACTCACCATTACCTAAATTTTTAAACTTAATTTTAGGACTAGTTGCTGTTGACTTATCAGATCCTTTATATTGCAATGCAAAAGATTTAGCAGTTCCATCAGCTACAGTTCCACCAGTTACAACGAAATAATCGTTCTTACTAATGTTTACACCCTCATTAAATGCAATCGCTTTATCAGTTGCGTCTTCACTTAATTGAACTTGAGTTGTAGATGTTGCATATACTAAAGGCATACTTACCATATCACCATTTCCATCATACCACTGTAATTTGTACTTTCGGTCTGTTGAAGAAGTTAACTTAATATCATGTGTTGTTTCTTCAGTTAAACCGTGGTACTCTACATCCCAGTTGTTTGTGAAAACTAGTTCTTTGTCATCACCTTGCTCAAGAATTGCATCACTTAATTTCTTACCAGCTGCAACATAGTAATCATCTTGTGCAGTCATGTTAATACGAATTTTACTTAAAGTAAAGGTAGTATTATCATCTGCTCCTTCAATAATTACATCAGCTCCACTAATGGTTTCTGTTCCAACTTTTAATGAAGTGTCAGAGTCTGTATCAGTAATAAGATTATCTCGAAGTTCTAGCTTGCTAGCACCTAAGAAAAAATCTGCACTGTGTACACCACCAGCATAACTTTGGTATAATCTTTCGGAAACTCCAATTTCATTACCATCAGCTAATTTAAATGTATCACCAACTTGTAATTTATCAGATTGTTCACCATTTACAACGAACTTAGCATATGTCTCATCAACAAAACTTAAAGTTACATCATAAGTTTTTCCATCTAAGCTAAGGGATGTTGAGTCGCCTTCTAATAAACTTCCTCGTGTTGATCCACCCATTAAAGTTAGTTTAATACTATCTTCAGGGGTTGATTGAGGTCTTCGTGCAAGAACAACATCAAATTCCATACCTAACATACTTAATTTAGTGTTTTCAAAGTCATCTAATACAGGTCCTGTAGTGCTTGCAGCTCCTGCTGTACTTTGCATGGTACTTTCAGGTGCGGAGGAGAATTCTAGAATATATTCACCAATATTTGCACCATTTTTAAGGTATAAAAAATCTGCAGTTACATCGTTGTCATTCTCTACAAAGGTTACAATTTCATGTTGATTTGAGTCTACTGTATCAAAATAAAGATATTGTTGATAAGTAGAACTGCTCCCAGTTGTAGAATATGTACCATCTGCTAAAGCACCTAATTCATCTTTACTAATAAATTGTTCAATATCACGAATCTGTTCACCCACTGGGGTTGAATTTGTATTCGAAATCTCAAGCTTCTTTGAGGTTGTTCCAACCATCCATGCGTCTCCGCTAACAGATGTTGCTGATCCACTTCCAGAAGCAACTTTCATACTTGTAGCAATATCGGTAAGAGCTAAATTATCAATTGCTTTTGCATTTTCACCAACAACGAATAAACCGTTGAAAGCTCCGTCGGTTACGAACTGAGTTGGATAATCTTTCAAATCAGCTGCAGCCATAGCACCTACTGCTGTTGCGCCTAACATTGCTACTCCGGCACCGACAGCGAATAAACGCTTCACCATTTTTTTTACTTTCATTTTCAAAACACACCTCCGTGTTTGATCATTTGTTTTTTAGCCACTGGCATTCACAAAAATTCCGAACAACAAACCTGCGAGATTCGTCTTTTCGTTTTTGCAAATGTAACACCCAATTTGATACTCATACGAGTGGTGTGGCACTATTTGTATCACAACTAACAAAAAAACGCTTTATAAGTCTTTCGCAATATTGAGAGTCAAAATTCCTCCAAAAGGGAGAAAAAGTCCCGAAGTATCAAAAAACGAGGAGATAAGGAGTTCGTCATTTTGGAATGGTCAAACTCAAAAAATAGAACAAAGTTCTATGTTTGTACATAAACTTCCTTTTCAAAGTCATATACCTTTATAAAGTACATGAAATCAAAACAGACTATGAGAATAGAAGAGATAGACATCCCTTTATTTATTAAAGAAAAATACAACCATTTTCCGACCTTAACACCTATCCAAAATAAAGCAGTAGAAGGAGGACTATTAAAAGAAAAGTCCCAACTCATTTGTGCTCCGACAGCATCAGGAAAAACACTGGTTGCAACGATGGCAATATCTAAAGCTTTGGAAAAAAATAGAAAAGCACTCTATATCGTTCCTCTTAAAGCATTGGCAAATGAAAAATTTAAGGAATATGTATCGGTACTAGAAGGAACAAGTTACAAAGTTACAAAAGCTGTAGGAGACATTGATTCTCCATCCCATTACTTAGGTCAATACAATATCATTGTTTTAACGACGGAAAAGCTTGATTCTTTATTACGACACAAAGTCCAATGGTTACATGAAGTTTCTTGCGTAGTGATAGACGAAATTCATTTATTGAATGACCCTTCTCGTGGACCAACTCTTGAAATCATATTGACTTTACTAAAGAGTTTGATAAATCCGCAAATAGTAGGATTATCTGCAACAATTGGAAACCCACAAGAATTAGCAGATTGGTTAGAAGCAGATTTGATCAAAGATGATTGGCGTCCGGTTGAACTTAAACAAGGAATTCTTTTAGGGAAAAAAGTTGAGTTTTATTCTAAATGAGGATTTAATTCCTTAGCTTTTTTGATAGCAAAGTACGCCCGTTTATTATCCCCTAATTTTTGATAACAAAGCGCCATATTTTTAAACACATCTGCTTGCTTTGGATTTAAGTTTAAAGCCAGAACAAATTGATCAATTGCTTTTTGATATTGTTCTTTTTTAGCATAAACTACACCTAAATTCTTATAGATTGCAACAGCATTAGGATTATGTCCTTTTGCTTTAGTGAGATATGTGATCGCCGTCTCTAATTTATTTTCAAGAAGGTGAATACTTCCTAAATTAAACCAAGACAACCAAAATGTATCGTTTTTTGTGATTGATTTTAAAAACATTGTTTGAGCCTTGTCTAATTTTTGAGATGCCAAATATTGTCGCCCAAGTTCAAAGTCCGCATAATAATCATTCTCTTCTTTTGCTTTTTTCTCTGCAAGTTTTTCATAAAATTTCCATTTTGCCTTCCAAGAAACTTCATCTGTTTTTCCAAAATGATGTATTTGAATGGGTGTCTTCACAATTGTCCCCTTTAATGAAGAAGTGACATCTTCATGAACAATGCCTGCGAATTGTGCATCCTGTTTTCGGAATAAGCGTACAATAGGAGTTGGTATCCATCCTGCAAAAAATTTTGAAACCTCATAAGTATCATTTTCATTTGTAAGAAATCCTTGATTTGATTGACCCGATTCTTTTACATTTATACCATTTATTTTTCCTAAATTAAGATGTTCTTTAGAAGAAAGATAGTTTCGTTGTGTGAGAATGAATCCAGAAATTTCTTTAGGTGCTTCTTTTATGAGAGAAACAATACGTTGATTGTCTACTTTAGAAAGCGTCTCATCCGCATCCAATACCAAAATCCAATCACTGGTTGCATGTTGTAATGAGAAGTTCCTTGCATCTGCAAAATTGTCGTTCCACGCATAATCGTAGATCTTTTGTGTGAATTGAGAAGCAATTCCCTTGGGAGTATCTGTAGAACCGGTGTCTACAACAATAATTTCATCTGCTAAATTTTTAATTGAAGCGAGAGCATTTTTAAGATGTTTTTCTTCGTTTTTTACGATCATACATACAGATAATGTTGGCATGACCTATCTTTAAAGAAGGAAGTTTATAATGATTTCTAAATCTCTTGATTGTTTATATTCTTTAGCTAATTCACGTAATTTATCAGGATCATATGTAAATTCTTTCAAGTCCTTTTTTATTCTTGCAAGAAATTCTACAAATTGGGTAACGTTTTTAGGATTCTCGGTTCTACTGCAACGCTCAAAGTCAATCATCACAGGCCGGTGATTTTTTGTAATGTAAATATGTTTGTGAGGATGATGCATTTCTTCTTTATTTACACCAATGTTATCCATTATGTAACATTGGTTCAAGAGATTTTTAATAACTGCAAGAACTTCTTTTTTTCTTGCTGTTTCAATCCAGTCTAAGAATAATGCTCCTTCTACGAATTTATATGCAAAATAGGTCTTGCTTGAAAATAAGAGTTTTGGTCCAATTCCTTTTTTATTTAGGATTTTTAACCAATTGACTTCATTCTCAATCCTTCCCATTGCTTGGCTATCTTCACGTTTGGTTTTAATTGCTATAGAAATCGTTTCTTTTTTAGCAAAATGTGTTTTTATTAATTCTGCTCTTTCTTGAATACCCTTGTAAATTACACCTCTTTTTCCTTTTGCAAGAAAATGGATTTCTTCAACACGTTTTATTTCTAATTCCCGTAATAAATCTGTTTTTGTAATCTCATAAACATAAAGTTTTTCCCAGGCCATTTTTTCTGAAGAAAGTTCTTTAAATTGAAATAAATGATGACCAATAATTTCTTCTACTTTTTCTTTATTTGTCAATGTAGAGAAAAGAAATAAAATGTTCCCATTTGAAATTAAATGTGAAGAAGCTTTATGAAAAAATTGTTCGGAAACCTCCCATCCTTTTTTTCCACCATATAGTGCTGCATCTTCAATTCCTTCATCTTGAGGCAAATAAGGAGGATTGAAAATAATTGTATTAAATTTTCCTGTGATATTTTCAAATAAATTGCTTTTAAGAACTTTAATTTTCCGTAATTTTTGTTGTCTAATTATTTTTTGAAGTTCAGAGATTGCATTTTCATTAATATCTACCGAGAGAACTTCCCTCACCCGAGGTGATTTTATTGCAGCCAATCCTTGAATACCGGAACCTGTTCCTAAATCTAAAACACGTCCTTCTGCATGCGCTTGTACTTCTTTTTGAAGAAGATATGAATCTTCAGCTGGTTCGTAAATGTCCATTTAATAAAACGAAACATATATTAATTGTTAAATGTTTCTAGTCTAATAATAAAAAAGGTGATAATTATGGTTTCAGTAGCTCAAGATGTTTTAAATATGGATAGAAAAGTAATGAATTTAGATGCAGGTTTAAATTTAGCTTCTAAAGAGATTGAGGAAGCAGTTAGTACAATTCATCCTATGATGAATGAAATAGATCAACTCGAAAATGAAATTAATGATGTAGTTGAAGAGAATAAACAACTCCAAGCTTCATTAAATGGGTTTTTAGCATTATATAAAAGAGTAAAAATGGAAGCACACCCAGACGATTCTTCTTTATTCAATGTTACCACACAAGAGATTACTAAAATGAGAGCTCTTGAAGAACGTATTAATGGATTTGTTAGAAAAGAAAGCACACAAATTAAAGATCTTCAGGTCACACAAAAAGTGATGGTTCAAAGTGTAAAAAAACTTGGAAATACTATCCCAAAAATTGTAAGACATTACAGACAAATGCTTAAGAGTTCACGATGGTTGAGAAAAGAACTCAATAAATTAAGTGAAGAAGTTGCATCCGGAGGATTTAATCCTAATAATCATGTTATGGAGTCCGTTACACGAAGACAACGAGCGGTTGAAAGCTCTTCATACAAAGGAACAGGTGGTGGTTTTAGGTTTAAGATCGGTCGTTTATTTGGGAAATGAATACCCTAAAGGAATGATTTTTCTATTTTTTTCTTCATATTGTTGCAATACTGTGTAAAGTTTTGAATCTTCTGAGATATTACGACCTTTAAGTTCTTTAATAATTAAATCACCGAGTTCATTACGATTTATTGGATTATTTAATGCATCACCAATGATTCTTTTCTTATCTTTTTTTGATAAATACGATTTTCCGAAAAAATCCCCCACATAATCAAAAAAGTTTTGACTAAAACCCAACAATCCCGAAGTATGCAATACACCTTTTGGATCATCAGCCAAAAGGGGATAGTCTAAAGAATCAGGATCAGCATAAATATCATATTCTGCCATTAAAGTTGCAAGAAAAGTATGAGATTTTCTTCCAAGTTTACTATGTAATTGAACTGAAATAAGACTACATCCAATTCCTATTAAGTATAATCCTGTTTTTGAATCACGAAATTCTTCCATAAATAGATGATCATACAATAATCTATAATTTCCTATACCTGTAAAATCTAAAATTGGTATTACGCCCTGCATAAATGACGTTTAGAGAATACATATTTAAAGGTTACCATTGGAAAATAGTGATTCTGCTTCCTGCAACTGTTCAATTGTACCTATATCTACAATGGAATCAGCAACTTCATAGCCAAAATCATATTTATCATCAATTAAGAGTTGAATTGCATCCGTCACTTCATATTCTCCTCTTGATGAGGGTTCAATCTGTTTAAGTTTGTCAAAAATAGCTTTTGGAAAGAGATATACACTGAAATTAGCAAGATTTGTAGGAGGATTTTTGGGTTTTTCCACAATTCTTGTAACTTTATTTCCCTCAGTTTCAAGAATTCCAAATCTTTTAGCATCTTCTACTTCTTTAGCTGTAATCACGCCGTGAGTCTCATGTGCCAAGATATTTTTGAGAAGTTTTGTATCAAATAATGAATCACACGCAATGCAAAGGAATTTTTCTTCTGTGATATAAGGTTCCGCATGCAATAAAGCATCGCCGGTACCTTTCATTTCTTTTTGTTCAACATAATGGATTTTCACACCAAATTGAGAACCATCACCAAAATGATCTATGATTTTTTCTTTCATATAATGGACAATTACAACAACTTCACTAACATTTACAGATTTAAGTTGTTCAATGATAATCTGAAGCATGGGCTTGCCTTTAATTTTGACCATAGCTTTAGGAATATCGTTTGTTAAAGGTTGTAAACGTTTCCCTTGTCCTGCTGCTAAGATTACTGCTTGCATAATTCACTCACAATCTTTGGTATTTCATGTAAATCTGAGATTATATAATCCACTTCGTTTTCTTTTGGAACAATGATTTTTCCCTTTCCCCATTTCATATGAACAGTTTTGATTCCTAATGTTTTTGCGGGGAGGAGGTCTGTTTTATATTTATCTCCAATGACCATTGAATTTTCTGGTTCAAATTGTAATTCTTTTAGAATTTTTTTGTAAGAATCCAATTTATCATATTTG
>JABIJM010000005.1 GCA_018655525.1 Candidatus Woesearchaeota archaeon | reverse complement strand
ATTACAGTTTTAAATTATTATAAAAATTATCTTAATACTAATAAAAATAGGAATGCATTCAAAGTAATGTGGTCATTTATCTTATTACTTATTGGAAACCTTGCATTCATCTTTGTTTTTATCTTTGACTCTCTTTATGCAGTTGGAGAAATATTTACATTGTTAGGATTCCTTTTATTATTATATACGCATCATAAGGTGACACATAAATAATGGCAACACGAAGATCTAGATTAGAACTTATTTTTGATATCTTATTAGCAATCCAAAATAAAGGTGGGACAATCAAACCTACTCACTTAATGTACAAATCAAACTTATCTCATAAATTGCTTAATAACTATCTTGATGAGCTTGTTATGAAAGAACTTGTATTCATTCAAGAACTTGTTGGTAAGAAGAAACAAAAAAGTACAAAGGCTATTGTTCTTACAGATAAAGGATTAAGTTTCTTAGCAGAATTTAGAAGAATGCGTGAATTCACAGATGCTTTTGGATTGTAGATAAAATGGATTATTTTTCTAAACAATTTAAATCTCCAAGTTCTCAGGTAGAGGAAATTATTTGTTTAAATAACTATTTAAATGAAAGAGAAACTCTAAATTCACGAATATTTTCTAGTGTCTCTGAAGAAAGACTTAGATTAATTGAAAACGATAAACGAAGGATTCTTCGGTCTTATGATGTTCGAGTTCCTTCTGAAGAAGTTGAAAGTTTAAGAGGGTTACTAGTTTCAGAAAATTCACATTTAATTGTAGGTTTTGCTGAAAATGAATTGTCTTTAGATCAACATTTATTGGAAAGGGGATATCACCAAATATAGTTTTACTTCACAAATTTCTTATAGTATTTTTACCACAACCCACTAGACAACTATGCGTAGCATTAATATACTTCTTTTTTCATAATTCTAGTGAATGAAAAAAGAAATGTCTGAATGTGTTGGTTTGTGGTTAGCTGAAGGAGATAGTAAAACTAAATCTGAAGTCACTTTTACAAATAACTGCTTTGAACTAATTATTCATTTTCATAAAGTGGCGGGGTCTCTTTTTGATGGTCCTGATTTTCGTCCAAGGATCTATTCATTTTCTAAAGATAAAAGAAATCTTCAACGTCTTCCAAATATACCTTACAAAGATTATTTTGATAAAAGAGCAAGAAAACCTTATTATATCTATAGATTTGCTTCTGTTAAACTTCTAAAAGAATGGAAAAAGTTAGTTAATGTAATCTTAAGTGAAGAAAAATATTATGTTGATATTTTAAGGGGTTTCTTTGCTGGTGAAGGCAATATTAAAAATGGAACTCAAGGAAACCGCATGATTAGAATTGCGCAAAACCATCCAGTAAAATTTATTGATACTATTCTTACAAAATTAAATGTCAAATATCGGTATTCTTCAAAAGAAAGAACATATTTAATCTGGGGTAGAGAAAGCTGGGATAAACTTAATGAAATAAATGTTGTTGGTCTACATCCTGAGAAAATTAAAAGTTTTAATAAGGTTTATCAAGAATTCAAAGAGTATCATTATAGTAAAGGTCACCTTAAAAAAGAAATCTTCAAACTTACAACTAAAGCTCATACAAGTTTAATGCTATCTCACCTAATGGAAAGAAGTCAAGCTCGTGTTTATGACGTTTTAGCAGAACTTAAAGAAGAGGGTTATATTGAGAAATTTAACGTTAGGAGTAAGGTTTATTGGATTAACAAAGACCAAAATTCTATTGTTATCTCTTCTGTAAAACAAAAGTATTTAAACAAGATGGACTCCTGTATAGTAACATCAGAATTTGCAAAAGAAATGGGTGTTTGCTGGAAGTCTGCATTTAGAAGACTAAGTGAACTTAAAAAATTAGAACTCATTAATTTTAAAAATGGAAAATGGTTAAAAATCCTGAACGAAAAACGAGTAATCGTAGTAAATTAGTTGTAGGGGTTGATGAAGCAGGAAGTATGTTTTAGTAAATTCTAAGCATTCCTAAAGGCCCAGTTCTCGGTCCCCTCGTAATGGTAGCTTTAGCAATCAAAGAAGAAGATCAAAAGAAACTAGAATGGTTGGGTGTTAAAGATTCTAAATTATTAAGTAGGCAAGCACGTGAAGAAATGTTTGACAAAATTCGTGATATTGTCCATGATTTTCGGATTGAAGTCATTGAACCAGATGCAATTGATTTATCATTAAATTCTGAAGAATCAAACCTCAATTGGCTAGAAGCAGATACCTCTGCAAGGTTAGTTTCTGAAATGAATCCTCATAAGATAATCGTAGATTGTCCAAGTATAAACCTCGTTGCATACAAAAAATACTTCCTTTCTAAACTTAAGAATAAAAATGTAGAATTACTCGTAGAACACAAAGCAGATTATAATCATATCATTGTTGCAGGTGCATCCGTCATCGCAAAAGTCATACGAGATAGGATTGTAGAAAAACTACATGCAGAAGTAGGATATGATTTTGGTTCAGGATACCTCACAGATGCCAAGACACAAGAATTCCTACAGAAATATCATGGAGAATTTCCAGAACTATTCCGAAGAAGTTGGAAATCGTATAAACGTGTTGTAGATGCAAAGAATCAGAGGAAGTTAGGAGATTTTTGAGGGATTGTTTGTGATAATATTATCTCTTTATTGAAAAATGGAGATTATTAGAATAAGGGGAGATATATTTATAAAAAGGACTTCATTTTAATGAATAGGAGGGGTTTCTATGGAGATTTATTACAATGAGAGAAATAATTGGAGTTGCACACAGTGGAAAACTTGTCCAAGACGCTATTATTAATTATCTTGCTAGTCAACATCCCAACTTGGAAAGTCTTATGCTTGAAGTACCAGAAAATTGGGAAGATGATGTTGCTGGATGTCTAATGAATCCTTTCTTCATTGACATTGGCGATGAATTAGCTAATTACGATATAGATGTGATTGCAGGTGATAGAAAATATTGGGACATTTATGGTGGTTATAATAAAGTTCTAAAAAAAGGTCAACCATTACTGGATGCACCTATGCCTAAATCATTTCAAGATTCTTTAAGATTAGAAAGCAAGTTGGTGGCTTTCAAATTGTGGGGAAACACAAAAAGAAATTTAGGTTATTTCACAGGAAAAACTGTTACTCAAAGAAATCAAGATATGGCAGAAGTTGCTATGCAATATGATCCTGATGTTGTAGTGGTTGGAATGGAGCATGCTTCCTATCTTAAAAAAAAAGTTTTTCCAGAAGTTAAATTGGTGTTCATAACAGAAAAATACTCGTTGACCTATGCTGCACTATTTACAATTTTACAGTTATCTACTCCTGACCAAATTTATGAAGTCAGAACTTAAGAATAAACTCTCCATAATAATCACAGGAATAGTCTACTCCTTCAGAATTTAACCTTGCAATTTTCAGTAACTCTTTTATATCTCGCTCTCATTTGTTTTAACATGACTGTATTCACCAAAGTTAAACCAGAAGACATGCAGAAACTCAAAGATCTTGGTTTTGAAGCATCTGAACCTAAATCTGCATACGAAGTAATTCGCTACAAGAAAGGAAATGTTTCTGCAACCCTATACACTTCTGGAAAATTATTCTTCCAAGGAAAAGAGAAAGACGTAGAAAAATTTACAGATAAAGTACACTTCGGAAAACTTCAAGAAAAGATCCATTTCCGTAAAGAAGAAGGATGGATGATTGGAAGTGATGAATCTCTGAAAGGAGATACATTTGGTGGAATCACAATCGCTGCAGTCAAGGCAGATGGAAAACTACGTAAGAAACTAGAAGAACTAGGAGTTGCAGATTCAAAGAAACTCTCAGACAAAGAAGTACAACGATTAGCAGAAGAAATCAAACGTCATTTTCCTTGTGAGGTAATTAGTTTGCTTCCAGAAGAATATAACTCTTACAATGGCGTGAACGTCATATTAAACAAATATCATAAAAAATTAGCTGACAATTTACAAGGTGGAACACATGTTGTAGATGAATATCCAGGATGTACAGTTGGAGACATCCAAGAAACAAAAGCAGAGTCAAAGTATCTAGAAGTTGCAGCAGCTTCCATCTTAGCACGATCAGCTGCTTTGTCCCAATTACACTTCTTATCAACGCAAGCAGGCTTTGAACTTCCGAAAGGAAGCACACATGTCAAAGAAGCATTGGAACGAATGAAACATGAGAAGAAAGATTTTAGCAAGTTTGTGAAATTACATTTTAAGAATGTCGTGGAATTCTTATAGAATTCTGAAACGTCCAAAACGTTTAGTTTTGAGAATGTTGCTGAGTATCTTTAAAAAATGTCTTTATCTCCCAAAACCCAAATATCTTCTCTCATTAATACAAATTCATAGTTTCTTAATGATTCTGCAAATTCTAATCTGATATCATCCATGAGATGATTAAATTCTTCATAACTTTCAGCCATAATTTCTAACTCAATGTCCCATGCAGAAAGTTGCCTAATTAAATATACTATCTTATCATTTTGTTTTACGTATTCATACAATTTGATTTCATCCTTTTCTGAGAGATTATTGAAAAAAATAAACGCTTTGAATAAATCATATCCCAATTTTGTATGGTTAATTGCGACTCTATATTGTATTATTATCTCTTTTTTCTCCATCTTTTTGATTCTATTTCTCACTATATCGACTGTTGATTTCGTTTTCTTACTTAATTCAACAAGGTTTATTCTTGCATTTTGAGCTAGATTGTTGAGAATTTTTTGATCTAATTCATCTAGAATGTTATCCACAATATCATCAGCGAATATTGTTGGTTCTAATCTTTCTTTAATTCCTTTAACCAGATATCTTTTTGGATATTGACGAACGTTAACAAGAGTTCCAATATCTCGCTTAATGATTAAATGTTTGAAATCAGTGTAAATTTTATTTTTTAATTTATTAAATTCTTTGACATTCTTGGCATAAATTGTAGCGTGTAAATCCCACACTCCATCGTTCCCTCCAAACCAATATAATCCCGGGAGTTTTTTGAAATACTCATAAAACTTTTTTCTTTCTGTAGGGATATTGGAAAGCTGAAAGTACATTTTGAAAAACATGTACCCAAATTTACTTGGATTAATAGACGTGATAAACCCTTGGATGATGCCATCTTTCTGTAATTTTAATATTCTATTTCTAACCGCTTCTCTTGATCTCTTGACTTTTTTCGCAAGTTGGTTATCACTAATTCTACAATTCTTATCTAATTCATACAATATCTTTTGGTTGATTTTGTCTAGTTTATAACTCATTTTAATTGACAATGTGGTTGTTTTTTATAAATATTTCCCTCAATTGCTTGTTTTTTGAAGGGAGGTTTAATGTAGTTCATTGTACTCACTAACTAGTAATCACAAGGAAAAAGTGATGGAGGAAAATAAAATGAAAGATAGAATATTAATTGAGGAAGGATCAACATTACTAGATGAACGTTTAGGATGGATGAGCGTTGAGCTAGAAGGTCGTCTAGGAGGAAGATATTTTGTTCCACGATCGGAAGAAGATACATTTGTAGAATCACTTGCTTTAGGACAAACGTCTTTTAGATTTCCATGTTATCGTGAAAAAGGATTGATTGAATTTCAAGATGGAGATTTATATTGGGATTGTATGGAATACGTAGCTGTTACGGATAGAGATGTTCTAAGAGAAGTTGGGCCTGCATTTCAAAGATATATTGCAAAAGGACTAATTGAACCTTGTGAGTCTTATTGCATGATATAAATAATAATTTAGGAGGATTAAAAATGACAAGAGAAAGAAAAGAAATAAGGATAGGTATACTGACACCCTACTTAACAATGGGTCCAGGAATATCGGTGAGTGAATGTTGTAGGCAAAGGTATCAGGGTTGGGAAGTTGGCATGGAAATTGGCGACAAAATTGTTACCCCAACATTTGAAGTTTACTTAGATAAACTTTCAGATGGATTAAGTCTCGATAGTCCAGGTAAGTCGGCAATGAGTATAATTGGTTCAACAGTTCCAGCTGAAAGAATAGTTGAATGTTTAAAAGGATCTGGTGTGATTTTTGCGAGATATAGTATTTTTCACGGAGATTCTAGTCAATATTCCCGTAAAATGCCTGAAGAAGGAGGATATTCAATTGATATTCCAAAATCTCCAGCTGCCGTTTTTAAATTGCTATCTCATGATGGTTTTTTAGATGGAATTATTGCAAGAGATGAAGACTTAATAATGGATTCCTTAGAACAGATACGTCAAGAATCAGGATGTAGGGTAATAGCTACGCCTTACTTAAGAGAAGTATTAAAAACGCCTCCTTTTTTTAGTAGTCGTATCGTATAAGATTAGGATACATTAATTTTTTTTATTTTTTTACTATAACAGCACTATATTTATAAACTTCTTCAATATCCAAATCTCATGGCAGACCAGCCCAAATCTATAGAAGACTTATCTCCAAAAGAACGTAAAGAGCTAGAAGAAAAGCTAAAGAATATGTCTCCCGAAGAAATTGCGGACTTACAAAAGCAACAATGCATATTCTGTCAGATTGTTCAAGGAAAAGTTCCTTCTAAGAAAGTCTATGAAGATGATACATGTATTGCAATCCTAGATATTCAACCAGCAACTAAAGGACATCTTCTTCTCATTCCAAAAGAACATTATGCAATCATGCCACAAGTACCAGACGAAGTACTACAACATTTATTCAAAACATCCAAAAGATTATCACAAGCACTTCTAAGAGGATTAAAAGTTGGTGGGACTTCTATTTTTATG
The DNA here is from genome assembly GCA_018655525.1 of Candidatus Woesearchaeota archaeon. Lineage (GTDB taxonomy): Archaea > Nanobdellota > Nanobdellia > Woesearchaeales > GW2011-AR9 > 1-14-0-10-32-24. The sequence continues at coordinate 22,883 of JABIJM010000005.1, read as the reverse complement.
GCGAATGGACAAGCAGCTGGTCAAAGAGCGTTGCATTTCATGATTCATTTAATTCCTAGAAAAGATGGAGATAAAATTATTGAGGATACAGAAACATTAATTGAACGATCAATGCAAGAGAAAGTAAGAATTGCAGTTCAAGATAAAATTCTTTCTTTAATGGGTGTGGAGAAACAAACAACTCTTGAAGATATTAAAGAAGAAGTTGGTGAAGATTCTGATGATGGTGATGAACCAGAAGAAACTCAAGATACAGAATCTAGCGATTCTGATTCTGAGGAACCTGAAACTGAAGAGGAACCGGAAGAATCAGAAGAAGATGACGACACTGAAGAAGAAACAAAAGATGAGGATGTTAGCCTAGATGACATAGCTAACCTATTCAAATAGATGAAATGTGAATACTGCGATTTACTGGACAAGAACGAAGACATTATTCATGCAGATGATGATATTGTCATTGCTGTAAAAGATAAAGTTACAACATCTGGACAAATTACAGTTTATCCAAGAAAACATTATCCTATCATGGAAATGGTCCCAGAAGACATTCTAAACAAATGTGTCTCCGCAGCAAAGAACGTTTCCATTGCAGTCTTTGAATCTTTAGGAGCTCAAGGAACAAATATTCTTGTACGAAATGGATTAAGTGCAGGCCAGTCTGTCCCCCATTTTGGTATTGAAGTCATTCCACGAAGGGAAGAAGACAAATTAAATTTAGAATGGCAAGGTAAACAAATCATGGAAGATGAAATGGAAATGACATTTCAAGCCTTGGAAGAAGATCTTAAAAAACCATCAATTGCAGAATCAAAAGAAGAGATTGTTGTTGATGAAGGTGAAACAGAAGCAACTTTGGAAAAAGAAGGAGACAACTACCTTCTAAAATCCTTAAAACGAATCCCTTGATTACAATGACAAAAATAATTTTATATCAATTTGAAACCTGTCCGTACTGTGCAAAAGTACGAGATTACATGTCTGAAAAAGACATTGAATTTGAAAAAGTCAACGTATCTTACGATTCTACAGAATCATTACGTCAAGAAATCAAAGAAAAGAGCGGTGTTGGAACTGTACCTGTGATTAAAGATGGTGATAAGTACGTAGGAGATTCTGGCGCAATCATAGAATATTTAGAAGAGAATTATTGATCTCATGTACACATTTTTGTATATAAATTACGGAAAATATTCTGGGGATCTGTGATGCTTTTAACTTTAGTATAATTTTCTTTGTTCCACACACGCCAAAAATCAGATTCAGAATAACTATTTGTTGAGATTAACGTTTTTATTGCTCCAATATCTAAAAGTTTATCTTCAAGAATTTTATAATAATCAATTTCTTTATTTTTCTTCATTCCATAAATTGCAAGATCTATAAACAAATCATCCTCTGTTTTGTTTAAAAGTTCATCCGATAACCACTCATATTTTCTGACAATTTTATATGGAACACACCATAGTGGAAAAAAGTTGACAGACTTTCCATACCATGCCATGAATTCACTTACTTTAGAAAATGGAATAAATGTGTCTATTGTGATTGGAATTTTATCTTTTGGGATGATTTTTTGAAATTTTTCTACCATTCTAAGAACAGATGTAGAATTGATAAATTTTCCAAACAAAAGTCTTCCTAAAAATGATTTTGGACTTACGTTCGTCACTCCTTTCTCATATCTAAAGAAATAATCAGGAGTTTTGAGATAATCTTCTTTCCTTTTTCTTGTACTAACATGATAAATTCTCATCCAATCATAACTATGTGTATACGGAGCGTGGTCAACAAAATTAGCAACACTCAGAACATATCTTGTAGGTGAATGAATAATGCCATCCATGAAATCAACATCTTGATTTTGATAATGTTTCCAAATTGACGCTTTATAACTTTCTAATGTCATATGTCTTTCATACGTAACTTTCACAAAAGGTTTTGCAGGAATTAATCTAAATGTGAGTTTTGATATAATCCCTAAAGTACCAAAAGTTCCATGAATCATTTGAAATATTAACTGATGTTCATTATCAGGAGTACAAACCATGATCTCTCCCTTTGCTGTAATAATCTCATACTCTAAGCAAGTATCATGAAACCCTCCATGCTTAAAACTCATAGATTCTATAGAACAACCTGCTACAGCGCCTCCTATTGTGATCGTTTTTAATTCTGGAACAATGATGGGTACAAGATTATGTTTCATTGTCGCTTCAACTAAATCGACAAATGTAACGCCAGGTTCAGCAACACATATTCTTTTTTCTGCATCAATTGAGATGATTTCATTCAAATTACTTACATCAATTTTTTCATCTGAATATTTTTTATCTCCTGGTTTTGGAACTTGGTGAGAAACAGATTTTTTCTTTAATGAAACTGGAGTTGTGGAAGTACGTTCTTTCAGTTGTTTTGCAATAACATCTATCTTTTCTTTATGTGTTATCATATTTCATTAATATTTTAGAATTAATGATTTATAAATGTAGTGAAATCAAATAATTTCTACACCATTCCAGAATGCAATATAACCTGTAAAATCTCTCCCAACTTTTTCTATTGAGCCATCTTTAGGTTTAGGATAAAACCATGCAGCATTTTCATTCACTTTTCCATCAACAACAACATTGTAATATGATGCAACACCTTTCCAAGGACAAGTTGTATGATGTTCGCTTTCATCTAAGAATTCTTTATTCACATCCTTTGCAGGAAAATACTGATTTCCTTCTATTTCAATCGTTTCATTGCTTTCCGCAATAACTTTTCCATTCCATGTTGCTTTCGTCATAAACCCTACGGCTTTATCATGCCCAACGTGCGGGATGCGCTACGCTTACCCGAACATGAAAACCTTTCCTCCATTTAATTTAACTCGTATAATTCTGTGTTTGGGTGAAATGCATACCAAGAAAACCAGAATCCTCTTTCTTTAACTAGCTCTACGTCACCTTTCATGACCTTGACAATACCTGCAGGACTTCTTGCGACTTTGATTCCATTAGCAGTATCATCAATGTCTCCTTTTAACAAATCAATTTCTCTATACGCAATATACGTTCCATCATCTTCAACACCAAACACAACATCTTTTGGATGTATTCTATTATCTTCATTTTCTACCGGGAAAAACAAATTACTTTCTTCGTAGTAACTTCCATATGGATCTTTTCCATAAGGTCTACTATAATCTGTAAATTGACTTAATACATCAGAATCTGGATGTTCTTTCTTCCAGTCTCTCCATGCTACAGTATCAATAGAAACTTCTTTCAATTCTTGACCAGTCAATTCTCCTACAATTGCATTCCCATCAATTTGACTCCAATATGTATTGGTTTCACGATCATACATTACTAAATTTGAATTGTATAATTTTCCGGAAGTTCCAAACTCTACGGTTATATCTTTTTCATCAACTGTAATCTTCCGTTCATACGCAATACCACTCCCACAAAGAGGACAATATGTAATTAATAATGGATCACCTTCAATGACATCATTAACAATTTCATGCCATACAAGGATTTGTAAAGGATACACTCTTTTATGATCTTTATGGATAATTGCTAACACGAGTTCATTATCTTCAATCCATTCATCTGCTTCCTTTACACTAACATACACAGGATTATCAATAGAAGGGATCCCATCTTTTGGTGGGCCTCCTCCAAGAATCTTCTTAGGATCAACTAAATATTTCACACCATCTTTTGTAACTTTGATACCCTCATCATCACTTGCTTCTGCTGGAACTTGAACCATTCCAGGATCTTCATTTGCAAAAGGATCTTCCGGAATATCTCCAGTACATCCTATGAGAAAAATAATTGTTATTAAACTAAATATTGTTATTATCCTTTTCATCCTAACACCTCAGACTATTTATCAACATTTTAATCTTAATAAGTTTTTAGGTCTTTTGATTAAATAAAATCTATTAATTCAAGAGGTAATAATATAAACATCAAAAAACTTCTAACTACATGACCATCATAAAAGGAACGAGGGAACAAGCGGAATTAAATGCTGCTCTCACGATCACAAGTTCCCTAAAAAACATTCTATCCAAGAAAAGATTATGTGTTCTTGCTGTTCCTGGAGGAACTTCAGTTTCAAGTATCTTTGATCATCTTGTTGCGCAAGATTTACCCTGGGACAGGATTCATCTGTTTCTTGTAGATGAACGATTAGTTTCTTTGAAACATAAAGATAGCAACTCACACGTGTTAAAACCATTCTATAAAGTGATGAATGAAGAAAATATTCATTTGTTTAATTACAAACTAAAGAAAAAAGATAAAGGAATTACTGATTACAGATCAGAATTAAAGAAACTAGGTGGACGTATAGATTTTGCATTATTAAGTTCTGGAGAAGATGGTTGTGTAGGAGCTTTATATCACGCACATCCTTCAATTTATTCAAATGCAGCATATTTCCTTCTTATGGATGATTCTCCTAAACCACCAAAGAAAAGGATGTCCATGTCACCTCTACTATTAATGCAAGCAAAAGCAGGGATGGTTATCTTCTTTGGAGAATCTAAAAGAACAGCATATGAACGATTTAATGATCGTTATAAAACAGTCAGAGATTGCCCAGCAAAGATTGTACTTAGTATGAAAGAACATTATGTTGTAACAGATCTTCAATAAACAACACAAATATTTATATAAAATCATTCTTAAAAATATATTATGAATCTTCAGTTCTATCCCTACGATTTTGAATACAAAATTGAAGGAGAAAAAACGTACGTTTACATGTATGCAAAGCTAGAAGATGGTACAAAAGTCTGCATCAGACATGAACATCAAGCCTTCTTCTATGCAACTAAAGATCTAAAATTAGAGGTTCCAGATAGAAAAAGAATTGCAAAAGTTACACATACAGAACCTATTGAAATGGATCTTCTTGGAAAAAAGAAATCTTTATTCAAAATATATGTTAATTACCCCAAAGCAGTTTCTTTACTATCAAAAGAATTCGCAAAACAAAGTATCCAAACATATGAACAAAACATTCTTTTTATTCACAGGTATTTAAGAGATCTTCAAATAACACCGATGACTTTAGTTGAAGCAGAAGGAGAATTCATTGAAACTACAAAGTACCGTGTTCCTTTATTTCTTGCAACTAATATTAAGGATTTAGGTAAAGAAGCACATCACAAATGGAAAATTCTTGCAGTAGACATAGAAACGTATGCAAAGAAAAAAGAAATAGATCCTCACAATAATCCTATTCTTATGATTGCATTATATGGAGTTAATGAAGATGGAGAGATTTCAAAGAAAGTAATCACATGGAGAAAATTTAAACACAATTTAGATTATCTTGAAGTCGTCTCTGATGAAGTTGAAATGTTGAAACGGTTCCGTGAAATTGTGGTTGATTATCAACCGGATATTCTTACAGGTTATTTTTCAGATGGATTTGATTTACCGTACATCAACACAAGGGCAGAAAAATACAAAGTCAATTTAAACCTAGGATTAGATCAAAGTGATCTACAAATCCGTGGAAATCAAGGCATGAAAAAAGCAGAAGCAAGAATTTCAGGTATGCTCCATATAGATGTCTTAAAATTCGTGCGTAATATCTTTGGAGGAAATCTTCAAACAGATTCCTACTCTTTAAATGCCGTTGCAGAAGAATTACTTGGACATAAGAAACACGATGTTAATCTTGATGATCTTGCGCACATCTGGGACAACAAACCAGATGACTTAACAGATTTCTGTGAATACAATTTACATGACGCACATCTCACCTACAAATTATGTCATCAACTTCTTCCAGATATGATTGAATTCACAAAAATTGTAGGATTGCCTTCATACGATGTGATTCGTATGCGATTTTCAAGACTTGTTGAAAGTTTCATCATGAAAAATGGTGTGAAACAAAACATTCTTGCACCAAATAAAGCTACAGGAAGAGAAATGGAACAACGTATGACAGAACAAGTTCAAGGAGCATTTGTTTTTGAACCAACACCTGGACTTTACAAAGATGTGGTTATATTTGATTATCGTTCATTATATCCTACCATCATCTCTGCTCATAACATCGGACCAGAAGGATTACGTTGTAATTGTTGTAAACATAATGTTGTTCCAGGAAGAGAACAATTCTGGTTCTGTGAAAAAGAAAAGAAATTCTTACCTTCTGTGATTGGAGACATTGTTAACAGAAGAATGTCTTTAAAACGATTCATCAAAAAAGAGAAATCAGAAGGAAAGGATACAAAGATCTTAGAAGCACGATCCTATGCATTAAAGATTCTTGCAAATTCTTTTTATGGTTACTTAGGATTTTATGGCGCACGATGGTATTCCTTAGAATCAGCTGCATCCACAACTGCGTATGCGCGACATTATATCAAACAAGCAATAGAAAAAGCAGAAGAGAAAGGATTCAAAGTCATTTACGCAGATACAGATTCATGTTTCTTAATTCTTGGTTCACAAGTCATGGATGATGCCATGACCTTCATGAAAGAAGTAAATACTGACCTTCCAGGAGAAATGGAATTAGAATATGAAGGACATTTCTCACGTGGAATCTTTGTTGCTGTTAAAGGTTCTGACAAAGGAGCAAAAAAGAAATATGCCTTAATGCGTGAAGATGGAACAATGAAAATCACTGGCTTTGAATTTGTTCGAAGAAATTGGTCTCCGTATGCAAAAGAAACACAGAAACATCTTTTAGAATTAGTATTACAAGATAAAGAACAAGAAGCAGTAGATTATGTTAAAGAACGCATTGAAGAATTGAATGAAGGAAAAGTATCAATACCCAAATTAACCTTAAAAACACAAATCACACGTGAAATCTCACAATACACTTCACGTGGTCCACATGTTATTGTTGCACAACAAATGATTGCCAAAGGCGAACCAGTGCCACCAGGAACAATGGTAGAATATGTCATCGGAAAAGGAAGTGGATTAGTTAGAGAAAGAGCAGGCATTCCTTCAGAAGTTACGGAATACGATTCAGAATATTACTTGAATCATCAGTTACTTCCTGCAGTTTCAAGTATCTTATTAGTTCTTGGTTATTCTGAAGAAGAGTTGCTTGGAAAAGGAAAGCAGACTGGTTTAGGAGCTTTTTTTAATTTTTAAATAAGATACCTTTAGCTAACTATATTCACCATAAACTTCTTTTAAATATTACTCTTGCATTCTACCTGTTGTGGAAATTTCTTCAACAAACATTCAAATACGCTTCTCTGAATCTTAATTCAAAATGGATTATAAAGCAAACACACACACCTTTGAAAAAGAAAATATCAATGATGGTTTTTTTTCAATAGCACTTCAGTTTACAAGAAATTGCAATTATCAATGCATGCATTGTAGTGAAGATGAAAGGGTTCCAAGTATGGATGATGGCCTCTTGTATAAAGTACTCGATAATATTGTTGATCACGGAGTAAAAAGAGTAAATGTTTCTGGTGGAGAACCAACATTACGGAAAAACTGGATTCAGCATATTAAATATCTAAGTGATAGAAACGTATCTGTGAGTTTAGCGACAAATTGTTCAACTTTAAATGATGATTATCTTCAAGAATTAAAAGGTAACCTTGCAAATATAAGGGTCAGTATTTATGGTGATGAAAAAACCCATGATGGAATCACTGGTAGAAAAGGAAGTTATCAAAAACAAATTGAAGTAACAAAGGTTGCGAAGGAATTGGGAATTCCAACATATGCATGTATGGCGATCATGCAAAATAATTTGTCTGAAATTAAAGAAGCACACAAATTTTGTGAAGATGCTGGCATGGAAAAATTATTAATTTATTCACTGGTCCCAAAAGGGAGAGGGATGGAAATATTTGATGATCAACATGTGTCTAGACAAGAAGTTAAATCTGAGTTAGAAAAATTATCTTTTAAAAAACCAGAAATATATTGGTCTCCCTTTGATCTGGATGGAATCTGCGCATTAATTCAAGCTGATGGATCATTAGTAGCGACACCTTTTTTTGGAGATGAATCCAAAGTCAAAATGGTTGGTTATGCCCATACAACTAGCTTAATGGATCTATGGAAAGCGTATCCTTTTAAGAAGAATTATCTGGATTTTAACAAGGAGAAAATGAAATGCTGAATGTAGCATATTTAGAAAAAATAATACATCAAACCTCCAAGGAAAAATTATCTTGTAAAGTTGATAAACTAGGGGCATCTTCTCAGAGAAAAACGTATTCTTGTGAATATGAGGGTGTTAAATATAAAGTAAGGGAATGTTTTTCAGAAAATGACGCCAAAGATATTGAAAGAAGAATTTTGGATGTTTGTCACTTAGATCTATTTCCAACTTATTTAGGAAGATCTAAAGAATGGATTTTTTTTGAATATCTAGATTTTCCAGAAGCAAAAAGAAATGAATCAAACATTTTCTGGCATAATTTAGGATATAGCATTGCTAAACTAGAAACAATAGCACCTGATAAAATTGATGTTGGTTTTGGTATAGAAAAATCTCCAGTCTTAAAAAAACACTTAAACATATATCTTCATGAATGTGTAAACCAATTACAAAAATCTGGTTATCTCCAACGGAATGAAATGTTAAAAATTCAGGAATCATTTAATTATTTCCTTAATCAAAATCCTCAATCTTGTTATAGTTATCTTGATTTATTACCTGGAAATATAATGACTGATAACGAAAAGATTATTTTTGTTGATGAAGAAGGGTTAGCCGGTAGTTTTCAAGGTATGAGCTTAATTAGGGCACTTGATATTTGGAAAAGTCCTTCTCCTCCGCAAGGATTAACTTTAAATGAAAAAGAAGAATTATTTGAAGGTTATCAAAAAGGAGGATCTGATTGTGAATTCTTTGAGAAAAACGAATTACATTTAGGGATAATTTATTATCTTATAAAATCCTCAGATAGTGTTCAATGCTCAGGTACAACAAATAAATCTATTAAACAATTATATTCAAAATTGAGGTTACTTTAACTTTTTCCATTTTTCCATATAAATTTAAAATAATTTTCAAATGTCTTTTTCACATTTTCATTCTCAATTAAGATTGCTTGTGGTGTTTCGTCCCATACAAAAATTGCAATTTTATCATCATAAATATTAATAGTTGCAGGTGATTCAACATCTGAAGGAACTTTAACATATTCAGAATTTTTTCCTTTCTTTTTTTTAACTCTTCCTTCTCGTATCAATACTTTGGTTTTAATACCTTTTAATTCTTTTCTTTTTCTAAAAATAGGAGCATAATAAGGCATTTTATTACTAAAATGGCCTTCTGATCCCATTACATAATATATCCCTCCTTTATCCGTAGAATCTAAAATATCTTGAAAAACAGTTTTTAATCCTTTGTAACCTTGAAACAGTTTTACTGAACTTTTTTGTTTTTTAAATAAAAACTGTTCTTCTAAACGTGGGATTATTTTTTTCGCAATCTCTTCTTTCTCTTTATAATAATCAACTATTTTCTGAGGTTTTTCTGGAACATAGATTGTCCTCTTATTTTCATGAACGGTAGAAACAACCCCTCGTTGTATTAACATTTTCAAAGCGTTGTATGTACTAGATCGGTCTAATTGTGCTTCTTTAGCGATTTTTCCTGCCAATGATTCACCTAATTTAATCAATGTAAGATAAACTTTTGATTCGTTTACAGAGTAATTCAACTTCTCTAAATCTCTAAATAATGTGTCTTGAAATATATCCATTTATTTAAAAAATCATTTGTACTATATAAATTTATTGTTGTAGTAAATTCTTCAACAAACATTTATGTGCTCTTTTCTAGAATCTTGTTAATATGAACAAAATAGCAGTAAAATTAGAAGAGAACTTACCCATAATTGCACAAGAAATCATTAGTCAAAACAACAATTTAACCCCTGAAGCGAGGACTAATTTTTTGGAGAATCCGGATGCAATTATAGAACACTATCCAAAATGGCATCAATGGGGAATTGTAACGCACTCCCTTAATTTTGGAAAATTTTATGATCACACGGTTTCTCAATATTTGGATGCTTGGGGTATTTCAGCTGATGTTGATTCATACTTAAACTCAAGAATTGATGGAAGAACGAAAGGTGAACTTCTAAGAATTTCCATGCCACTCCATGATCTTGGAAAATTTGATAAAAAGCAAGATCTTGAATCAGGTAAATTTGACTTCCATGGTCATGAAACAAGATCACGTGAAATTATTCTTGAAAACCTTGTTAACACACGTCTTGAGAATGAAGGATTAACTCAATCACAAATACAATATGTCGCAGATTGCGCAGGTTATCATTTTGAGTTAGGATTTGTAAGACGAGCTGCTAAAAAAACTCAAATGGGATATACAATAGCCTACACACAAAGTGATTCCTGTAAAAGAGATTTGCATAGTAAACTTCCCGATTATAAAGGATTTGAAGTAGAAATCGGATTACTTTACTTATCAGATTCTCTGGCAAAAACTGATGTAACCTTGGATGTAATAACTGATGAAGGAATAGAAAGTTCAAAATCAATAGTGGAACAAGAATTAATTGTTCGCAATTTAAATCCTAAATTAATAAAAGCAGTTCTTCAGAGTCCAGTAAATGTCATGCTTTCAAAAACATATATGGGAGAATTAGGATATAGGATTCAATAAAATGGAACAAGAAATAGAAATTAAATTGGATGTACCTTTAGATATAAAAACAAATGACATATTAGAAAGACTGGAACAAATAGTAAAACAGAATGGATTTACAATCACAGAACCTAAAGTAGTAGGAAGAAATTTTCAATATTATGATACTTCTAATTTAGATATTTATAGAAGAGGAGAAACACTAAGAAGGATTGGAGGTTTTGATCCAAATATTGACAAAGGATTATTTAGATATGATTTCAAAATAGGTCCAATTGAGGATAGATACGAGGCTAATCATTGGACAAGTGCAGAACTAGATGAAAATGAAATATTAAACCAATTTGATTTAATGAGGTTTTATGCAGAGATTTTCCCAAGTGCTTTTGCAACCACACAACATCACAAAATGAAATTACAAAGAAGAGGAACTTTAATTGAAGCAACGCTGGATTACTTCAATGTTGTGGATGGAGCAGGATTTCGTGAATTAGAATTAGAACTTGAACATGGAGACAAATCAGACTTAATTGTTCTAAGAGAACCAATTCAAAATCAACTAGGTTTGAAAAGAATAAGTAAACAAAAATATAATCGGGTAATTGAATCAATCCCAAAATCTTTATATAATCAAATAAATTCATATTAATCAATGGCAAAGGAAAAAAAGGAGCAAAAACATTTTGATGGAAGAGTTTGGGCAAATATCTTAGACTTTAATGTTAATCTTGATTCTCAGCTAATTTCAAAATCTAATTTTATTTTTGGTGCAAGCACCTTGATATTAATATTTGTATTAAATCAATTATTATCAATAGATACTTTAAATTCAGTTTTCATAGTTAAATTACCTTTAATTATATTGCTTCTTGGTGCTTTTATTTCAGCTTTGCTATCAATGTTAATTATACTTCCAAAAATTAGAATTTTTTCAAAGAAAGATAGGATAAAAGAAGATATATTTTATTATAAAAATATTAGTAAATTTTATTCTAGAAAACAATTCAACAAATATCTTGAAAATTTACCTTTAAACAATCAAAAAATTGGGGAAGCATACGCTAATCAAGTATATTCTTTAGCAATACATATTCTTCCATTTAAATTTAAAATGTTAAAGATTTCTGGATGGACATTGATTGCATCTATATTCTTAAGTATTATTGCCTATGGATTTGTTTTTTTCTTCGTTTAACCCGATTTTAAATAAGAAATAAACTTCTACATAACATATTAAAACTACGTTTTAGACTTACCTCACGGAAAGTTTATAAACATTCTATCCAAATATCCAATATATGGATGTAGGCGGACAAGCAGTAATTGAAGGCGTTATGATGCGAAACAAAGAACGTTTCGCAGTAGCCGTACGTTTACCTGATGGCACTATAAAAGTAAAAGAAGAAAAAAATTCTAAATTTCCAAAAATCTTCAACAAATTCTTCATTCGTGGTATTGTTGGACTAGGATACACATTATACGATGGAGTTAGAGCTTTAATCTGGAGCAGTAATCAAAATCTAGGTGTAGAAGAAAAACTCTCTAAAAAAGAAGTCATCACTACAGTCTCATTATCATTCTTAGCATCTGCAGTCATCTTTGTATTGATTCCATTCCTTTCTGCAAAATATCTTGCACCAAGTGGAATCTGGTTTGATGTATTAGATGGAATTTTTAGAGTAGGATTATTCGTAGGATACTTATTATTAATTTCAATGATGCAAGATGTGAAAACATTATTCTCATATCATGGAGCTGAACATAAAGCAATTTATTGCTATGAAGAAAAGCAACCATTAACTGTAGAAAATGTAAAGAAATTCACACGATTCCATCCTAGATGTGGAACCACATTTATTTTCATTGTACTCTTATTATCCATATTCCTTTTCGTATTAATACCTGGAGGTTTTCTCATGAAATTTGTAGGAAGATTACTTCTCTTGCCTGTATTAGCAGGAACAGGATACGAATTAATCAAACTCTCTGGAAAATATCATAAGAACATTATTGTAAAGATTCTAATTTCACCTGGATTATGGTTACAGAGAATCACAACCAACGAACCGACAGATAAACAATTAGAAGTTTCTATTAAAGCCTTGAAGGCTGTTGTTGATTGATAATTCTTTTTAGAATTCTCATCAAAAAATCTTGTTTTTTGATTAGATTTTTTTAAGAAACTAAAATCCACCCCAAGCTTTTGCACTTAAACTTCGTTCAACTTCTTTAAGAACAACATATGAAAATAACGCTCTTTCTTCTAGGTCGGGATTGTTTCTATGGTATGCAGTTGATTTTGTTAATGAATTATCCCTTTCATCGTTATTAAATCGTAAATCAGATTGGAAAGGGTCACCAATTGTGACCATTTTTGTACCTTCTCCCATTCGTGTTCCAATTAACTTTAATTCAGCATGTGTAAAATTTTGAGCTTCATCAACAATCATATATGTATTATTTAATGTATCTCCTCGCAAATAATTTGGAGGATTAAATATTAATGTATTATCCGCTAATAATGTTTGAGTTCCTGGGCCTTGTAAAACAAAATCAAATAAATTTTTGATTGCTCCAAAATAAGGTCCTATTTTATCATCTACATTGCCGGGTAAATATCCTATATCACTTGAACCTGCATCAACTAATGGTCTGAAAACCATGATCCTATCGTATTTTTCTTTTTTTGCTACTTGTGTAATTGCTGCAACTACTGCCATTAGGGTTTTTCCTGTTCCAGCTCTTCCTAATCCATTTACAATTGTAAAATCAGGATCTAAACATGCATCTAAAAGATATAATTGCCTTATATTTCGAGGTTTAATGTTTTCTATAGCATTCCTCATTTTCAAATGTAACGGCATTATTTTATCTCTTTTAATCTTAACATGTTCTCTTGCTCCCTCATCTTCAGATAACATTTGCAAATATTGGTTTGCGTGAACTTGGTCCCTTAAATGATCTGGAAGAACTATAGGTTTCGGGTTTCCGTGACTTCCTCCACCTTCATACATTTCTGCAAAAAGTTGATCTGGAACAACTAAACTATCTTCTACAGAAAATAATTTGTCAAAATCAATTTGCGCTTTATCATGCATGTAATCTTCTGCACTAAGACCTTTTGCCCTTGCTCTAATTCTAACATTTGTATCTTTAGAAACAAGGACTGTTTTTCTATCTCCAGAAGCTTTAATTTCAAATGCAGCTTTTAAAATGTCGTCGTCTCCATAACCTGTTTTTTCTTCACCTAGTAAATAGAATGAACCACCATTTTCTAATTTTATACCTGATTTAATTTGTTCAGGACTTGAATCTCCCAGTAAGGATTCAATATTTCTTGATGCTTCTCTTGCTGCAAAACCCACTTCTCCAGGTTCTTTTTTTAATTTATCTAATTCTCTAACAACTGTTAAAGGTAAATGAACTCTATTAGTATCAAATGTATAGATTGCATCTGGATTTCTAATTAAAACATTTGTATCTAGAACGTAATTATATGTATTTTCGTTGACCATTTATCTCATCTTCCTAGTGCTTCTTGGATTTTTTGATATTCGGCTGCAAACTTATAATTTGACATATTTTTCTTCTCAGTAATTTCAAAATAAGCTTCTCCACCAGCTTTTAATGCACTTCCAATTTTCTCAAAATTTCCTTCATGGGCAAGTGTAGAAACTTTATTCTCCAAAGAACCTACAGAAAAACCTTCTGGGGCAAAAACTCTTCCCACATATCCTTCTTTCAATTCATCTTTTTTAAATCTACGTAATTCTAAATATCCTTGAAATCTTGCCATTGCACCACGAGAGTACATTTGGAAACTTTTTTGCCAATCTTGTAATGCTTTATCGCCAAGATGGGATACTTGTGTTAATTTCCTTCCAGGTGATGTTCGTGAAGTGCTTGCTTCAACTACTGCTGCATATAACATTCCTATGGCTTCTTCATCAAGACAATATTCTTCATTATCATCTAATCGGACTTGAGGTTCTTCTAACCTATCAATTGTACAAATGATAGCATTACGAGAACTTTTTCTATATTGTGAGAATATATCCCCTTCATCAAATGTTAGAATTTTTTGAATCATTTGTTGAGGAGTTTCAATAACCATAATTTTTATTAACGAAATTTCTTATAAAACCCTTTCTATACTAAAACATCAATTCTACTAACCTTATTTAGGAATATACATTACTAACATGTCCTTCCTTCCGAACCATGATCACATGTTCTACGAAACTTTCTATCTTAGATTCATGCGAAACAATCACAGTCTGACGTAAATTAAGCTTCTCCAACACATCTCTAACCTTATCCAATTGCTGAGAACTAAATCCATCTGTTGGCTCATCTAAAATCAATAAATCCTTCGTTTTAATCTGATGGACGACATCATTAATCACTCTGTTCAAAGCAAGCCTATACGCAAGTGCAGCAGAAGTTTTCTCTCCACCACTTAAGTTTCTAAAAGAAACATCATATCCATTTTGCTCAATTAATGGAGAAAAGGTATCATCAATTCTTGCGGTGATTTGATCATCTTCAATTAAAATATCAAACCACTCTTGAAATAATTGATTGAATAAGTTATGGATATGAATCATCACATGTTTTTCAATCGTATACATTAATGGCATAAAGAACCCATCTAACCATCTGTATAAATCTTGATTGCCTTTCAATTCAACTTCCATTTTCTTAAATTTTCCAATCTGCAAATGCAATTCCTTCTCTTGATTATCAAAATTCATAATATTCGTCTTCAAACGAACTTCTTCAACAGAAACGACTTTTTCTTTATCTTGAATCTCTTGAAGCGACAACCTTTTCTCCTTCACAACTTCCGTTAAATCCTTCTTCAAAGATAATTGTTCTTCTATTATCGTTAATTCATTCTGTAAAATTGTCAACTCTTGCATGATATTTTCTTTCTGCGTTGTAATCCTAATCATTTGCTGTTGCATATGTTCATGTTGCATAATCGTTTGCATGATCTCTTGATTTTTTGTAATTTTCAATTGCAATTCATCCATATTCACCAGATTCACAACAGAAAAATCTTGCATCAATTGATTGTTTTTCACAACTAATGATTTGATTCCTTCCTTCTTCACATCCAATAAACTCTTCTTTTCTTTCAACTGCAATAATTCAACTTCCGTTTTTGTCAATAGATTCTTATTCTGATTCCATTCTAATATTTCACCACTAATTTGCTGTTGCAAATTCATAATCCCAACCTTCTTCACATTAAAAAGATCCACATTCTTTTCAGCTTCCTCTTTCTTCATCCCTTCAATAGAAGAAATCTTGGATTTGTGGTCATGTGTTACATTCTGTAAACACATCGGACATTCTTCAAGTGAAGAAATCTTTTCCTGCAACATTTTTGCTTGTTCCAACAAGGTTTGGTTCTTTGATACTTCCGAGGAAATCTGCATAAACTTTTCATCCAACTCTTTTTTCTTCTCTTCTAAGATATTTCCATCATCAACTTTTTGCTTTAAACTAATTAACAACTCTTCCTTTTCCATAAACACAGCGGTTTGTTCTTCCAACTGACGAATCTCTTGTTTCTCTTTGATCATTTTCTGTTGTAACTGCTGTACTTTTTCCTGTAATAATGATTTCTTCTGTAATACTTCAGACTTCTGTATTTCAAGTGTTTCCAATTCAACTTTGACAACTTCTTTATTCAACCCTTCGGGCAAACCTTTTTTTTGCCTTTCAAAATTCTCAAACTGCTGTTGTAACTCAACCAATTGTTTTCCCTTCGTTTCTTGCAACATACTCTTCAATTTCTTCTCTTCACGTAATTTTACAAATTCTAATTGTTGCCGTTCAAAAATTTCAATCTCATGTTTCTGTAAACTAATCTTACTACGTAAATTTTCTAAAGGTACAATCAATTCATTCAAACCAACCTGTAACTTTTCTTTTTCCACATTAATCAACACAACTTTCTCCGTTACTTCAGATAATGGCTCCAATCTTGTTTTAATAATCGCAATTTCCGTTCGCATTCCTTTCAAATGGATTTGTAAATTATTTCGCACGTTCTTGTATTTATCAATATTAAACACCTTCCGCAATACATCTAAACGGATTTCTGCATTCTCTTGAAGAATCAATTTCATTTCCTCTTGTGGTGTGTACACTGTGTATCTATAAATGAAATTCTTTGTGCTTAGCAACAATTCTTCTGGATATCCTAATAAATTCAAAATTTCAGCCTTCAATTCAACTGCTGTTAAATCCTTATGTTCGCCATTCACAGAAATAAATCCTGCAACCTGCTTGATTGATTTATGGTCCTTCTTCAACTTACGTTTGATTACTACCTCTTTATCCTGTAATTGAAACGTCAATTCTACAGAACCTTCTAATGTTCCCTTACGTAACAACAATTCAGAAGGAAGATCTGTTCTAGACGTCCCAAACAACGCAAATTCAATTGCTAAAAGAATCGTAGACTTCCCACATCCTATGTCTCCCGATAATACAATAGATCCATCTGGAAATGAGACTGTTTCATCTATGTATGAACGAATGTTAGATAATTTTAGTTGGCGTAGAAGCATGGGGCTTATTACAATTTTAAATAGATTTAAAACTTTATAGGGTGTAGAATAGAGATTTTATCATGTAATAATCTTTATTAATGAATATTTTATTCTAATTTACGAGATGGTAGATTTAAGAGATTTTTCTATAAAACAACTAGCAGATTTTGGACAAATAATTGTAATTTATTCTGCAATGAATGGTGGTAAGACTGAAACTCTTACTAGAGAAATGAAAAGGGCATTATATTTTGGAATTAATTCAATGGCTTATAATTCTCATTTAAACGCCAGGGAAAAAAATGCAATTGTTGTTGATGAAACTTATCATTATCCCGCACTAACAGTTTCTTGTGTAGATGAAATTAAAGAAGATTTTATTGATAGACGTAATCAATTAGAATATTTTTTGGATAAACCTGATACTTGGGGTGAAAAGATTGATATTAGAGGTGTCTCACATATTAAAGGGTATCCATTACGTGTTCTTGGTGTTGACGAAACAAATTTATTTATGCTTAATAATAAAGGTGCCACGGAAATACTAGGATTAGCTGATTGGTGTAGTGCAGAACTAATAGCAAGTTATTATGCAGGATTATCTCACGATTTTCGTCACATGGAATTTGGGTTATTTAAGAAACTTATTGATTATGCTGACATTGTTGGCCAAAAGAAACCTGCTTGCATGGGTATTCCAGATAATAAAGTTAAATGTGCAAAACCAGCTACACATACTCAAAGATTATGGACTCGAGAATATGCAGAATCTCAGGGTTTAGAACAGTTGTTTGATTTTAATTATGTTCATAAAAATCATCAGAGAAGAATTGGTAAGTTTGTCCCTGCACCATTCTTTGATTTAACTGTTGCAAGCGAAGAAGCCGAAAAGGAACGAAAATCTGAAATGGTTTACTTTCCTTCTTGTAGGACTTGTGTGAAACATCCTTTCAAAGATGAAACAATCCGTGTTTTTGATAGTATTCGTAATGGAACTGATCCTTCTTCTGTAATTCAAAATGATTTTTTAACTAGAAAAATCCTTGAATTTCTAACAAACCCTTTGGAAGGTTATGCAGAAAAAACAGAAGGTGGGATCTATATGCCATTACATAAACATAATCCATTTAGTTAGTTCCTTCCATAAACCTTTTAATAAACAAAAAACATCAACACTATATGGACTTCTTAAAACTCTGTGAACATCAAGAGTACTCTAAACAAGCTATTAAGGATTTCAAAGAAGCATTAAATTTTGCAAAGATTATTCTTGATCATAAAAAACGTCTTTCAGGAGAATCTTACTATCAGCATAATATCAAAGTAGCTGAAATTCTTGTTGAAAATAAATCCGAACCAGAAATTATTGTTACTTCTATACTCCATGGGTTATTAGCAGATATTAGTAAAGAAACAATTCAAGAAAGGTTTGGAAAAGAAATCTTAACCCTATTGGAAGGTGTTGCAGAACTCGGTATGCTAAAGATTAAACATGACAAATTAGATGCATCAGCATTACGTAAAATTATGCTCACAACATTGAAAGACCCACGTGTCATTCTTGTAAAACTTGCAAACAAATTGGAAAATATGAAAACAGATCATGTTTTCTCCCTAAAAGAACGGAAAAGACTTGCAGAAGAAGTTCTTGATTTCTATGCTCCACTTGCATCAAGGTTAGGAGTGGATAGGTTTAAAGTTCAACTAGAGGACTTAGCGTTTCATACTATAAACCCCCGTAAGTATAAAGAAATTTCAAAATTTCTTAAAGACACACAAGAAGAACGTCAAAAAAACATTAACCACATTCTTTCAATCATAAAAGAATTAACAAAGGATAAAGCAGACATCATTAAAATTAAAGGACGTCCAAAACATATCCATAGTATCTACAAAAAACTAAAGCGTGTAGGTAAATCTGTGCCATTGCATGAACAGATGGATCTTCTTGGTGTGAGAGTGATCGCAAAAACTGTTGAAGATTGTTACACGATATTAGGATTACTTTTAGAGAAATTTACGGCACGTGATGGAACATTAAAAGATTACATTGCAAATCCAAAACCAAATTTTTATAGATCAATTCACGCAGCACTAGAACTCCTTCCAGAAAAAGTGGTAGAAATTCAAATACGAACACAAGAGATGGATGAATTTGCAGAAGAAGGAGTAGCAGCTCATTGGCGATATAAAGGTGTGAAATCTGATGAGATATTTGAAAAGAAAATATCATGGTTACGTAATGTCCTAGACTTAAAACGAACCAATGAATTAATTGAAACTGTAAAAATAGATCTTTTTGGTGACAAAATTCAATGTTACACACCAAAAGGAGATGTTAAAGAACTACCAAAAGATGCAACGGTCTTAGATTTTGCATATCTTGTTCATGAACATATAGGAAATACCTGTGTTGGTGGTCGTGTTAATGGAAAATTCGTTCCAATCAAATATAAATTAAAAGGAGAAGATGTTGTAGAAATCCTTACAAACAAAAAACAACGTCCACGACGAGGATGGATCAGAATTGTTACCTCAGCAAAAGCAAGACAAAAAATACGAAAATCTCTGAAAGAATTTGAGAAATTACCTGCAATTTATTTCCGTACCTTCAAACCAGAAATTAAAGAAGAACTTGGAATTTTGGTGAAATCTGAAGCATATCCAAACGCAACATGTGTTTTAGCAAAATGTTGTAGACCAATCCCTGGGGATGAAATCGTTGGTATTGTGACAAAACGTAAACTGATCTCTACTCATAAGATTGATTGTAAATTTGCAGAAAAAGAATCTAAAAGATGGGTTCCAGTAGAATGGAAACGTAAATACAATCAAAAAATTCAATTTTTTGTAGTGGCAGATGAAAGATCGGGATTACTTGCAGATTTATTAAATACGATTGTACGAACGAATTTTGAAGTAAAAGAAGCAAAAGCAAAGTTAATTGGAAGTGGTCAAGCAGAATGTTCATTCTTAGTGATTCCGCGAGACTTAGATCATCTTAAACAAATGATTAAACGAATTATGAAATTACGTGGCGTGAAAAGGGTTTATTTTAGTTGAATTTATATACTTAAAATATTTTTACATTTCATGAAGAAAATAATTTTACTTTTATTGTTATTAATTGTTCTTACAGGATGTGATCCTAAAATCTGTTGGGAATGTTATGATGGTGATACCGATTGTAATCGTTACGATGAACCACTTAGAAAACTCGCTGAACCAGATGCAGAAACCTTCTGTGAAGGTAAATGTAATGTTCAAAATGAAAAATGTGGTGTTAATGGAATTACAGTTCCTAACTAACCAACTTGACTAGTTCTACCATTCTCTTAGAATAGCCCCATTCATTATCATACCAAGATACAACCTTCAAAAACTTTCCATCAACAACTTTTGTTAACTTAGAATCAAAGATTGAAGAATGTGGATTCCCAATAATATCACTTGAAACTAATTCATCTTCAGAATATTCAATAATCCCTTTAAACTTCCCAGCAGCATGTTTCTTAAATAATTTATTTATTTCTTCAACTGTAACTGATTTCTTCATTTCAATTGTAAAATCAGTAGCACTTCCATCAACTAATGGAACTCTAATTGCAGAACCACGAATTTTGCCAGCTAATGAAGGAATTGCGTCAACTGTTGCAACATCAGCACCAGTGGATGTAGGAATCATATTTACTGCAGCTGCTCGTGCTCTTCGTAAATCTTTATGCGGTCCGTCTACAATTCTTTGATCTGAAGTATATCCATGAATTGTGGTAAAGAAACATCGTTTTACACCAATGTGCTTTTCAAGAACTTTTAAAATTGGTGCAACACAATTTGTTGTGCATGAAGCATTACTGATAACATGATGTTTTTTCTTATTATAGGTTTTATCATTGACACCAAGAACAATGGTTGTCGTATCAGCTGGACACATATTTCCGGATTCACATTTGCATGGAGCAGAAATTACAACTTTCTTTGCACCGGCTTTTAAGTGAAGTGCAGCTTTCACCGGATCTCTAAAAAATCCTGTGCTTTCCACAACAACATCAATTTTTAACTTGTTCCATGGAAGGTTAGAAGGATCTTTTTCTGAGAATACTTTTATTTTTTTCTTTCCTACAATTAATGTACTATCTGAAAAACTTACATCAACATCTAATTTTCCGTGAACAGAATCATATTTCAGAAGATGTGCAAGAGTTTTATTATCGGTTAAATCATTTACAGCAACAACATTAATTGACTTATCATTCATTGCGGCTCTATAAACCATTCTTCCTATTCTTCCAAATCCATTAATTGCTACATTGATTACCATAAATACACCTCTAATAATATAAAATAAAAAGAAATAACTATATTAAGGTTTTGTTTAGAAACTTTTAGTTATACCCATATATCCTGTTAAAGAAGTTTCTCCTTTACTAAAATCATGGTTACCTTTAACCCAAGCATCTAAGGGCGTTCCAGGAATTACAGCATAAGCTTCCGCATTTCCACTTAATGCATGCGTTTCTTGATTCTTGTCAAATGAATCTCCTCCACCTATTCCAAGGAATAATTTTGGTGATACCCTATAAAGGACCGTAAAGCTACTTTGTACAACATCTTTATCATTAGACCAATTTCCTGAAATAGCTAAGTGATCTTTACCTCCATTAACTCTTTCTGCATCAAAGGGAGCCCAACTATCTAAGATATATCCTGTGGCTACACCTCTCATTCCTGTTCCATTTACAATGTGACTTTGGAAATCGTATCCTCCTTTTGTAAATGTAGATCCGTTTGGAATAACAGTATAATTTCCGTTCTGTGAGTTATTTTTCAAGTCAATTCTACTAGATGTAAAAAGATTGAAATGTTTTTGGCTTGTGAATCCTGTTACAATGTTCATGACTTTTTGATCTAGATCTCCCCCTACGCTTACATATAATCCATTTGATCCTAATGGAATTACACCTGCAACAAATCCATGTCCATTTGTAATATTTCCATCATACCAAGAATCTAAATCTACGGTTAATTTATCGTTTGTATAACTTCCACCCATAAATCCTCCTTTGATGTTTGCTGAAGAATTATTAATACCTCCTGCACGAAGAGTTAACCCTAATGTTGGATTTACTTCAGCGAATGCTGTTACTCCATAATTATTAGTAGTAAGGTCTATATCTAATGCTTGACCTAGTTTTACGGTTTTTGTTAATGGGAACTTTAATCCGAGACTCATACTATTTTTTTGATCCTCTCCAAATCCTTTAACCTGTTCTGAAATAACGGTTGTTCCATTATCTCCTGAAAAATTAACTAAGGAATCAACTGTAGTTCCATTATTCGCATTATTAACGATTGATCCTGCAAAAACATTTCTTTTTGGAGCAACTTTAACGACTTCCGCTTTAGGTTGTGCCAACACACTTGCTGCAGGGGTAGCCATCATTATTGCCGCTAATACAGTGTTAATTAGTCTTTTATATCTCATAATTTAAAATTGACAATATGGGCTTATAAAGCTTTTTAACAGAATTTTTGTAAATACCGATTTGGTCTTATTTCCCAAAAACCTTTTAACTACAACCTCTATTTGTACTTCTATGTCAATACTAGAACCAATCACAAACGCAGAAACCATCTCATTTAAACCAAAGTTTCAAGAACGTTACGAAAAACTAACAGATT
>JABIJM010000030.1 GCA_018655525.1 Candidatus Woesearchaeota archaeon | reverse complement strand
AATGTCATATGCTTGTTTACTTCTGTTGTATCCTGTAGAAATGTCCTTATAATGGTCATGTAAATCTATTCGTGTATATCCTAATTTCTTTGCAAGAATTTTTGCCCATGTAGTTTTCCCAGTACCGGGCGTGCCAGAAATCACAATTAACTTATGCGTCATTCTTCTTTAGTTTGTCCTTTTGTCTATGTGCTCTATGATGGTTTTTCATAAATCTATGAACAAGATGTTTGTGCACAAGAGATTCTAAAAACCAAATTAAAAGGAAAAGTAAAACCGCATATCCTAAAATGATTCCTAATTCTGGCAGAACGTCAATTAAAGGAGTACTAAATATGAAGATCTCACGTACTAATTTCTCTGCAATTACAAATGGATTAAATTGATTGATTTCTTGTAACCACACAGGTAAACCTTCTAAAGGTAATAATACGCCAGACAAGAATAAAAATAAACTTCCTAATGAAATTGATCCAAGAACACCTGTTTCTTCTGAAGTGAATAAATATCCCACTCCCATCCCTAAAAATGCAAATACGGATGCTGCAATAAATAATACTAATGCTACACTTGGTAATGTTGCAAGAACTTCTTCAAGGAAAAATAAAGAAATTGCAAGAATTATGACTACTTCAACAACAATCATAATCAAGGTTGTAAGATATGTTGATGCAATGAACGTTCCTTTACTAATTGGAAGGAAGAAGTTTCGTAAAAATGCGGGGCTGTTTTTTTCCATCATTACTAAGGTTGTTCCTAATAATAAAGAACTAAACATAATCACTAATACAAGAATTGCAGGAAATAAATAATTTAAGAAACTAGCTTGTGCGCCTACTTGTTCAATTGTACTTACAAGAGGTGAAGAAACAACTCCTGAATCTGTAACTTTTTGTGCATCTAACTTTTCTATAATCCCCGTAAGACTTGTTTCTACATCATTCAATGCTTTTACAGTATTTTGAATGTTTTCTGTGGATGAATCTAATTTTGTGGAAGATGTACGGATAGCACTTGCCACAATAGAAAATTTTTCTTTTGTTGCTTTAAGTTCAGCTTGTAATTCTTTCACGCCTGCTGCTTTTAATTCTAACTCTGCTGCACTTAAAAGGTCGTCAATCTCTGATTTTTCAATAGGATCAATTGTGGTAGAAGTACTTAATGCACCACGCGCATCACTAATTTTATCTTTGATATTTGCAACATCTCCAGTGAGGTTTGCAATTTTTGGATTCGTGGAGGGTGCTTCAAGATCTAAACTTTTCAATGTTTTCTGAACATCTTCATTGGAACTTGCTGCGCCATTTCCTTTTTCTTTAATACTTACAATAGATTTTTTTTGTGTTGCTACACCGCTTTTGGTGGTCGCTAATGTTGAAAAAATATTATTTGTTAACCCTTCAGAAATCTCTTGAGATTTAAAATTGAATTTACTCTCTACTGCCTGTTGTACGGCCCATACAAGGTTTACTCGGCTTGGATCTACGTAGAATTTCACTTCTTTTTGTGTGTTTCCTTCAACTTTCAAACTTTCGGGAAGTACAATACAACTATGGATGTCTCCTTTTTTAATCTCTTCAATACAGGGGTCTATAGATGTTTCAAATTTTGAAATTGTATATCCATCATTTTCTAAAAGTGTAATGAAAGATGTTACATCATCTGAGAAAGAAGGAGCATGCACACCTAAATGTAATCCTAATTGCGTTCCTGTACTATATGCTAATCCTAAGAACAAAATTAATAATAAAGGCGCAAAAATAATTACAAGAGCAGATCCTTTCGCTCGTAAAAGTAATTTCAAATTCTTTTTTGTTAATAATAGTAATGATTGCATTATTTTTCTCCTTCTACAATTTTTTCAAACACTTCATTTAATGATGCTTTTTTGAAATGAAGGTCATTTAATTGTAGTCCTTCATCTTTAATAATTTCCATTAATTCATTCATTGTTCGACCTACATGGGTTGGCGTAATAACTAAGCTATGTCTTTTTTGAACAATATTTTTGATTGGCAAGCCTCTCAAACGTTCAATGATGTGTTCTTTATCTGCGCCTTTAGGTAATTTAATTCGGAAATGGTCTCTCATAAAAGGGGCTCGGATTTCATCTAAAGATCCATAACTATGTACGCGTCCATCATTAATAATTACAACTTTATTACAAATTTTTTCAATACTTTCAAGATGATGCGATGCAAATACAACTGTGATGCCTTGCTTATTTACTTCTTGCAATAAATGTAAAATCTCTTTTTGTAAAACGGGATCCAAATCTGCCGTTGGCTCATCTAACACGAGAATTTTTGGTCTATGGACGAGGCTACAAGAAATATCTAACCGTTTTTGCATTCCACCCGAAAGATGTTCAGCTAATTTTTTTTTATGATGTGATAAATGTGTGAACTCAAGAAGATTTTTAATATTGTCTTTCAATGTTTTTTTATCAAGCCCATATAATCTTCCAAAATGAAGAAGATTTTCCATGACTGTTAATTTTGGATAGAATGAATTATGTTGAGGCGTAAAGCCAATGTGTTTTTTTACTTTATTAAGATTTTTTGTTAAGCTCCGTTCTTCATGGTGAATTTTAGAATAATACACTACATCTCCATCAGTTGGTTGAATAAATCCAGTGATTAAATTTAAAAGTGTTGTTTTTCCACTTCCTGATTGACCGATTACACCTAACATATCCCCTTGATTAATAGCAAGATTTACGTTATCAAGAATGTTTACTTTCTTAAACCTTTGCGTAACACCTTTTAGATTAATAACTTCCACTTGTTCACCTCTAGGGAAATTAAAGAGTTGAGGTATATAAAGGTTTTTCTAAAATCCATATTTTTATCCCCTATTGGTTGCAATGCATGTTTTTATACTCCGTGTTGTTGAGATAATAAAAACGGGGTGGTTTTTGTGAATAATGTTTTGAACGAGGTTTCTCATAAAACGGAGGAACATGAATTCTATAACCCGATTCCTGAAGGGTATCGTATTGGAAATACAAAATTTATTATTGTTTCTGGGACCGTAATGTCTGGTTTGGGCAAAGGTATTTTTGCAGCTTCTCTTGCTAAATTGTTTCAATTAAAAGGTCTTAGCGTAACATGTATGAAGTTTGATGGATATTTAAATCAAGATGCAGGAACGTTAAATCCTTTTAGACATGGTGAAGTTTTTGTATTAGATGATGGTACGGAATCAGATATGGATCTTGGTACTTATGAAAGGTTTTTGAATCAAAATATTACAAAAAATAATTATTTAACTGGTGGAAAACTATTTCATAAAATTCTTTCTAGGGAACGTAAAGGAAATTATTTGGGTAGGGATGTACAATTCATTCCTCATGTGACTGGAGAAATTAAACGTTTTGTACGAGATTTAGCATTAAGTTCTGAAGCAGATGTTGTGTTTGTAGAAATTGGAGGAACTGTGGGAGATATTGAAAATAATTATTTCATAGAAGCAATGAGAGAATTAACCTATGAGGAAGGAAGATCTAATGTTTGTCAAGTTGCATTAACATATGTTCTATCTCCAAAATTTTTAGGTGAACAAAAAAGTAAAGCCGCCCAACTGGGATTACGAACATTAATGGCAAGAGGAATTCAACCAGATGTAATCGCATGTAGATGCGATTCTTTAGTTTCAGAAAAAATACGTGAAAAGATTAGTTTATCTGCGAATGTTCCTTTTGAAAGAGTTGTAAGTGTTCATGATTCTCCAAGTATTTATTTAATTCCTGATTTACTTGAGAAATCTCGTATTGATGAACAGATTGTTGATTTACTTGGACTTCGTCATAAAGTTAAGAATGATTATGTTGCACGAGATGAATGGGATAAATATGTTCAAAAAATTCTTGCTCCAAAGAAAGAAATAACTGTTGCGATCACTGGAAAATATACCTCTTTAAGAGATTCATATGCTTCTATTTTGAAGTCATTGGAGCATGCCGGGACACATAATGGGGTCCACGTAAAAGTAACATGGGTTGACACCACTGAATTATCAGAAAATGAAGTGGCTCAAAAATTGCAAGGGGTACAAGGAATTATTGTTCCAGGTGCATTTGGTTCAAGAGGGAGTGAAGGAAAAATTAATTGCATTAAATATGCACGTGA
The DNA here is from genome assembly GCA_018655525.1 of Candidatus Woesearchaeota archaeon. GTDB lineage: Archaea > Nanobdellota > Nanobdellia > Woesearchaeales > GW2011-AR9 > 1-14-0-10-32-24. Next base: position 100,074 of record JABIJM010000030.1, on the reverse strand, counting down.
ACAAAAATTACCTTATTTGGGATTATGTTATGGGTTTCAAATGGCTGTCGTAGAATATGCAAGGAATGTTTGTGGATTAACAAATGCAAATAGTACTGAAATTGATAAAGAAACACCTCATCCTGTAATTGATATTTTACCTGAACAAAAAGAAATTCATTCACTTGGAGGAAATATGAGGTTAGGAGGGCATGATGTTGAAATTAAAGCAGATACAAAAGCTGCTGGTTTATATGGTTCATTATCTGTTAGGGAGCGATTCCGCCATAGATGGGAATGTAATCCCTCCTATCTAGAACTTCTTGAAAGTAACGGCCTTATTTTTTCAGGGAAGGCTCCTGGAAGGGAAATCATGCAAATTTTAGAATTAAAAAACCATCCTTTTTTTGTTGGAACGCAAATGCACCCTGAATATCTTTCAAAACCTTTGAAACCTCATCCTTTATATTTAGGGTTTGTAAGGGGCATTATTGATCAAAATTAATCTCAGAAAGACTTAAAAACCCCTTGCCCTTCACACAAATAATGGCAAAAATCGTATTTAGGACAGTAATTGAAGTTGCAGGGAAACCAAAAGAACATGTTGAAGAAACATTAAAAGAATACATTGAAAAACTTAAGGAAGACGAGCGATATAATGTAATCAAAGAAGTTTTTGCAGATGTTAAGAAACATGGTGATGATGATGATGAGGACAAGGTCGAGGATAAGGGCAAGGACAAGGATGTGGATCAAGAGATATGGGCATGTTTCGCAGAAGTAGAAGTAGAAACTGAAGAATTAGTTAATTTAACACATTTTGGATTTGAATTTATGCCTGCAATGATTGAAATTCTTGAACCACAGGAATTAAAGATTGGTCAAATGGAATTCTCTGAATATTTATCAGATTTACAATTAAAATTACATCAAGTAGATATGGTTGCAAAACAAGTAAAGATGGAAAATGATAGTATCAAACTTAATATGACTGGTTTACTTGGCAATTATGTACAGGTTCTTTTACATCAAGGTAATAAATCTGCTGAACAATTAAGTGGTATCACTGGCGTGCATCAAGATCTTTTGGAAGATTTTCTGGATAAGATGATTGATGATGGAAAGATAGATTTAAAAGAAGGAATATATTTCGTAAAATAGATGAATGCAAAAAAGAAGGTAGAAGCTGTACTCTTTGCTATCGGTAAGGAAATTTCTTTAGAACGGATTTCTATGTTGTGTTCTTTAGAAATAAAAGATGTAAAAAAAACATTAAAAATTCTTCAGAAAGATTATGCGAATAGGGATCATTCCTTACAACTTGTGGAAAAGGATGCGGGATGGAAACTTACTGTTCGGGATGAATTTGTACCTTTAGTTTCAAGTATTGTTTCTTCCACAGAATTAGAACGACCTTTAATGGAAACACTTGCGGTCGTTGCATGGAAATATCCTATTGTTCAATCTGAGATCATTAAATTACGTGGATCTTCAGCTTATGAACATATGCGCGAACTTGTTGAACAAGGATTTATTGCAAAAGAACGAAGTGGAAGAACCTATAAAGTAAAACTTACAAAGAAATTTTTCAATTATTTTGATCTTCCAAGTGAAGAAGCGAAAAAAGCATTTCTTTCTCAAGTGCCTCAAGAAGTTCTTCAAGAAGCTGACAATGTTGATAAAGAAGCCGATGAAGTTGAAAGACTTGTTGATTTAGAGAAAAAAGAGAAAGAAGGCCGTAAAGAAATTGAAGCTGCAATGCAGGGCGTTAAAGAGGAATAATTCTATTTGAAAACCGATAACCTTATAAAGGATAAAATGCTCTAAAATGTAGTGATTTATCGTCGATAAATTCTAAAGTTAAAATCTTATATTAAATCATAAAAATGGTCCCTACAGAAGCCGAAACTCCTGATCAACATGATCAGATCATTCCTCGTGTGATTGAGGATGAAATGAAGACTGCATACGTAACGTATGCGATGTCCGTTATTGTAGGTCGTGCCCTTCCAGACGTAAGGGATGGGTTAAAACCGGTCCACAGAAGGATTCTCTATGCAATGTATGATATGGGGATGTTACATAATCGTCCATTTAAAAAATGTGCAAGAATCGTTGGAGAAGTATTAGGTAAATACCACCCTCATGGTGATACTGCTGTATATGATTCTCTTGTACGTATGGCACAAGAATTCTCTTTACGAAATCCATTAATTCATGGTCAAGGAAACTTTGGAAGTATTGATGGCGATAATGCTGCTGCAATGCGTTATACTGAAGCAAAGCTAAAGAAATTAGCTGAAGAAATGTTAAGAGATATTGAAAAGAAAACCGTTGATTTTAAAGATAATTTTGATGGGTCTCTGCAAGAACCTTCAGTCTTACCTTCTAAACTTCCAAACTTATTAATTAATGGATCCTCTGGAATCGCAGTGGGGATGGCAACAAATATTCCTCCTCATAACCTTCATGAAATTTGTTCAGGGTCTCAAGCTTTGATTGCAAATCCTGATATTACAACAGAGGAATTGATGAAACATATTCCTGCTCCTGACTTTCCAACAGGTGGAATTGTAAGTTGTGGAAGTTTATTACATCATGCCTATGAACATGGGAAAGGTAAAGTTACAATCAAATCAGTATGTGAAGTTCAAGATACAAAAATTATTATTACAGAAATCCCTTATCAAGTTAACAAAGAGCAGTTAATTATTCATATTGCTCATCTTGTACGGGATAAAATCATTCCAGGTATTAGAAATATTAACGATGAATCCGATAAAGATGGGATTCGTGTCGTTGTAGATTTAAAACAAGGAATTGATGGTAATATTGTCTTAAATCAATTATTTAAACATAGTAGGTTAAAACTTTCTTTTGGGATTAATATGCTTGCATTGGTTGACAATAAACCCCGTATGTTAGGATTGAAAAGTATTTTACATCATCATATTAATCATCGTAAAGAAATTATTACTAGAAGAACAACTTATGATTTAGATCAAGCAGAAAAAAGAATTCATGTTCTTCAAGGTTTGTTAACAGCGATTGATAATATTGATGCTGTTATTGCAGGTATTAAACGGAGTCAAAATGTTGAAGAAGCGCGTGCGTTTTTAATAAATACCTATTCTCTTTCTGAAATTCAGGCAAAAGCAATTCTTGATATGCGTTTACAAAAATTGGCGGCTCTTGAGCAAGATAAAATTCGTGCAGAACATAATGAAATTTTAGAAAAAATTGCGTATTTGAAAAGCATTTTAGAATCCGAACAAAAAATATTGGATTTAATTAATCAAGATTTTGAAGATATTAAACAAGCATATGGCGATGCCCGAAGATCACAAGTTGTAATTGGTGGCGATGATGATGTTGATATTGAAGATCTCATTGAAGAAACAACCGTTGTTGTGACTATGACAAATTCTGGTTATGTTAAACGATTACCTATTGACACCTATAAAACACAAAAACGTGGCGGAAAAGGTGTGAAAGCAGCTGGTATGAAAGATGAAGATTTTATAGAAAGATTATATGTTACATCAACACATGATTATTTACTTTGTTTCACAGATAAAGGTCAGGTATATTGGATTAAAGTATGGCAACTTCCTGAAGGAAGTCGTCAATCTAAAGGGAAACACATTGCAAATGCTTTAGAATTACGTGAAGGAGAGAATATTAACGCAATCATTCCTGTGCGGAACTTTGAAGAAGGATATTTATTCATGGGAACGAAACAAGGAACAGTTAAAAAGACAGAATTGAAAAATTTCTCTAGACCGCGTAAAGGAGGAATTCGTGCAATTAGCTTAGATGATGGCGATGAACTTATTGGCGTGAATTATACGACTGGAGATCATGAAATCATTCTTGCTACAAGATTAGGTAGGGCAAATCGGTTCAGAGAGAAAGATGTCCGAGCAATGGGTCGTTCAGCTAGAGGAGTTCGTGGAATTAGATTAATCCCTAACGATGAAGTTATTGGTATGCTTGCTGCAGATGAAGCAAAATTAATTTTAACACTTACCCAAAAAGGATTTGGAAAGAAAACGCCTGTTTATGATTATCGTTTATGTGGACGAGGCGGAAAAGGTGTTACAAATATTAAGATTACAGAAAAAAACGGACCGGTTGAATCCGTAAAACTTGTAGATGGAAGCGAGGAATTAATGCTTATATCAAAACAAGGTATTGGGATAAGGGTGAAATGTAAAGGAATTTCAACCATTGGTCGTGCAACGCAAGGGGTTCGTGTCATGCGAATGTCTGAAGGCGATACTCTTGGTGCAGCTGCAAAAATCATCCCTGAAGATGATGATGAAGTCTTGGAAGATGCAGAAATGGTTGTAAATGAAGAAGAAGGTAATGTAGAGGTTCCAGAAGTTAGTGTAGCTGATGTTGAAGAGAATGCAGAAGTGGTTGTTGAAGAAGCGTCTGAAGTTCCTGAATTGGAAGAAGAGGATACTGAAGAACCAGAGGTAGAAGAATCTGAGGACAATTTTACACTATGAAGGCATTTTCTATTGTAAATAAAGGGCTAGAAAAAATAGCTGGAAAAGAAGTTTCTGAGATTTTAAGTAGTGATGTTGACATTGGTAATGGCGTTGTTTCTTTTGATGTTGATGCACAAAAAATTGTGAATTATGTTTTTAGAGCACAATGTGTAAGAAGAGTTTTAATTGATTTTGGGAGTGTTAAGGATTTAGGCGATTTTAAGTTTAAGGATTTTGATTTCCCTTTAGATTTGAAATATACAATCAAAGTTGAAGGTGTGAAAGGTCAAGATAACCGACAGAAAATTGCGAAAGTAGTTGGTGCAAAATTTGCAGAAGGTAAAGAGATCAAGTTTGATTATAAGAATCCAGATGTTGTTGTGATTATTTATTTTAATGGTGAAGAATATTATGTTGGTTTGGATGTGATGGGTATTGAATTAGATCAACGACATTACAGAGTATTCCCACATTCTGCATCATTTAAAGGAGATTTTTCTTATTATTTTGCACGTAAAGCTGGGTTTGAGAAAGGGAAAACACTTCTGATGTCATTTTGTAAAGATGGTGCAATTCCAATTGAAGCTGCATTATTTGATTCAGATGGCATTGTCCAAGATGTTGATGAAACGTATACTTTTGAAAAATTAGATTTATTTAAAGGATGTACAAAACCAGTGGCCGGGGAAGGAAAAGGGACTATACATTCAGTTGACGAAACGATGCAGAACACAAATGCTGCACGAAAGAATGCGAAGTTGGCAAATGTTTCAGTAGATGTAAAAAAATATGGGTTAGATGATTTAGATGTGAAGTTTGATGAAGGAAGTATTGATGTTTTAATATTTCATGTAACTTCAAAAGATGAGGATCGTATTAATGAAATGTATTATCAAGCAAGTTATATTTTAAAATCCCAAGGAAGGCTCATGTTTATAGGAAGAGAAAGTTGGGATGTTTCAATATCCGACAAATTTAATTTTGTAGAAAAGGAAGATCTGGCGAAAGGCGATAGTATTCATCGGATTTGGATTTTAGAAAAGAAGTAGATTTATATATTTCCAATTGTTTCTTATATCTATGGTTAGTGTAGAAGAATTACGTTCAAGAGTTGCAGAATACCTTCGTTTCAATAAACAGGAAGTTTCTAGTTTAATTATTGCAATTCTTGCAACAACACTTATCTTCGCATTTGATGATGGACGTACCACATTTTCTTGGGGTCCATGGATTGGGAATTTTATTGCAGTTTTAATTATCGTGACTTTCACAATTTTTGTAAAATATATCATTCAAAAAATATCTGCATTAAGAGAAGGATATACTGCTGAATTTAAGTTATGGTGGGTTGGTATAGGAATAGCGTTAATTGTTGGTTTAATTACTTCTGGAAAAGTTGCACTTGTGTTAATTGGAGGCGTGGCAACAACTTTTATTTCACGTCACAGATTAGGAGAATTTAGATACGGTTTTTCTTATGAAGATAATGCTTCGGTTTCAATCATGGGTGTTGTTGCAAATATCCATCTTGCAATTTTGTTTGCAGTGTTATTATATTTTACACATTATAGGATTTTTGCATTAGCATTAAACTTTAATATTATCATGGGTGTTCTGTCGCTATTACCATTCCCACAACTCGATGGGTTACAAATCTTCTGGGGATCACGATCGTGGTATTATATGATTGTTGTTGGAATGTTATTATTTAGTGTATTGTTACTTAGCAAATCTACTATTGGATTGGTGTTAGCAATTATTTTAATGGGAGTTGGAGATTTTATGAAATATATGGTCTCCTCGGAGAAATAGAATGGGAGATGTGTTTCCAATTCATAAACGGTATGCAGAAATTCTTGCAATAATATTTTTATTTTTAGGTTTTTATATCTCAGTCTCAACTGTAAATCCTGTATTTGGAATTATTGCTATATTTATCGCAGGATTTGCTGCAGGTAGAGTATATTACTTTAAACGTAAAAAAGATCCTATTTTACCTTATATTCTTGTAGTTGCAGGGTTCATTGTTGGTTTCTTAATGGGTAATGTGTGGAGTTCTAGGTTAGTTGTATTATTATTCTTTGCAATAGGGTTTGGATTGTCATATTGGCTTTATATGAAAAATATTTTAGTAAGTTTTAAAAGTGAGAACTTCCTGAAGTAATTTTATGGAAACATATAACGTAAAAAGTATTACCATCAGTAAAAAAGCTGGAGGGAGTGAAGATAAATACAGAATTGCATTTATCGGTCTTTTTGATGAGAATAATCCTCATTTAACTGCAAAAGCTCCTTTTAAAGTTCTTGAGTTTAATGATATTGAAAAAGTACGATTGCATGATTTACGTAATGTTTCATTCTATCTCGTTGGAAATGATATTGTCATTAACAATTTAGAAACGTTGAATGTTGATGTTACTGAAGGCGTTGTAACTTTAAGTGGGAAGCAAGTTTTACCTTAGATGAATATGAAAAATCCATTTGAAGTAAACTTACGATTTAAGAAGCCTCATCTTGTAGCTGAGATTTATTCTGCAGCATACCTTGTTAATGGGGAAAAAACAGGATATGGAAGAATTGCAATTAGTCCAGAGAAAATTACCTGGATGAAATTTTTTCCTAATAGTGGCGGTTCTCTTCCTTCTAAATTCGGTTTTGGTGCGGCTGCACATATGCAAACTCTTCATTCTTTAACAGAATTAATTGGAGAAGAGGACATCATTGAAATGGATGTGTCTCATCTTTACTATACATTAAGTCCTTCAAGACGTGGACAATTACAGGGGATGGGCATTGATTTCATGAGAGATGTTCCTTTCTTAGAATATTTTGAAAAATCTAGAATATTTTATGAGCAAAGGTTTGTTAGTAGGAGAAGGAGAGTTTTTATTTGATAATCTTTATATACCCCCTATTCTTCTCATAATTTATGTCAAATAAAAATATTGCACAATTAGATTATGATACGCAATTGGGCATTGAGTATCTTCATTCTATAAATGATTTAAGTAGAAGAGATTTAATTGTTCCAAGTTTGGATAGGGATTTAACTGATGCTGGTCGTGGATTTGTAAATACTGCTTTTGGAGATACATTAGATATTGGAAGGGTCGTTAGAATTGTTGAGGAATTCCGACAAGGAAAACCGGATTTCAGTGAAGTGGATGCTTTTGTAGTTCAAGCTTCTGATGTTGTTTATACTTTGAGTTCTGATTCTAAAAAGGCTGAAATTAATGCTAGTGAAGAGGAAAGGTCAATGCGACCAGATGGAACGTATTTTTTAGGTGGAATCCATGTTTTAAGAAAAGCTACGGAAGCGGGAATGATCACCGTGAATCCGCCGGGTTCACCTAGAAATCAATGTTATATTAAATATAATTAAATTTGTTCTGTTTAATTTTTAGAATATTTTACAATCAAAGGTTTCGTTCTTCACAAATTTTGATTATTTCTTGAATTCGTTTATCTTTAGTTTCAGGTCTTTTTGATCTCATAAACATATAAATATACATTTTTCTTGTTGATTTTGGAAGTTTTAGAAATTTTTTTAGATTTTTTCCTAACATCTTTTTCATAAGTTCTGACGGTTCGGGGTTCTTTGGAAGATCATGATCCAAAGGAGGTATATCTTTAGCTTGGTTGTATCTACGTAAACCTTCTTTGGCCATTTTTCGTTTCTTTATGAGTTCTTGAGCATATCTAAGGGTGTTTCTACTCCATTTACTTTTATCTGTTCTCCGTACAAATGTTCGTTGATAGGTATCTTCGTTAATTCTTTTAAGTGTCGTATCAATCCATCCAAAACAAATTGCTTCTTCCATGGATTCTTTATGTGAAATAGAAGGTTTTCCAGTGTGCTTTTTGTGAAGAATAATGGCGACTTTAGATTGTTTTTTGTGATTTTTTCTTAACCATTCTCGCCATTCTTTTCTTGTTGAGATATGTATTTGCATATAATGTGTAAGATTTAGGTTTTAATAAGAGTTTTGGAAATTTCCCACACCCCACACTAGACAAGTACCCACAAGCCTTTTATACTCAGATTCTACGTAAATTGAGATGATTAAGAACTTCTCTCCAAGATTGTATCAACAAACAATTTTAGGCACTGCTGCTAGAGCCAATACTTTAGTAGTTTTACCTACAGGTATGGGAAAGACTGCATTAGCTTTTTTATTGGCAGCTCAAAGGTTGCATCATTATCCAAAATCTAAGATTCTTATGCTTGCACCAACAAAACCGTTGTGTGAGCAGCATGTGGAATCTTTCAAGAATCATCTTAATGTTGCAGAAGAGAATGTTGTGTTGTTTACAGGATCCGTGAAACCCGAGAAAAGAGAGATTTTATGGAAGGATGCGCAGGTAATTGTATCAACGCCACAAGGTTTGGAGAATGATGTTATTAATCAACGAGTTAAGCTTCAAGATGTTTCATTGTTAATATTTGATGAAGCGCATCATGCAACGGGAGAATATGCATATGTATGGATTGCAGATAGATATGAAAAAACATCTAAATATAGTAGAATTCTTGCATTAACTGCGTCTCCTGGTTCAGATTTAGAAACGGTAAAGGAAGTGTGTTCCAATTTAAAGATTGAAAAGTTGGAAGTACGAACGGATAGGGATCCAGATATGAAACCGTATATTCAAGATGTACAATTAAATTGGGTTCCTGTGAAATTTCCAGAAGAATATAAGATTGTTCAGAAATATTTGAAAGATTGTAGGAAATCTAAATTATTAGAAGCAAAAGGATTAGGATTTTGTAATGATCCTGAAGCACGTAAAACAGATTTATTACGATTACAAGGAGAATTGATTAAGAAAATCTCTTCTGGAGAAAAAGATTTTGATGCAATGCGTTCTATGTCACTTGTTGCAGAAGCATTGAAGGTTGAACATGGAATTGAAATGTTGGAGTGTCAAGGTGTTCATCAATGTTATGAATATCTTGATGGGATTGTAAAGCAAGCTGCAACATCTAAAACGAAGGCTGTAAAGAATTTAATGTTGGATGCGAATTTTAAATCTGCATTATATCACAGTCAAAAGTTGGTTGAGAATAATGTTGAACATCCCAAACTTACAAAAATGAAAGAAATGCTTTCGGATATTACAAAAGAAAAGAAAGCGATTATTTTCACTCAATTTCGTGACTCTGCAAGTTTAATCGTAAAGAATTTAGAAGAAATGAATATTACGGCTCATATCTTTGTTGGTCAAGCGAAGAAGAAAGGTATTGGTTTTTCTCAAAAAAAACAAAAAGAAATCTTGGATCAATTTCGGAACGGTGAATTTCAAATTCTTGTTGCGACATCTGTTGCAGAAGAAGGATTAGATATTCCAAAAGTGGACGAAGTTATTTTCTATGAACCTGTGCCTTCTGCAATTAGAGCAATTCAACGAAGAGGACGAACGGGAAGATTAGAAAAAGGAGAAGTTACAGTTTTAATGACTTCAGGTACAAGGGATGAAGGTTACAAATGGAGTGCACATCATAAAGAGAAGCGGATGTATCGTAATTTAGACAAATTAAAATCTGATTTCACATTAGTTCAACAACAGCAAAATAAAACTTTAGATCAATTTATTCCTAAAAATCAAGTTGTTGCAGTGGTTGCAGATCATAGAGAAAAAAACAATCGTATTGTTAAAGAATTAATTGAAATGGGTCTCTCTGTAAAAACGGAACAATTAGTATCTGCAGATTATGTTGTCTCTGGAAAAGTGGGTGTGGAATTGAAAAAAATTCCTGACTTTATTGCATCTATTATTGATCGTCGTTTATTAGATCAAATGAGGGATCTTAAAGCGAATTTTGAAAAATCAGTTCTTATTATTGAAGGTGAAGAAGATATGTATTCTATCCGTAAAGTTCATGCGAATGCAATCAGAGGCATGTTAGCTTCAATTGCACTTGGATTTAATATCCCTATTCTTCATACGAAGAATCCAAAAGATACGGCTGCATTACTTGCAGTGATGGCAAAACGTGAACAGGATACTGGAAGAACATATTCCTTACATGCGGGAAAACCAGTATCTGAGAAAGAGCAACAAGAATTCTTTATTTCCTCAATCCCTAATATGGGTTTGGTAAATGCTAGAAGGTTGTTGGAGTGTTTTGGATCAATTAAATCTGTTGTAGAATCGTCTGTTGAAGATTTGGTGAAAATTGAAGGTATTGGAAAGAAAACAGCTGAAAGGTTGGTTGATTTCTTTAAGAAAGAATACATAATAAAAAAATAAAAAATAAAGAAACTAAAATGTTTCTTTTTTCTCTACAGCCCATTTACCGTTTCCATGGTATAATACTACAAGGAATGCTGCAAAAAAGAGTAATGCTGGTTCTCCGTTGTTTGTCAAAGGATTCCATCCGTTAGGAAAGTGTGCCATAAAGTATGCTACTAACATTTCAATTCCTGCAATCAATGCACCTAATCTAGTCCACAATCCTAATACTAACATAATTCCTACAGCTAATTCAATAACTCCTGCTGCTCCCATTAAACTCATTAATGCAACTGGTTTTGCACCAAATAATTTTGTCCATCCATGAAGAAAGAACATTAACCCAACTAAAATTCTAAAAATTCCATAGAAAATAGCTTCTTTTCCTTTTACATATTTTTTAATACACATAATATCACCTTATCTTAACTATTGTTAATATGTTTATAACTTTTATGCCTTTACTTTTCCAGTTTGCCATTCTTTTAAGAGTAAACGAGCAGCAGCTTCAACATCTGGTTTTCCGCCTTTTGCCATCTTTTTGAATTTAAAAGCAATTTGTTCTAAGAATTCTTCTTCATCATCTTCATGAATGTCAAAATGTTTTTGTAATACTTCTTTTTTCTCTTCAATTAATTTTAATGCTGCAATCTCTGGATCTTTGATTTTACTGTAATCAATTGCACCTGTTTTTCCAAATTTTTCATTATCTTTTTCCATATCTGGAAATACTCCCGGTGTATCTAATACCACGATTTTTGCATCCACTCGTACTTTTTGAACTCCTTTGGTAAATCCACTTTCGGAAGATGTTCGTGCTTTTCCTCTTCCTGCTAATGCGTTAATAAGAGAAGATTTTCCTACATTTGGGTATCCTACAATACCAACGGTCGTATTTTCTCCTCTAGATAATTCTAAGATTTTATGTTTTAACATTGTTGTTCCAAGATGATCTTTACTTGAAATAAACACAGAAGGATGTAATTTTCGTTTTGAAGCTTGTAATTCTTTTTTGCTTACTAAATCACATTTATTGATAACATAGAGAATTTTCTTTCCATACTTTTCTATTTTCTTTTCAATTTCCACATTTCTTGTTTCATTGATGTGTCTAGCGTCAAGTACTTCAATGACGATTTCTGATTCTTTAAGTACAAGGTTTACGTGTCTCCAAAATGATGGCATATATGTTATTCAGTGTATAAACTTATAAATATTCCCTCCGGTTTTTGTATTTATGGCATTTTCAAAGAAGTTTCCTAAAGATGTAGAAGGAAGCAATTATCCTGAATGGAAAGAGATTATTCTCACAGATGAGGAAGAAGGTCAAGCAGAAGAAGAAGCAAGACGTGAGCAGCTTATGTTATTAGATGAATGTTTGCGTGAAGCGAAGTCTCTTGCAATTAAGAATCAAATGAATGATGACCGGAATGTTGTTTCACTCGCAGTTGCATTATTTGATAAGCGATCTTCTCATGTTGTGTTTGTAAAAGAACATAAAGCAAAAGAGAAGTTTGATAGTATGTTTAAAAAATAATTATTTGCGTTTCTTCATTCCTTTAAGAAGTGCTTTTTCAAACTTTTCTAAATCTTCCACAGCTTGAAAGAATAATGCATGTCTTCCTTTGCTACTTACAAGGTATCCACCTAAAAATAATCTGTCTAATTTATGTAAATCAATATCTTTTAATGGGATTTTTTCTTTTCTTGTTTTAAATTTAGTTTTTCGTGTGATATGTAAATGATTGTTTTTAACTTCATAGGTTTCTTGTACTTGCCGAATCTTTTGAATCAAACTTGATACTAAGATATAAATTCCTACGAATAGAACTGTTAAAAGGAAAGATGGCCATGCGCCGTTTACATTAAAGATTGCAACGACGAAAATTAGGATTGCGATAATTCCTACTGCAAGCGATTCAAGACGCATCATATAAAATTCGCTTGTTGGAAATTTCCATTTTACAACACCTGTAGATTTTGGTGCTGTTTTTTTTGTTTTTCTTTTTGCCATTTTATTCCTTTAGGAATGATTGAAAATTCCTATTTTCATTTTTTTATTTCATTAAAGGTGCTTTTGTTGTGCTAATAATTGCAGCTATAAACATTGCTGCAAATACAACCATTAACGCAACTGCAAAATCTGTGCTTATCGGTAGTACAAGATATGCGGTTACTAAGAATCCAATCATTGCAAGAATCATAAAACTACCAGGGGATGGTTTTGGAACCCATTTAATAGGCCAATCACTCTTTTTAGATTTACGTTTTGCCATTAATTACCTCTTTTTGATGGTAGTAGAATTATTTACTCGTTTATAAACTTTGCCACAACCTTCTTTGCTTTTATACGTTTTTTTTGATGTTCTTTTAGGAAGGAAGTCATTTTTTCAATAAGGATATTTTTGAGTTCTCCGGATAATAGTTTTCCAGATTTATAATCATCATAAATTGTTTGCAATTTTTGATCATCTGGTTCCATCCCGTAAAGAAGCATTTGATACGCAACGTCAACGTCTGGGTTTCCGCCTTTCTTCCGATGTTCTTCTAACGTTGCTCTTCCACCAGAAAAAGCATATTTTTTGATTTTCTTTGCAACGTCTTCTGGTTTTTCTGATAATGCTATGTAAGAATTTTCATCTGAAGAAGACATCTTTCCACCCTTTAATCCAGGCATAAATTTGTGATATGTTGAACTTAATGTTTTGAATTTATGTAGTTTGATTCTTTTAGATAAATCTCGTGCAAGACGTAAATGTGGATCTTGGTCTGCACCTACTGGTACAACAACAGGGAGTGGCTTCTCAAATTCCATTAATTGTGGATGTAACATATCTGCAGCTTGTAATAAAGAAGCAGATAATTTTCCTGGAGAAACTTCCCCATAAATTGATTTAAATTCGTTATATGTTACATGTCTTCCAAGCATGTTTGCTAAGCTGTAATATGCACTTGCTTTCTTTCCATCTTTTGACCTTTGAGATTGAAAATAAAAATCACATTTTTTTAAATCTAAGCCTAATGCAACATAATTTGTAAGATATTCTTCAATTGCTGTTTTATGTAATTCTTTTAAATTTGCGTTTCTAGAATTGTATGCTTCAACATCAGCTACAGTAAGATAAATTTTTGCACCTAATTTTTGATAAAACACAATCTGATCAGCCACCATTTTATGACCAAAATGAAATTTACCAGATGGCATTAAACCTGTCATCATTGCAAACCGTTTTTTGTTTTTGATCGTATCTAAAATTTGTGGGAAATCTCTATGTGCAAAAATAAGACCTCTTCTGAATAATACATTCTCTTGAAATGTTTTAGGAAGACCTTTCATATGCTGAAGCCCAAACTTTGTGATTAATTTTTTATAATCAATTGTACCTGAAACTTCCCATGGTGTTACTTTCATGGGGTTTAGAAAGAGTTATTTGTTTATATACTTTGTCTATAATCTAAAAATTTAAATATCATTATTGTTAATCTTTCATTATGAGTTTAGAATGGCGATGCACATTTAATTTTAAGAGTTTACCTTCTGGAACTCTTCAAGATCCTTATTTCTCTAGAGTTCATGGTTTCTTAGAACAATTTGTGGGTCAAGAATTTGATAATAATCATGATTTTGATAGACATCTTAATGGGTGGAAGGGTTATCTCTCTCGTCAACAATTAGATCCACAACTTCCTGGTCCAGCTTATGATGTGAGAAGTAATAGTGTGTATGTTGCTAGTGGAACTCATGGTTATCATTCTTTTGGAAAATTACTTCATTTAAGAAATGAAAAACGTACTTCTTTGTAATTAGGTCTTTCTATGCTCTTAAAGCATTACATTTATATATTCATATATCTCTACATAATTCACTTTAGGGGGTATTAATAAATGGCATTTTTTTTAACAAATGGGATTATTATTGCAGTAGTATTTATTATTCTTTCAGGCTTGAAAGTTGTGAAGGAATACGAACGTGGTGTGAAATTCACATTAGGAAAATATTCAGGTATTATGAAACCCGGATTACGGCTCATCATCCCTTTATTTCAATCTTGGGATAGAGTAGATATGCGGGTTAAAGCTGTTGATGTTCCAGATCAAGATTGTATTACAAAGGATAATGTTTCGGTACGTGTAAATGCAGTTCTGTATTTTAAGATTGCAGATTCCAAACTGGCAATTTTATCTGTAGAAAATTACTTTTATGCAACTTCACAATTATCACAAACAACCATGCGAGATGTAGTGGGAGAAGTTAGCTTAGATGACTTATTAAGTAAACGAGATGTGTTATCTAAAAGAATCCAGCAACTTGTTGATAAAGCAACAGATCCATGGGGTATCAAAGTTGATTCTGTAGATTTGAAACATATTGAATTACCTCAAGATATGAAGCGTATGATGGCACGAGAAGCTGAATCAGAACGTGAGAAGCGAGCTGTAATCATTAAAGCATCAGGTGAAGCAATCGCAGCAGATAACATGGCGAAAGCAGCAAAGATGCTTGCAACAGCACCAGGAGCTTTACATCTTCGGACCTTGCAAAGTATTAATGATATTTCAAGTGATCAAAGTAATACGGTTATTTTTGCAATGCCTTTAGAAATCTTGAAAGCATTTGAAGGTTTTACAAAGAAAGGTAAGAAGTAATTTTTTATTTTTTTATTTTTTCTATAATTCAAATATAGCAATATAATAATCTTCTTTTTGGTCAATACTATAAGCAGTAATATATTTTTTTCCTTTTAAAGAAGTTACGATTAATGCAAAAGGATATTTTGTACCTTCTTCGTTTTGGTAAGGTAGATCTTTTAAATCACAAATTTCAAAAGAAGGGTACCTATTATCATTGAAATTATTCTTACTTTCTGGATGTGTATGAACTCCTATTTGGTTTATTTTTGAAATATTAAAGTCATAAAAACACATCTCTTTATTGATTAGAGCAGTATTTTGATTTCCAAGAACTAAGTGATAAAATTCAGAAAAAGGATCAGATTCATCTTCGGATTCAACTTTCATTAGATTTGGAATTTTAATTCTTCCAAGTAAGTATTCAAGTCCATTATTAAAAATAATTTCAACATCCGCTGGAATTTCTGCTTCATATTTTTGTTGTAATACTAAAAGATTGTTGAAGTCATTCAATGTTTCTTGATTAAATTTTATAACTTCTCCTGAACCTAAAACCATTTTGTAATAACCATTATGGTCTTCATGTAATTTATCTTCTTTAACGATAGCGCTATCAACAGAAAAACTTCCATCAATCATCCCATATAATGCTTTAGGATGTATTTTAGGGTAATTGAGGAATAATTCTTTAAAAAAAGGAATCCATAAATCAATTTTATCAGTGACAATATGGCTTTTGTGACTCCATCTTTCTTTTGTTAACTCAATTGCTTCATTAACTGTGTCTTCATCTATTCCAATTTCAATAAGAGAATTAGCTAATTTTTCAAGTGACATTTTTTATAATTCAATGGCAACTTTTTTGTTCTTCAAATCAACAGATTGAATTTTCTTTTCTTTTTTCAAGGCTGTTTCAATTTCATTCCATTCTTTGGTTTTCTTCATTTCTTTAACAATATCTAATAATTTCTGAAGAGGTTGATATTTTTCATAAATTAATTCTCCCTTTTGTGTGTTTTCATCAATATTTTGTTCTTGCATGGCGATTGCTTCTTCTTGATGTGCTATTGTATTTTTTAAGGCTGCAATCTTTTTTTCATAGGGAGATTTCACATGGAATGGATCGATTGTGCTAATAGCTTCATTATAAGTTTTTGTGATTGAGTTTTCTTTTTGATCCTGTAATGGAATTGGAGTCATGTCTTCATCATAGATGTAACCTTTTGGTTCTTTAATCTCTTTAATCATCTTTTTGATTTCTGCAATGATTTTTTTAGCATTACCTTCTTTTGGTAATACGTTTTTATCAACATCAATCCTTTTGAGAACTTCTTCTGCATATACCCCTCCTAAATTTAGTTCTGTAGCTAAACAGGTTGCGAGATTACGTTTTTCACTGTTTTTTAGAATGATAATTAATTTTTGTTCAGAAATCTTTTTCCAATTTTGTCCAGGTTCGGGAAATTTGTAAATTTCTTTAGGTTTAACGGTTCTATCTTTCCATTTCTGCCAGACAAACACTGAAATAATGTTGTAATCTTTATCAGTCAAGACAACATTTCCTTTACTGAATAATTCTACAATTAAATAGAATGTTTCTTTTTTCTCAAACTCAAAAACTACAATCCGTTCTGCACCCCTTTGTGTGATACTTTTAATGAATGCATTACTTAGATATTTCCGAAGCTGCATACAGAATCCAGATGGACGTAATGCGGATTCTTTTTCATGTGTTAAACTTAAATATTTTCCTGGGATGATTTTGAGAAGTTGTTTTCCTTCTCCCGTTGCATGTAGTTGAAGGA
Organism: Candidatus Woesearchaeota archaeon; assembly: GCA_018655525.1. GTDB lineage: Archaea > Nanobdellota > Nanobdellia > Woesearchaeales > GW2011-AR9 > 1-14-0-10-32-24. The sequence continues at coordinate 82,928 of JABIJM010000030.1, read as the reverse complement.
TTACTTCCTGATCTTTGTGATAAATCTGGCTGATCTTTCCTTTCGCAAGGAATTGAAGTTCATTCACAAGTGCCGTAAGTTCCAGAGATGAGATTCCTTTCTTCATACAGGTAGAAATAGGCTTGTTCTTTAAGAATGTTGCCGTAATCTTTATATCATTACAAAGAATTCTCTTTCTATGTTTGAAATTATTAAAAAATATCATTTAATTACGAATTTTCCTAAAGACTATCCTTTTTACAAAAAAATCTCTGCAAATTTCATTTATTTCATCACCGGACTTGTTATCCATAAGCGAAAGAATCAGTTGAATCATGTTGATTTATTAAAAGCTAGATTAAAGTTACGAAAGGGAGACGTGGTATTGTGGGGAAACTTACGTGAAGTATCTTCATTATTCATTAAAGGTCCAGTTACGCATGCAAGTTTGTATATCGGAAGAAAGAAGTTTGTTGAAGCAGTAGGTGATGGTGTTGGTGTAAATTCATTACATCATTTTTTTACAGAATATGATACAATGATTATTATGCGTTTACCGAAGGGAATCAAAAATAGAAAGAAAATTATCTCACTTACAATTAAACATGCATTGGAACAAGTAGGAAAACCGTATGACTTTGATTTTTCTGGGAAAGCTAATAAATTCTTTTGTACGGAATTAGTAAATTATTCATTTAAGAAAGCTGGACATAAAACGAAGCTAAATACAATTGGAAAATTTAAAAAATCTGAAAAGGACATTCTTAAAAAATTCATCCCCGCATCTCGTGCGTTACATCCTATAGAATTTGCACAGAAAGGGAATTTTAGGATTATTTTTTTATCACATAATTTGCAATTTGAAAAGAGGATTACATTAAAATAATGATATTTACTGTAGCTAATTGTCCGAAGTGTAACACGTTGCAAACGATTCAAATAAATGATATGATGACAGCAGTTCTGAGGTGTTGTAGTTGCTTGAAACATACGAAAATTCGGAAAGCTGATGGAGAATTGATAAAGTTATATGATTTCTATGAAGATGTTAGGGATGCAGTTGCATTATGTCAGAAGTTGAAGGGTTTTGGAACTGGGTTTGTAGAAGGGAATCAACTTTGAATGGTATTCTAAATTAAAGATTAAAAATGAAGCGCCGGGAGGGACTCGAACCCCCGATCCGTCCCTCTGCAGGGGACTGCTTGCTATCGACTTATGAGGTCAATATTAGCCACTTTGCCACCGACGCCTAATAATTTTAATCTTTCTGGAAGTGAAATTTTTGGGATGTAGTATCCTAAAGATTTCCAAAGGTCATATTTTGTTTGATTTTTTAGACCGCTCCAGCCTATCTCTGTAGACCACTTATTAAGCATATTTTCACCGCTCATATAAATAGTTATCGTGTTTTTGTTAATATATGATCTTGCGGTAAATCCATTTGTGTTTAAAATTTTAATGATTTGAGTAGCTAACTGTAAACTAGCTGTACAAATTTCAAGACGCGGATAGGTTGGATAAGCTATCTTTTTAGATTTAGAGAAATAAATGCAGCCATCAGTTTCAAAGATTCCTTTAATCACATATTTACTGTATTTCCATTCTAATAAATGACTTGGAATTTGTGTTGAATAGGTTTTATTTCTTTTTATACCTTGTTTCTTTAGAAAATTTGCTAGTATTTTGCTGTAACAAATTAATTTTAAGGATTGTCCCGTTTTATCTTTACGAACATGAACTCTTACATTCACATCAAAATTTGATTTAATGAACTCTTCTATTTTTTTATAAAAATCTACTTCTTCAGTTGCGTTTCCCGTTATTTCTATACCATAAATGTTATGTTTAGGATAATCTAATAAACATCCATCACCAATCATAATTCCAATAAACTCATATAAATTTATTTTATCCATTTTCATTAGAATTAAATGGAAAAATGTATTTATAAGTTATACGCGTAGTTGTCCAGTGTGGAATTTTGTTGTTAAAACATGCTGAAATGCCCAAATTATTAAAGATTAAATCCTCTGGCACTAGACAAAATCAAAATTAATCTGGAATTTTTAATATTGTTTTGCTTTAATAATTGCTATAAATTGGGAATATATTAAATTCAACAAGAAATAAAAAGAAAGAGCGGGCCAGGAGGGATTCGAACCCACGGTATCCAGCTGCCTTCAGAGAATTGCTTTCTCATATAGAAGGCTGGCGCCCTATCCAGGCTAGGCTACAGGCCCACAATTACCTTATATCAACAGACAACTTTTAAATATTTCGTATGTAACTCCTGTTTATGGCTAATTTGATCACAGATATCCCTAAAGAAGTAGTATTCAAAGAACTTGATAAAGATCATCAGATAAGTCAAAATTCTCTCAAAAACCATATGTTTGATGATGATTTTGATAATATTCAATTGTTGGAAAAGATTCAGAAGTTACGGGTTTCGGATAATTCAATATTATTTTATCCAGGATCAGGGGCAGATATTATTTTTCCTTGTCTTTTTGTGGAACATCTGTTTCCAGAAATTAAAGAAATTACGTTCCATTTTATGGACATTCATAATTGTCTTCTTTTAATGAACTCAATATTGCATGATTTAGGTATTTCAATAGATTCACATAATTCTTTTTATTGGAATGGAATCTTGATTCATGTGAAATTTGATGTTGCAAATGTATTCCAGATTGATTTACCAAAACATGATATTTACTTTGAACGTGCTTTCAGAATTATGAAAGATTCTGATCCTAATTATGAAAATAAGGTATTTGATTCTTTGAATCAAGGTGGCGTGTTGATTAGCGATTCTGGATTTCAGAAGTTGGACTTAGAAAGAATAGATGTTCCTTCAGAATTGAGTTCTTATAAGGAAATGATTATTGGGAAGAAATGTTGATTTATTTTTTAGGAAGATTTTTATTTTTTAAACTAAAAAGTTTATTTTTAATATTTTGGAGATATTTGTTCCCTTTCTTATTTTTATTGTTTTGTGAATCTTTATCTTTAGAAGCGTAATAAACTTTTAATTCAATGATTAAATCTTTAAAATATTTTTTGTATTCTTTTTCTTCAAATTTGAACCTTTTTTTTTTATCATACTGTTGATTGACGGTATCATCATCATGGTCAACTTCATAACGAAAATCCTTCCAAATAATATCTTTTCCAATTATTAATTTAAATGTAAGGGCACCACAACCTATATCTCCACAATGATTACAACTTGAAATAATGATTCTTCCACTATCTAACTCTGGTTTACCCTTTAAGAAATGTTGATTAATTATTTGTTTATCGTGTTCAAACCCAAATCTTCCGAATATGCCACAAAGATTTCCCCAGGATCCTAAAATCTGATTAATAGACTTACCATTAATTAGAATTTCAAAATATTCCCTTTCAACTTTAAAATTAGAACCCTGATCAAAATTTTTTCTCCAAGATAATTTGGAATATTTTTTCATAAAATAAATAATATTAAAAAGTATATAAACCTTACTCTAAATAAGAAAAAATAAAAAAATTACTCAATCGTAACTTTATTCACAACAACGTCTTCCTTTGGTCTATCTTGACTTGCTGTTGGTGTGTTTACAATTAAATCTACAATGTCCATACCTTCTACAACTTTTCCAAATACTGGATGTTTGTCATCTAAGAAGTTGTTGTTTACAACATTGATGAAAAATTGTGATCCTCCTGTGTTTGGTCCTGCGTTTGCCATGGAGATTGTACCGCGGTCGTTTTTATTAGCATTTGTGAATTCATCTTGAATCTTGTAACCTGGATCTCCTGTCCCCCACATTGAAACTTTTGATTTCTCTTTACTTAATGGGTCTCCACCTTGTACCATGAATCCTGAGATTACACGATGAAATCTTGTACCATCATAAAATCCTTTCTCTGCGAGATCTATGAAGTTCTTTGTTGTAATTGGCATTGAATCTGTGAATAATTCAAGTTTAAATGTTCCTAATGTTGTATCAAATGTTGCTGTTTTCATTGTTGTTTCCTCTTGTGGTTCTTCTCCACCACATCCTGCGATGAAGAGTACTGTTAATAATCCCAATATTAAGATTGTTGTTTTCATGGGTTGATTTTTATTGTATGTTTTAAGTATTTTATGATACTACTAAAAAGAGGCAAAACCTTTATAAAAGAGGTTTCTAAATAGGTATTAGGAGGAAATTACCATGAACCAATTAGAAAAAAACACAATTAACTCATTTAATTTAGTAAAAGTAGATATTAGTAGATTATACGAAATCATCACAGGATTACGATCAGATGTAGCATATTTACGTAGATCAAACTTAGATCTTGTTGCGAAAGTAGCTAGTTTAAACACAAAACGTGTTACAAAAATTTCTAAGAAAATTATAACTAGAAAGACAAAAGCATCATTTCTTGCATCTAAAACAGGAAGCAAATTTCACAGTACAAAATGTGCATTTGCAAAAAACATTAAACCTAAAAACAAAGTACGATTCGCTTCAAAGAACACGGCTTTAAACAAAGGTTTGAAAAGATGCGCATGTGTTGCGTAATAATATGGCTGACCAAGATTTAGATGAATTAATTCAAAGAACAGAAGGTTTAATTCAATCAATAGATGAAGATTCTCCTGATTGTCAACCTAGAATTCATGCTGCCCATAGTACGTTTATGGAAACTTATGATCGCGCAATTGGTGTGTTAGAAATTTATCTTGTTCAAGTTATAAGGGCTGTTGATTTTTTGAAAGATCTTAGTTCAAAATTTTCAGGAAGTAAAAGTTATTCGGATAATTTTTTAACAAGGATAGAGTGTAACTCTCACGAGGGTTGGTTTTCAAAAAAAAGTTATTCTTTAAAATTAACTTTCTCTAAAAAACTTTTTGACACGTATTATAAGCAATTAGAAATTGATTGTAATTTTAATCATAAAGCTATAATCACATCTCTTTCTTGTGATTATGAATATAATGGATATGTATATACTCCTATACGTGAAAAATTAAGCAAAGATAAATTTAGAACTGGATTAAGTCAAATTTCTTTACAAGGATTTGAAAGTCAATTAAAAGGATCTCATTCGTGTGAAGAGCATGTTCTTAAAGTTCCCCAGATTATTTCGGAAATACCTAAGTTAGTAATCTATGTTTTAGAGGATCATCAAAGAAAATATCAACAAGGATCTACAACAATTGACCAAGATATAATTGGATTGGAAAATTTACAGTTTCCCGATTTCCCAGATTTAAAATTAGAATAAACTTAAGGCAACCACGTTTTAGAATTCTTTAATTTATTTGGCAAATATTCATCTATTACAAAATTCAAACTATGTGCAGAGAATGCTTGCTGCTCTACCCTTACCTTCATCTGTGCCATTTGTTTCAATGCTTTCTGCCATTCTTTATGATGTTTACAGAATGGATCATTTTTAAGAACGTCTTTAATCTTTTTGAAGTCAACTTCCTTTAATGGATGTGTTGGTAGTTTGTAATCAATAATATCTTGTGGTGTTACTCCTATAAATCTCGCATTTGGCACACAGAAATATTGATTAATATGTGCTGCGTTTCCAGATCCAACTTTTAGTGTTCTGTAAATTGAAAAGAATCCATAAGGGTCTCCATCTGTAAACACATACACTTGTAATTTGTTTTCATCTGCTAATTTTCGCATAAATCGTCTTGTTGCTCGTGTTGGAACTCCTGACATTGCAATAATGATACAATTTGCAGTTCTCCAATATTTGTGTTTGTTTAAACGTTCAAACATACCAGCTGTTTCTATTGCTAAGACAAATTTTGCTTTTGTTTTAAATTTTAAATGTTCTACAGAACTTGGGATTGCATATGCACCTGATCCGAATTTGGTACAATCAATTTCAAGTTTTTCCTTGCTTTCGGAATCAACATCAATTACGGTTAATTCTCCTGCAACTGCACCACCTTTTTCTCCTGGAATGAAACCAATCTGTTCACGATTCACACCCATCATTGCTTCAATATCATCCATCACGGAATCTGATTCTGGTTGTTCTTTGAACCGTGCTTCTCCCCAGTTCTTACTTAAATAATATGCTTCCCTTTTTGTTGCGATTTCATTATCAGATACAAGATCTTTAGAAAGTGCCATCATTCTAAGAGTTTGTGCGAATGTTTTGATCGTATTTGCAGTAAGAGTTCTTACTTTTGTTTTTCCTAATATTTTAAAGAATCCTTCTTGTTCATTGTAAGAAACATTGTTTAAGGATCTAATTGGAGATTCTAATTCTGGTTTTTCTTTTAGATGAATTGTATCATACACTTCTTGTGCGATCTCTTTGATCTTTTCTTCTACAATATTTTCTTTCTTAGCCATGGTTTTATCCTAATGTTGTTTGTTTTTCTTCTTTTGGAACACTATCATCATCATTTGATTCTTCTTCATTCTCTTCTTTATCTTCGTTTTTTTCTTCTTCTTTTGGTTTTTCAACAACTTCTTTTCCGATAGCTGCAAATTCTGGATCGTAATCTGGATTGTCAACTTTAATCTCTTCAATTTCTCCCCGCGTATGCTCAAGAATCTCTGAGAGGTAATCTTCAATTTCCCTTTTTTTGATTTCATCAAAATTCATGATTTCTTTTAATCCTTCAGCAACGTGAGGGATATATTTTTCAATGTAACTTCGTTTTTTTACTTCATCTTTAAGACGTTTCTTTTTATTTACGAATGAAGCTAATTTCCGCCCACATTCTTGTAATGCAAGACGCATTTCTTTCATTAATTCATCGTAATGTGCTAATGCTGATTTTTCTTCTGATGTGAATGGAACCCATACTGAGGTTACGTGTAATACAATGGAACAAGGTCCAACTGGTAAAGCGGATCTACTTTGTTGTAATCCATAGGACTTCCATGCAGTTGTTTGAATGGATTTTGTAATTCCACATGCTCCTTGTTGATATAATAAAGGAACACGATTTGCAAAACGCATGACTCTTACTGTTTTATCTGCAGGTTGCTCTCCTCCATATGCCATCGCTGCTTCAACTACGAAAGGGTTACCTCTGTATACTGAAGCTGGTCTTGTAGTGGAACAATAAAATTCTGCGTTAATTTCTTTTCGTAATCCTCGTTCTAATAAATCTGCACCAATCGGTGAAATACAATCAGTTGGTGGTGCCATGATTTTTGTTTTTTTGATTCCCTTATACAAATTTTCTGCTAAATCTCGTGTAATCTTTTTAGGTTTTGTTTTTGGTAATAAGGCAGAATTTTCACATATTTCTTTTGAAACTTTGCTACTGACACGTACAAATTCGGTCATTAAGAACTGTTGCAATGTTTTTGCAGCAGTCATTTCAATCATTTTGATTAATCTTCCAAGTTCAATTCCATAAGGATGTGGTTTAATTTCTACAGCTTCTGGAGGTAAATCTTCAGTTGCTCTCGGAAAAATAATTTGATTTGCACTTGGATCTGTGTATATGATTGTACAATGTGGATTTACAATTGCGGTTTGTTTGATATATTCATCAACTGATTGACGTCCTTTCAGATATGCTGCTTCCATATCAATTTCAATCCGTGTTCCGTGATCTTTTTCTTCCCATTCAACTTCTTTTTCATCTGAAAGAACAGGATTATTTGTTGATGTATTAATTTTAAGTTTTACAAATTCTGCAAGTTTACCTTTTCCTGTTTTAGATGTAATAGACGCAGGTTTCCCTGTTGTTAATTGCCCATATAATACCGCAGCAGAGATCCCAATACCTTGTTGACCTCGTGTTGCAGAAAGTTTATGGAATTTTGAACCATAAAGTAACTTTGCAAAAATCTTTGGAATTTGTTTCTTAATAATTCCTGGACCATTATCTTCAATGATTACACGAAACCTTGTTTCTGATAATTGAATCAGTTCAACTTGAATCTCTGGAAGAATACGTGCTTCTTCACATGCATCTAATGCATTATCAACTGCTTCCTTGATTGTTGTTAGAAGTGAACGTCGTGGATTATCAAATCCTAATAAATGTCTATTTTTTTCAAAAAATTCTGCAATGGAAATTTCTCTTTGATTTTTAGCAAGTTCTTCCGCGGATCTTTTGGCCATTGACTTTGGAATTTCGTAGAGAATTTATAAGTGTTTTGGTGTGATTCATCCAAATAACATCTCTTTTTTCTTTCGTTCTAAGAAATGATAGACTGTTTTATGCATACTTCCTTTAAGCAGCATTGCAATTGCTTGACGTGCAACGGTTACCTGTGCAACTTCACCAATCATACCTACTGTTTTTCCATAAACGGTGATGTTTGTATCAGTTAAACGTTCAATTTCTTCACGTGATTTCCCACCCTTTCCGATCACACGTCCTTTTACACGTAATAAATCATTTTTACTTTTTCCTGTAATATCGGTCATGTCAATTAATTCAAAAGCATAATCTGGTTTTAATAATAATAATGCAATTCTTGGATTGAATCCGCGTCCAATTGCTTTTACAATATCTTTTGTGGTGTAAAGTTGCATACCGTCTTCACCCATAATTGTAACGTCTCCTTCTTTAGAAATATCTAAACTACAGCCTGTTTGTTCTTCAATTTGTTTTTTTGTAGTACCATCTGTTCCTATCAAAACTGCAACTCGTTCCTCGGGAACTTTTAGTTCATAACTAAACTCTGCTTGTGATTCTTCCATTATCTTACTTTTTTGCAACGATCTTTTTAAGTGTTTCTTCGTAATTTGTGTCAACACCTAATTTTTTGAAAAATTTACAAATATTTCTAACATCCCTTTCAAGTAATTCCATTGAATTTGGTGTTTTTGTTAATGTTCCTTGTGAGTAATCTATAAAATAAGGTTCTTCGTTATGATTCAAAATATTGAATGAAGATAAATCTCCATGGATTAAACCCGCATCATATAACATTTTCATTTGTTTTATTGTTGTTTCAAAGAATTTTTCTGGATCTTCAGGATATTGGTCTTTTAATGGAGGTGCTGCTTCAACATCTCCAATAAATTCTTCTACTACGATATGATTTCGCCATCCTAAAGGTTCTGGTGTTTTAATTCCTGCTCTTTCTGCTTTTATCAGGTTCTTAAACTCACGTTGTGCCCATGCCATGATAATTTGTCTTCTATGTTTCTTCATAAATTCGTATCTTGGATCTTTACGAATATAATCAAACATTGAATTAAAATCACAATTTTGCATACGATAAATTTTAACAATGACTTTTTCTCCATCTTTTAATGCAATGAATACATTGCTTTCTTTTCCTACAGAAAGTGGGCTTTCTAATTCATCAAAAATACCTCTACTTTGAAGTTCAAAGAGTGTTCTATCTGTGTGAGCATCAAAGACGCCTTTAGCAGTTCTGAATCGTTCTTGATGTTTTAGTGTAACCATATTGAGCTTAATTGCTTCCTAGTTTAAGTAGGTTTGGGTGTACTTACTAAAAAGTTACAAAAAAGACAAAACCTTTATAAAGAACTCCTCCAAAAATAGGAATACACCTCAAAACCACCTCTTTTCCTCAGTAAGTCAGCATCTAATGTTGGTTTGCTGGGGTTTTTTTACTTTAAAATTTTAGGTTTTTTCAATAAAATAAGCTCAAAATTCCTTTGTTTTCAAACCATTCTACTTTTCTAGCATAAGGTTTATATACTAGACCACACAATTTAATTTCATAGCCCGTCGCGAGAGTACCTGGTGGAGTCTACGGTAAAACCAAGCGATGAATTCAGGGGTTAGTGACTCGGGCTTCATAATCATTAAAGACACAAAAAACCTGAAAAATAGGTTTAAATCACATAATTTACATTCACAATAAGAACAGTAAAAGTGATATCTATTTTTCTATAAAGACAAAGAAAGAGTATGCTCATAAAAACGTTATAAACGTTTATCACGATCATTACATTAGCTTACAATCAGAGAAACAACCTCTCTAAAAGCTACTCTTTCTAGGGGGAAATAAAAATGGCAAAAATAAGCCCAGTAGCGGCAAAATACATAGTAACAGCTGAAATTAACATTTCTGGTGTAGTTGATAGACCAGATGTAATTGGAGCTATTTTCGGACAAACAGAAGGTTTGTTAGGAAACGATTTAGAATTACGTGAATTACAAAGATCGGGTAGAATTGGCCGAATTGAAGTAAACGTAAAAACAGTAAGTGGAAAAACTAAAGGAGAAATCATAATTCCAAGTTCTCTTGATAAAACAGAAACTGCAATTGTTGCAGCAGCATTAGAGATCATTCAAAGAATTGGTCCTTGTAATGCAAAAGTTTTAGTTCAAAAAATTGAAGATGTTCGTACAAGTAAACGACAATTTGTTGTTAACAGAGCAAAAGAATTACTACGTAACTTAACAGATAGTTCTTTTCCTGATTCTCAAGAATTGGCAGATGAAGTCTCTCAATCAGTACGTCAAATGGAAATGGTTGAATACGGTTCAGAGAAATTAGCAGCTGGTCCAATGATTGATGACAGTGAAGATATTATCATTGTAGAAGGAAGAGCAGATGTTCTTGTATTACTTAAACACGGATTTAAGAATGTAATTACAATGAATGGTACTTCATGTCCACAGACAATCAAAGATTTAACCAAGAAGAAAACCACAACTGTATTTGTTGATGGTGATCGTGGTGGAGATCTAATTGTTCGTGAATTATTAGGTGTAGCTGAAATTGATTTTGTGTGTAAAGCTCCTGATGGAAAAGAAGTTGAAGAACTTACGAAAAAAGAAATCCATAAAGCTTTACGTGGAAAAATTACCGCTGAACAAGGTAAACTTGATTTAGGTGTAAATGACGATGGTTCTTTGAAAGAAGAAGCACGTCCAACTCGTCAATTTAAGAACCAAAGAGCGCCTCATCAAGCTTCACAAAGACCAAATGGACGTCCACAGAGACCTGCGCATAGTGCGAATAAACGACCAATGGCTCCAAGAAGTTCTAGTAAACCGTTAGCAGCACCTGAAGGTAAAATTTTGAAGGATGCTATGGAAGATTTATTTGGAACACGTGGAGCGCGGATTTTTGATAAGGGTATGAAAGTTCTTGGAAATGTTCCTTTAAGTGAACTTGGTGCAACATTAAAAAGTCTAAGTGGCGGTGTTCACGCATTAGCTTTAGATGGTGAAGTAAACGATGATCTTGCGCAATTAGCTGAGAAAGTTGGTGTAAATCACGTTGTTGGAACTTCAAGTAAAGTTAAATCAAGTAGAGTGAATGTTCTTACTGAAGATAAAATTTAGATTTTTTTTCTTTTAATTTTTTTTTAATTAATTTTATATAACATATAATCTCAAAATATCTATGTTAAGTAGTAGTTCTGTAAAGAATCATCTTGAGACCTTGCATCTTCGCTATTTGTGTAGGAATTTTGATTTAGAGAGGCATCCGATACATCAACATCAGGATAGTATGATTCAACCTGATTTAATTGGTAAGGAAGCGATATTTGAATTAAAATCTCGTACATATCCTTTAGTTCAAAATGGCATGCGAAAACGACCAAGATCAGATTTTGAATGGTGGCCATTAGATGTTGACCAAATTAAGAATTATGAAGGTCACTCCCAAAATTCTGAATTAACATTGTATTGGCTTTTGTTGTTGGGTCAATCAAAGAATGCCCCTACAGAAATGAGGAGTGTGTCTGAACGATCAATATTGTATAGGGACATTTATGTTCTTCCTTGGGATGCACACCACTTAGTGGATCCTGCTCCAAGTGGAAAAAAACATCTTGGTCTTTCTAGAATTAAATCTAATTATGCGTTTTCTAGTAAAGATATCCCTAAAGGAAGTTTACATGTTGAAGGCTCAATTGAATCTCGGTTAAGAGATATATTCTAACCCAAACCTTTATTACATTCTTCTTATTTATACTTGATATGGTGTTTGATGTTATTATCGGCAGAAGCAAAAAAGACGTGGAAAAGTTTGGCAAGGAAGGAACCGTTCTTATTGGAAAACAATATGTTAAGATGGGTCAAACCACATCTCTTTCTAATCCTGTGTACATGGATGTCGCAGGAGCGCATGTTGTCTTTATCGTCGGCAAAAGAGGGAGTGGAAAATGTCTTCATGGTGATACTTTAATTACACTTGATGATGGTTCTCTTGTAAAAATTAAAGATTTAGAAGAAAAGAATCAAAATATTTATACTTTAAATTCTGATTTTAAGATTCAAGAAGGTCAAAAATCTCACTTTTATAAAAGGGAGGTTGATCGAATATTTGAAGTTAAGTTTAGAACCGGTAAAATCATTAAATTAACTCCGGAGCATCCATTGTTAACTGTTAAGGGTTGGTCTCCAATAGAAAAATTGAATATAGGTTCAAGAGTTGCAACACCACGTAAATTGGAATCTTTTGGTGATTTATCAATAAAGGAATGTGAAGTTAAACTTTTAGCTTATCTTATTGCTGAAGGCCATTTAGGAAATAGATTTGTTTTATTTTCTAATAAAGATCAAAAAATTGTTTCAGATTTTAAACAATCAGTTTATGATTTTGATGATAATTTAAGAATTGAACGGCACAGTGATGATTCTTGCTTTAGAGTTTCCCAAATCAAAAAAGTAATGAAAGAGCAAAGTTCAAGAGATGAGAATGGACAATTTATTAACAATCCAAAATGGGATCATTCATCAATACGTAATTGGCTTGAAGAACTTAAACTTTATGAGACTAGGTCTTTAACAAAATTTGTTCCTGATTGTATTTTTACAATGCCAAAACATCAAATTAGTTTATTTTTAAATCGTTTGTTTTCTTGCGATGGGACAATTTACAAAAAAGCAAATCATTGGTTTGTAAGTTATTGTTCTATTTCTGATCAATTAATTTCTCAGGTACAACATTTATTATTACGTTTCGGAATTGTAGCTAAAATCCGTAAAAAAGTTAATCAAAAGGGATTTGAGGCTAATGAATTGGAGATTTATGGAGAAAATGTTAACACGTATCTTCAGGAGATAGGTTTTTATGGTAAAAAAGAAGAACGTTCTGTAATTGCTTTAAAAGAATCAGTGAAAATTATTAGAAACCCTAATGTTGATACTGTTCCAAAAGAAATTTGGGATATGTATAAACCAGATAATTGGGCAGCAATTGGAAGGAAGATGGGTTATGCTCATCCTAAAGCTTTACGTGAAAGTACAAAATATTCTCCTTCACGACAAAAATTATTACAAATTGCTGTTGCAGATGAATCTGATTTACTTTCTAAGTTTGCGAATTCAGATATTTTTTGGGATGAAATAGTGGCTATCAAAGAAATTGAAGGAAATGAAACTGTTTATGACATTACTGTTCCTGAAACTCACAATTTTGTTGCTAATGGTATCATTGTTCATAATTCATACACCATGGGTTCTATTGCAGAAGGTTTAGCGGATTTACCCGTTGAAATCAAACAAAACCTTTCTATTGTTTTATTGGATACGATGGGTATTTATTGGACAATGAAATATCCTAATCTTCAAGACTCAGATCTCGTGAAACAATGGGGATTTGATCCAAAGGCATTAGATGTCAAAATTTATACCCCTTCAGGTTTCTTTTACAAATATAAAGAACAAGGAATCCCTACAGATTTTCCGTTTTCAATACGTCCAATTGATGTTGATCCTTTAGACTGGAGTCGGGCATTTGACATTTCATTGAATACTGCTGAAGGTGTTCTTATTTCAAAAGTGGTTCAAAATTTAAAAGATAAAAATGAGTCTTATGATATGGAAGAACTCATTTCTCTTATCTCTCAAGAAAAAGATTCAGAAAAAGTTGTAAGAAATATTGTTGAAAATCAATTTCAAAAAGCAAAAGGATGGGGTATTTTTTCTAAAGAAGGAACCCCCTTGAAGGATATTGTTGCAGGCGGTCAAGTAACTGTTTTAGATGTTTCTCCTTATGCAACTATGGCTTCTGGTTGGGAAATTAAAGCGTTAGTTGTAGGTTTAATTAGTCGGACATTGTTTAATCAAAGAATGCTTGCACGAAAGACAGAAGAATTCAAATCTGTAGATGCTGCAATGCATTATTTTTCTAAAGATACTGAAGAAAAAATGACAGAACCGTTAGTATGGCTCGCAATTGATGAAGCACATGAACTTCTTCCTCATGATGGAAAAACAGCAGCTTCAGATGCATTAATTACAATTTTACGTGAAGGACGTCAACCAGGAATCAGTTTAATTCTTGCAACTCAACAACCTGCAAAAATTCACACAGATGTTATGACACAATCAGATACGGTTCTTGCTCATAGATTAACAGCACAAATGGATACAGAGGCGTTAGGACAATTAACACAGAGTTACATGCGTACTGGATTGGTAGATGAAATAGATCATCTCCCGCGTGTGAAAGGAGCAGCAGTTGTCTTTGATGATGCAAATGAACGTATTTTCCCTGTACAAATGCGTCCACGATTTACATGGCATGGTGGTGGATCTCCAAAAGCAATTAAGGAAAAGAAAACACATGTTGATGATACCTTGAAGAAGTTACGGGAGTTGTAATATTTTTAACACATTTTCTGGTGGTCGTGCAATAACTGCTTTCTCATTTATAATTACAATTGGTCGTTGAATTAATTTTGGGTGATCGTGTAATATCTGGATCCATTCTTTATCTGAGAATTCTTTTCCCTTAAATTCTTGAAATTCTTCTTCACCTTTTCTGATGATCTCTTGAGGATTTAGATTTAATTTTTGTAGGATTTGTTGAAGTTCTTCAATTGAAGGTGGCGTTTTTAGATATTCAATGATATTAATCTCTTCATCTGTTTTTTCTTGTAATAATGCAAGCGTTTGTCTACATTTGCTACATTTTGAGTTGTAGTATATTGTGATCATATCTCTTTTGATTAAATTCTAGTTGATAAAACTTGCGTTCAATAGGCACAATCTTAATAAAGGTGGAAATGTTGATATATAAAAAACTTAAATGAGGTAATATAAAATGGGATGGTTTAGTAAACAAGATTCACAATTAAGGTCAGTACGTGCTGAAATTTTAGCGTTATTTCAAGCTGCACAAAATGATATAAGTAGCCTTGAAGCTTCAAAAAAGAACCCTCAAGGAGCTGCTCCAGGTGATGTTGTAGCAACTGCAAATAATCAAATTGCAGTAAGGAAGAATACGCTTGCTGACAATGTCACTGCAAAGGTTCAAGAATTAAAATCTTAAAGTTTCATTGCACGTAATTTTTTTGTTCTTTCTTTTGTAGAGGGATGTGTAGAAAACATCTTGAACATACTTTTTCCTCTAAATGGATGGTGGATAAACATGTGAGCAGTTGCTTCTGTTGATCCCATTTTTTTAAGAGGGAAATGGTTAACGTTTGCTTCTATTTTTTCCAAAGCTGATGCAAGTGAATAAGGGTCTCTGATTAATTTTGCACCTGTTTCATCTGCTAAGAATTCTCTACTTCTAGAAATTGCCATTTGGATTATTAATGCCATGATGGGCGCAACAATTGCTAATACTAATAATTCTACAATGCCCCCGTTATCATTATCTCTTCCACCGAATCCTCCGAAGATTGCACCCCATCGTGCTATCATCGCAAGATATGAAATAACTCCTGCAACTGTTGCTGCTACGGATGAAATTAAGATGTCTCTATTTTTTACGTGTGCTATTTCATGTGCAAGAACGCCTTTAAGTTCGCTTTTTGTTAATAATTGTGTGATACCTGTTGTGACAGCAACTGCTGCATGTTTTGGATTACGTCCAGTTGCAAATGCGTTTGCTTGTTGTGTTTCAATCACATAAATTTTAGGCATTGGAAGTTTTGCATGTGAAGTAATTTCCCTTACCATTTGGTATAAATCAGAATGTTGAGATTGATCAGCTTCTTTTGCTTTGTACATTTTCAACACAATTTTATCTGAGAACCAATACGAGAAAAAATTTATTCCTCCAGCAAATAATAACCCTATAATTAATCCTTGTCTTCCACCAAGAATTTGTCCAATTCCTAGAAGGAGACCTGTTAATCCTCCTAATAATAGTACTGTTTTTATCTGAGATTTAAACATAAAAATTTAAGATTTAGAGGCTTTAAATAAGTTGTGGTTGTAAATTCAAGAAACCTAATACTCTGTGTTAACTGCACTCATTCTAAGAAACATATATAAACTCAAAATGTTTTATAAGATTCTAAAAGAGGTTGTTAAATGGTTTTAGAACACATATTTCCAGAAGATTGGTTAGAAAGAAAAGGTTTCATGTCCATTCTATTTGTATTCTTATTAGGTTTTATCTATTCCACAATTGGGCTTGCGATTGCAGGTGCATTATTCCCTACAGATCCAATGCTTGTTGCGGTTGCATTTACAGCATTACTTATTTTACCAGAACTTTACAAAATATTTTCAATTGAAGAACGTAAAGAGAGTTTAGAACAAAAAATCACATTATTAGAAATTTGGAAAGACGATATGGGTATGGTTAAAATTTATTTAACGTTATTTGTCTCTATTGTTGTCGCATATGCATTAGTTCCATTACTTCTTCCAAAAATTATCCCTCACATGAGTAACATGTTATTCAATACACAAATTCAGGCAATTTCTACTGGCGGCTTTTTATTGCTCCTAAAAAAGAACTTATTCTTCCTTCTTGCAATCTTTTTAATCGCATTATTAACTGGTGATGGGGCAGTTTTCTTAATAACATGGAAAGCTTCCGTATTTGGAACACTTTTATTATTCGGATCACATTTCTGGTTAGGATTATTCACAGGAGACACAGCAACAATAGTAAACTCTTTAATTTTCATAGGAAGTGTTTTACTAATATCGTTAATCACAGTAGCATCATATGCTTGCGCAGCTATTGCGGGAAGCATAATCTCAAAAGATGTGTTATTAGAACAATTTGCTTCTCATCGTTTCTTTGAAGTTTTTGGTTTTAACCTTTACCTTTTATTGGTAGGATTAGTTATTCTACTCATCGGTGTAGGTGTTGAATCATGGTTCTCAGCAAATGTTTCTGTGTTTGCTGAAGGGTTAAAAGAAGCGTTAAGTATTGGAGGTGGCTTCTAAAATGGTATTAGAACACATATTCCCAGAAGATTGGTTAGAACATAAAGGAAGGTACGCATTTTTACTTGGTGCAATGTATTCGGTTGTTGCAGTATTGATTGCAGCCTGGTTATTTCCTTCAGATCCTGCATTAGTTGCAGTCGCATTTACATCATTATTCCTTTTACCAGAATTGTATAAGATTTTTTCAATTGAAGAGCGTAAAGAAAGTATGGAACAGAAAATTACCATGAAAGCTCTTTGGAGGGATGATATAGAATTAGTACGTATCTATGTATTCCTTTTCTTAGGTATGATTTTAGTATATAGTGTTGGCGCTATGTTTTTGCCAGCAATGCAAACAAACTCTTTATTTCGGGAACAATTAGAGATTAGGTTCCATGGAGATTTACCTACGGGAGAACTACAAATAGGTGAAGGAGAATTACAATCAAATTTCTTTGCTGATAAATTTACATGGAGTTGGAGATTATTCTTTGGCTTATTGGAAAATAATTTCCTTGTGCTGATGGCATGTTTTATCATGGCTCTACTTACGGGAGATGGTGCAATATTCTTAATCTCATGGAATGCTTCGGTCTGGGGCACGATCTTTGGTATTACAGCCAAAGGAGCAGCTTCCGTAATTGGAGGTAACCCTTTAGTGATATTTGGATTAATCATGTTAATAGTATTTCCTCACATGATGATTGAAGGAATGTCTTATTTCCTTGCGGCCATTTCAGGAAGTGTAATCTCTAAAGATGTAGTGCTAGAAAAATTTGCATCTGACCGTTTCTTTGAAGTCTTTGGATTTAATCTTTATCTCTTGCTATTTGCATTATTATTTTTGCTTTTAGGAGCAGGTGTAGAAGCATGGGTCTTAGATAATGTAGACATTTACAATGAGATTATTCGGTTGAGTATAAGGGCGTTTGCTTAGAAGAATGCACTCAATTTGCTTTTATTTTCTTTAATTTCTATTTTTTCTGAGGTTCTATTCTTTTCTTCAAAAATCATACGTTCTTGTTCTTCATTTGTTTCTTTGGGTTTACAAACTGCATAGAAATTACATTCTCCAGTTCTCCATTTACATAAAGGTGTAATTGTTCTTGGATATTCGTGTGCATGTTCACAGGATGATGTGTGTTCATGTACTTCCGTAATCTCTTTCTTTGCCATTTCAATTAGATTCATATCAACATCCATCATTCTTAACTTTTGACGTAAAAAGAATATGCCTACTTTGTTTGGCATTTTTCCATGTTTTTCATAATACATCATTGAATAAATTGCAAGTTGGAGCTTAATACTTTGCTTAAAATCAAATTTCGCATTTGTTTTATAATCTATAATGTGGACTTCATTCTCGGTGTGTTGGATTGCATCTATAAATCCACGTACGTGATGTTCTTCAGATTTATATTGCAATTCTCTGATTGGTGTAAGTTTCATGAATGTTTCTCCCATAGAAATATCTTTTTCTTTACGCATTCTATCAAATTCTTCCAAAAATTGGTTACACCAATTCATAAGCATAAACATTGTTTCTTCAAAATAGAATGTAATTTGGTCTGGAGATAATTCTAACTCATCTAATCCTGATTTATATTTATTCCATTGATACAATAATAATTTTTGAATTGCTTCTTTGAATTTAAGTTGATAATTCTCTTCGTTAAAATCTGCAATGTTGATGTCATAGAAATCTTCTAACACAGAATGGGCAATGTTTCCTCGTACTAAATGAATGGAGGAAGAAGTTGGAAGTTTTTCAATATATTGATAATAATATTTTCTCTTACATTGCTTGAATGTATTAATTGATGATGGGGACTCTAACCTCTTTGCCATACATTCTTGGGAGGTGGGTTGTTTAAATGTCTTTTGTTGTTTGATTAGTATTGTTCTTATGGAAATAATCATTCTTCCTGGCTTTATTCGGAATAGAGGAAATAGGTATACTGCGTGCCGGTGCGACTATTTTTTCTTGGAAAGAAAAAATGCACCTATTGCAGGCAGTATACAAAAACACTCTATTCCGAACGTAGCCATTCTTCCCCATAACTTTATAAACGAACTACTATAATATAATAGTAAATGGCACATCAACCAGAAGAACCACAAGTAGTAAGGGTACGGATTCCAAAAGGAAAAGAAATTCTAGGAGTTGTACAACAACGTTTAGGTGGAAGTAGAATGCGTGTGCAATGTCTTGATGGAAAAGAACGTATTTGTAGAATTCCAGGAAGATTACGGAGAGCTTTATGGGTCCGTGAGAAAAATATTGTAATCATTGAACCTTGGGAACTTGGTGGCGATGCGAAAGGAGATGTTGTCTATAAATATAGAAGTAAAGCAGAAGTTGCATTCTTAAAACGTAAGGGTTTCTTGAAAAATCTTGAAGACGAATTCTAATAGTTACATTAAATTATAAATAACTTAGCATATAAATGCTTAAATATCAATTTTCGCTTATTTTTATATGGCAAACGAAAAAAGTTCATTTAAATTATTTATTTATGGAGTGTTAATTTTAGTATTATTTTTAGCATTTGTGCAGTTATTTGTAAATGGAAGTGGTTTATTCTTTACGTTAGAATTAATTGGATTCTTAGGGTTAGGTTTTTTAGTACTTCTTGGATTTATTGCATACAAAGATGGATGGGGAGAAAATTTATTTTTCTTTGTATTCTTAGCATATTTGGGAAATCTCGTATTACTTTGGACATTTAATGGTACACTTTATGCAACATTAGGTTTACTTTCAGTAATTGGATTCTTGTTATCTTTTCCACGGAAAAAAGAATCTAAAAAACTAACACCTAAACAAGAAGAACCTCACAGCATGGTCTTTGATCCAGTTGTAACGAAAGCATTAACGAAACATTCTCCAGGCAAATATGTTGCAAGTAGCAAAAGTAATATTTATCATGCACCGAAATGTGAATGGGCAAAGAAGATTAAGAAAGATCGTCAAACATGGTTTGCAGAGAAAGAAGATGCATGGGAATCAGGATATAAAGCTCATCAATGTGTTGAGTGATTTTTTATTTTTTGTTACTTTTTTCTTCTATAATGTAATATAGAATTAATCCAACCACAGAGATTGTCAATGCCATATCTGCAATATTAAATGCTGGCCACCAACCGAAGTCAATAAAATCTATGACATAATTTCTAAGTGCCCTATCAATAAAATTTCCAATTGCACCTCCAAGAAATAACGCAAATAATAATTGTGGTGTCTTTTGTTTAGGAATATCTTTGTAATAATAGATTAATCCTATAATCACAATCAATGATATTATCGCTAGAATCCACGTTTTTCCCGTAAGAATACTGAATCCTGCTCCTGTGTTTGTAAGATAATGGATTTTGAGCAGAACCAAATCAAGGTTTGGTTTAAACGTAGAAATCAAATACTTTGTTAATTGATCTAAAACTACAACTAAAGTCACAATACTCCAAAAGAATTTTTTATAATTTACCATAACTTTTTCTGTTGCTGTACGCCCGCAGCTCTTTCTAAGTTTACAAGACGCTGTTCAATAGAACTTAATTGTGCTTTAATGGTATCTAATTTACTACTTATGAGATCATTATTTTGCGGTGGAGGTTGCTGAAATCCCGGTCTTTGTAAAGGTTGACCTGGCGAAGGAAAAGCTTGCTGAGGCTGTTGAGGAGCAGCATAAGGGCTTGCTGCTTGTTGTTGAAAAGGTCTTGTTGCAGTTGGTTGTGCAGGATGATCAAAAGGAGATTTTTCTTCTAAGCCTGTTGGCTGGCTATCTAAACCAAGATTATCCATTGGAGGGATGTCACTTGGAGTCATTTCTTTATTCAATGCACTATCAAAATCAAAGTCATCATCTTTCTTCCAGAACATTAGTTTATTTAACGCACCCATAGGAAGATGATTATCTTAAGGGTTTTAAAGTTTTCGGGGTTTAGCCAAAAACTTAATAAAGAAACCAAGCATTTGAGTGGTATGGCAAAAAAACAAGATAATGCAGAAAGAATTGGTTTTCATAAGGGATCTCTTGCAACCTTAACAAAAGAACGCGAAGAGTTTATGCGAATCCTACAAATTGTTGAACAGTTAATGCAAATGCACATTAAAGAATTGAAAGATTTAGGTGTAGATTTAGTAGCAGAAGCAAAGAAATCAACAACAAAAAAATTAAAAGGAAAAAAACCAATTGAAGACGTCCTTAATTAATTCTTTTTTTATTCTATATTTTTCAAATTAATTTTTAGAAAGTATCAATAAACAAATTATAAAGAAAATAAAAGTAAAAAAATAAAAATTTATTTCAGTAACACAACTAAAAGGAACATTATAATCGTAAACAAGATTACAATTCCTCCAATTAAGAATGCTAATTCTCCGAATCCTGTGCCAGTTGAAGTTGTGTCTGCAACTGCTCCGCCGGTTAAAGGGAACTGTAACATATTTACTTCAACAGGTTTATTGGAATCTTGAGATGAAACGCTTCCAGATTTGAAGATGCTTCCAGATACGGTTGTTGCGGTTTTCTTTCCTAAAACAACGTCAATATCATCACGTAATTCTTCAATATCATTTTTTAATTCTTCAGCGTTATCAATAACATTCTTGTTGCTACCTGCAGTTTTTTCAGCTTTGTCAATGAAATCTTTAACTTCATTACGAAGATCCTTTAACTTGTCGTCAACTTTTTCTAGTTTACTAGCATATTTGTCAACATTGTTAAGGTTATTTACTTTCTTTGCTTTATTGTAATCTTCTTCGTATTCATCAAAGTCATTTTCTAAATCTTTGAAATCTACATTTAAATCTGTATAATCTGCATCTAATGCTAGCTGAGCAGCTGTTTTTGGTACGCCTGGAATTGGGTTGTTATTATTTCCATTTGCCGCTGAAGTTTTAACTGTGATTTTCACATCTTTCTTCACAACGTCTGTTCCATCGGTAACAACAATTGTTAATGTGTGTTCACCTAAGTTTAAGACTGAAGGTTTCCATGTGAATTTTCCTGAAGTTGCATCAAAATAGTTTTTTAATGTTCCTTCAACAGTTATAGTTAATGCATCATTATCAGCATCTGAAGTTTTGCTCTTTAAATCTAATTCTAATGTTGCTCCAGCGGTAACAGTTTGATCTGCAATTGTGATTACTGGTGCTTGGTTTTTATCAACAACTTTGAATGTTACAACTCTGTTGGTTTTTCCTTTACCATCATCTGCTGTAAATATTACTTTGTAATCTTTGTTACCTTGTTCAAAGGTTGGTTGCCAAAAGATGTTTCCTGAACTTTGTGAGTTCGGTAAAAATTTAGCTCCTTGAGGTAATGTTGATTCATCTACAGTTAATTTTGCAGTATCAATTACATCTAAATCATATGCATAAATGTAATGTGTATTTACTTCATTTTCTGTAAATGTTAAGGTATTTAATGTTTGAATATAAGGTAATTTGTTCACATTTTCAATATTTACAACAATCTTCATATTATCTAAAGATTGTCCATCACTTACTACAAAGTTTATTTCTTGAAATTTTGAATCTCCTTCTACTGCGGTATAAGGAATAGTCCATGTGAATTTTGCTGCTTTTCCATTTGAGGAAATGTATGCTTTGTCTAAATTTTCTTTAAAGCTAAATTTTAAGTTACTTGTTTCTTTATCATCTGCAATCATATTGAATGTAAAGATTTCTCCTTCTTTCGCATTAAAGTATTTTTGACCTACACTGAATTTTGGTGCTGTATTAAATTCAGCTGGAAGTTTATTGAAAGGTGCATCAATTGGATTAAACATTTCATTATCGTAAAAATCTTGTTTAAACTCAAATTCATAATCTCCGTAATTAAAATTAGGATTAAATGGTTCTGCTAATACGCTTTGTCCTACAATACTCAGTACAAACAATACTAACAATGTTATTGCTACAGTTTTTTTAATATTCATTTTTATTTTCCCCTAAGTGATTGACTTCCATGTAGGAACGTCATTTTACAATAATTATGTTGGATTCTATATAAATGTTTCGTTGTTTGTGCTACTCTCCAGTAACAAAGGCGAAAAGAGATAAGATTTATATAAAACATATGTTTTTGGAGAATCATGACAACAAGAGATTTATATGATGGAACTGTGAACATTTATGGTCCTCGAGGAAAAGTAAATAGCGGATTTCAAATTTCAAGGACCACTAATGGATTAATGTGGGCTCGTGATGGTACTAAACCTCATCATTCATTATGTGATGGGGATCATGTGAAGAAATCGGATCTTTTAGGTGCTTTAACTTCTTTATATAATAATCAAAGTACTGGTATTACTTCTTCATCTGAAATTAGTCGTCTTAATTCTGGATTACTTGATCGTATTTATAAGGAAGTTACTAGACAATAACTGTGCCTCTATGTATTTTAGGTAGAAAATTTAATATTTTTCCTTCTTTATATGATGCACATCCTAAGATCTCTTTTTTATGTTTAAGAATAATTAATCGGTTTTTCTCTCCTAAATCTTTAATTAAATCGTTTCCTTGAAAATATTCTTTTACTTCTTCTTCATTAATTTCTACAATATTTGTTACTTTATTCCCTCCTAACCTTACAATTAATTGGGCTCCTTCTTTACTTAAACGGATTTGGTTAGGCTTTACTTCGCCTAAATATAATCCCATTCTATCAATGCGTAAGTTTTTGAGTTCAAGCTTTGCAACATCTTTATTTACAATAAACAAACGATCTTTATCGCTTTTAAGAAATGCATAATCGCCTTTTGGAAAGAATCCAAAATCTACGATTACTTGTTCTCGTATTTTTTTGACTTCTCTTGTGTTGAGAAAATTTAACCTTTTCATCATTTTTTGTATTTCATTCTATGCAAAGTTTTTTAATGATTTCTTTTATTTTTAATAAATGTATGGTACAAAAAGAGGGTGAATTAACGGATCTTCTTAATCATCTTGAAAGATGCGGAATTTTCCTTGATAACGGAGCTAAACATAATTCTTTAAGAGTTGCACGAAATCCTGATTGGGATCAGAATAAAAGAACTCTTTTCAAATATGTTATTACTTCTAAAAGCAACCATCCCTTAAATTTTAGTATTACTAATAAGGATAATTCACCAATTAATTATATTTTTTTTAATGGATGGGTTAATATTATTCAGATACATGAACCAGATGAAAGAGAATATAGTGTTCATGTAATACGAGAAGGAAAAGATGCATATTCTCATTTAGATTATATTGCTCTTAAAAATGATTAACCAACACCCCAAACTGGGTTATCTCTTCGTTTTATTTCTGCAATTTGTTTAAGAACTTCAATTTCCATCTTTGAAAGATGTTTCTTCATTTCTTTTAATTTTACAAAGTCTTCTTCAGGGATGTCTGCATAAAGAAAATCTCCCTCATCAACTTGTCTTCCAACTGTAACTCCTTCCATTGCCATTGCAAGTTGTTTTCCTTGTTCAGCTAAAGATACATTTTCTTGACCTTCCTTTAAACTTTTAACTGTACCAACACGTGTTCCAGAAAGGTTCATGATTCCATCGCCTGTTTTGATTTTTCCAATTTCAATCTCTACTCCAACAATTGCAGGATTTGATTGACGAAACGTATATCCTTTTAACACTGCAAATTTACAAGGCCTCACAACTTTACTTAGTTCTTTCATTTGAATTGTTTTCTTTAAGTTTTCAACGTATTCCTCATAATCTTCAATTGTTTTATAGATTACCGGATGTGTAATTACCTTTAATCCTTTTAATTTGATTATTTCCGTAATATCTGAAGGAATATTAATATTAAATCCAAGTAACACTCCTGTGAATTCATCTTTATCTTTTAAAGATTCTAATCTTG
Source organism: Candidatus Woesearchaeota archaeon (assembly GCA_018655525.1). Taxonomy (GTDB): domain Archaea; phylum Nanobdellota; class Nanobdellia; order Woesearchaeales; family GW2011-AR9; genus 1-14-0-10-32-24. Next base: position 58,050 of record JABIJM010000030.1, on the reverse strand, counting down.
AAAGATCTTTTTTAGTTACATTTCCAAGTGATGCAGATGCAATCGGAACCTCTTTTTCTGATAATAAGTTTCGTAATGCTTCTAATCCACCAATTGTATCAGCTTTAATCATTACACCTTGATCTTCATTTGTTTCTGATAGAACTTCACCGACTTCTTCTTTTACTTCTTCAATTAATTTTTTAATTTCTTCTTTATCGCCTGAACAACTTCTAATTGGCATACCAGAGATTGCGCCATCTAAATTAGGTGCTGCAATTTTTACACCTGTTGCAGCTGTAACTTCTTTCACATTCTTGAATTGACTTTTCTTTTCTCTCATTTCAGCCAATTCTGCAGGTTCTAATAATGCGCGTACTTTTGTTACAATAGGTTCTCCAAGATTTCCAATTACAAGGGTATCATTAACTTTTAATGATCCATTGTAGAGAATTGTATCTAATGTTACTCCTAACCCTTTTTCTTCTTTTACTTCAAGAATAGTTCCTTTCGCATTTCCTGTTTCTTCAATTTCTAGTTTCTTTTCAAAATATTTTTGAGCTAATCCTGTAAGTACCATTAAAAGTTCAGGAATTCCTTGACCCGTTTTTGCAGAAATAGGAACGAGTGCTACTTGTTTTGTATAATCTTCCACTCTATCAAATCGTTCTGCTTGTAATCCGTGTTCATGAAATTGACCAACAACTTCGTACATTTTCTTTTCAAATGCTTCTTGTTCTAGGTTTCCTAACGAAGAAATGTTTGCAAGAATGTTTTTACTTTTATCATAGTGCCACCCATGTGATAAATCAATTTTATTTACAGCAACAATGAACGGAACTTTATTTGCTTTGAGAATTTCAATAGATTCAATTGTTTGTGGTTTGAATCCTTCATTAATATCTACCACAAGAATTGCAATATCTGCAAGAGATCCTCCTCTCTTTCTTAGGGAAGTAAATGCAGCGTGTCCAGGTGTGTCAATAGTTAATAAGCCAGGTACAGTCAAATTTTCTTTCATTGAGTTAAGAAGTGGTCCACATATTTTTTTAATCGTTTCAATCGGAATAATAGATACTCCAATTGCTTGTGTGATTGCACCAGCTTCACTATTTGTAACCGCAGTTCTTCTAATATTATCTAATAAAGAAGTCTTACCGTGATCTACATGTCCAACAACTGTTACCAATACCTTTCTGATTGCCATAAATAATATTTTTTAAGGTTCTTTTTAAGTTTATCTGTATTCTCTTCTAAAGAAATCTTTAAGTAGGGTTTATTGTGCATATCACTCGTGATATTAAGAAAGGTAATTACAGGGATTGCCCTTGCATGTTCGCTTTATGCTTGTGAGTCTGAACCTCAAAGTTCTGTTGGTCTTCCTGATTTAGGAATAGAACTGGTTCATTTTGAGAGAGAGGATGGAAATCAAACTACCAAATACCATTTTCATTTTGATGTTGTAAACAATTCGCCAAATGCAATATATGTCCCTTTTGATGTACAAACCATTCACCATTTTGGCAATGGTGGAAAGAAATTTAATTCTGTCCATACACACAATATTGCATCACCTTTTGGTTCTTATGGGAGAGAATCTATTTATGTTGTTTTGGAAAATAGTAATGTTTCAAACAAAAATTGTCAGGATTTGAGTATACTTGTTGATGGATTAAATCACGTTCCAGAAAGCAACGAGGAAAATAATCATTTTATTGTAGATTGAATATGTATCAAAGAATAGTTATTTTATACCAATACCAATATAAATAACTCCCTTTATCAATAAAATATGGTTCATGTTAAGATTCAAACTCGGGAAGTTGTTCAAGAAGATCTTCCTCAAACAACTTTAGATGTTCTTGCTAAGGATATGTCTAGGATTTATTTGGATAATAGTGTTTTAAGTAGGGATTATGGTGCTCCTATGCAATCATATTTGGATTATCTTCGTCATGGTATGGAACAGAAATCTCCTGACGACTTTGGGACTAGCAACAGATGGGGATCAAGTAACGGGTGGGGATTTCCTGATGGGTCTCGTCTTCAACAACAGCATGACCATACAAAATCATTCTTAGAAACAATTGAGGTCTATGAGAATATTGTCACTTCTCCTAAGATTATTTCGGAATATGATCAATATATTTATCTTCTTCAGGACGCAACACATAATCCCAAATCTCATCCTCATTCCTCTTATGATGAATTTGTGCTTCTTGAGGAAATAATTGAATTTCATCAATCAATTTATCAATTGTTAAGACAACGTTTAACTCCTTACACACCACTTGAAAAAATTGATTTTCCAAAATTTTTACGTGAATCTACACTCCATAGACCTTATGAAGGGAAGTTTCAGAAAAGGATGACCGCAGTCACAGCACGTCCTTCATTTGCTGATGCTGAATTAGTTGGCCGAGCTATAGATTTTTCATACCAATCTGCATTAAAGAAACAACCAAGCAAAGTCGCGATTATTGCAGCAGATCTTGATATTGTTAATTTAGTCAGAAATTTTGGAACTACGATGGAAGGAGCTGCTTGTAGGGGTTTAGGCGCTTCTGTTGAAGTTTATTTTCCATCTAATGATTGGCAAAATAATATGGGTGTTAATTTCCAAAGTGATTCTACTGGCTTTAATAAGTATGAAACTGAAAAGACTGAAATAATTGTCAAACCATAAACCTTAATTACTTCTTTTATTTTATTCTTATTATGATCACAGAACACGACATTACACTGAATGTAAAGCTTCCTAAAAAGGTTTCTAGAGAAATGGATGTATTTTACAATCCTCTCATGGTTTCTAATAGAAACATTTCAATCACATTACTTAATGCACTTGGGAAGAAGAAGTTGAACCTTGCGTTACCATTAGCGGGGTCTGGAATTCGTGCGTTACGTTTTTTGAAGGAAGTTAAGAATATTGAAAAATTGTTTGTGAATGATTTTAAGGAGAATTTTAAGAAAAAATTTAATAATGCACTAAAATCAAATAATCTTAAATTTACAAAAATCAAAATCTTTAATGAGGATGCTTCACAATTCTTATTTAAACAAAAGAAATTGGATTATATTGATGTGGACCCATTTGGGAGCCCAAATCCATTTTTACCTTCAGCAGTACAGGCAATTTCTAAAGGTGGTATTCTTGCAATCACCTCTACAGACACAGCTGCATTAACAGGAACATATCCTAAAGTAACGCAGAGAAAGTATTGGGGCCGGAATATTAAAAATTATATGATGCATGAAATTGGTCTTAGAATTTTAATTAGAAAAGTGCAACTGCAAGGTATTCAGTTTGATAAAGCGTTAATCCCAATCCTCAGTTATCACAAAGACCATTATTTCCGTGTGTATTTTATTTCAGAGAAGGGTAAAGAAAAATGTGATGCTCTTCTAAAACAACATCACTATCTTTTGTACAATCCAAAAACACTTGAATTCAAAACTTCTCGGTTTAATTTAGAGAAAGGTTTTGATTATATTGGACCATTGTGGATTGGAAAACTGAAAGATAAGAAATTGGTTGATAAGATGTGTAAGGTTTCATTTCCTGAAGAACAAAAATTTCTTGAAACAATAAGGGATGAAAAAGATATTTTTGGGTTCTATGATTTAAATGTGGTTGGAAGCAAGTACAAATTACAAACACCTAATATGCAGGAAACTTTGAAGAAACTGAAAGGAACACGTACACATTTTAGTTTGACTGGTGTGAAAACAGGGAAAAGTTTAAAGGAAGTTATTGGTTTACTTAAATCATGAAGAAATTAACCACTGAACAAAAACATATTCTGATTGACAAAGGAACGGAAGCTCCTGGAACAGGAAAACTTCTTCACAATAAAGAAAAAGGCATCTATCAATGTGCACAATGTGGCACAGAATTGTTTTCTTCAGATACAAAATTTGATTCTGGAAGTGGATGGCCAAGTTTCCATGATGCAAAGAATGTTGGGTTGAATGAAGATACTAGTTTAGGAATGGAACGAATAGAAGTTGTGTGTAAAAAATGTGGTGGACATCTTGGACATTTGTTTGATGATGGTCCTAAACCCTCTGGGAAAAGGTATTGTGTTAATTCTGGTGCTTTAGAATTTAAAAAAGATACAATAAAAAATAAATAAAAAAATTAATAGAAATGTTTTTTTACAACTGGGCATGCAAACCATGCGACATTTACTAACACGAATAGTACTAATGCATTCCACCATAAGTTTCCTGTAGATTCTAAGAATTTTAATCCACAATAGAAGAAACCATAGATTGCTGCTTCAGCGATTAATGTTCCAAACCAATCAGATCCAGAACAATTTCCCCAAGAACATTTTTTACTTGCAGTTTTCACTACACTTTTTTTAGCTTTACGTTTTGCCAAATTAATCACCTCTTTTATTCATAAACTATGAATAAGAAGTAATAATAAAAAGAAGTATAAAAAATTAACTAAAGATCTAACCTAAAGCAAGATCCATTTTTGCAATTTCTGCGGATTGTACGTGTTCAATTTTTTGCATTTCTTCTGCAACTTTTTCAAAATCTGAACCTTCTACTTCATACATGCCAAGAACAAGAACTGCTTTTAATCCAAATGCGATTGGATCTTCTTTTACTTGCATCTGACCAATTGCGCCTGCATCACGTGCAATTTTTTCTGCTTTTTCTTTAATTGGCCCTAAGTCTACTTCTACACCTTCTGGCATTATTTTAAATGTAACTACTGCTTTTCCCATTTTATTATCCTCTTAATTTGGTCCAATAAAGCCACAACCACAATTGTATTTCACTGCGTTTGCTCTACATTCAGTACAACGTACGACTTCTACATCATTACATTGCGGACATTTGAATGTTACGCTACCTTTGTCATTGACAACTTTTCTTTTACAAGATGAACATTTTTTTTCTTCCATTTTGCATTTGAGATTAGGTCTGTTTATAAAGTTTTCCGCAAGGATAGTTCAGGACACTATTCTTTGGAGGTGTTATATCCACTTTTTCACAATAATCTTTTTATAGGGTCACCTCTCAAAATATTATATGGCAGCTATGGATATCATTCACAATAATGGAAAATCAACGGTAAGACCAAAAAGAATTCCTCCTGAAGATAAACCATTTTATAGTATTATTATTGTAGATGACGAACCTTCTGTTCAAAGAACTACAGAATTGGTTTTAAAAAGTGCAGGATATGAACGTTTATACACTGCTTCTTCTGCTCCCGAATTAGAACAACTTTTAGAAAAAACAGAGCCTCATCTCATTTTAATGGATTTAAATCTTGGTAAAACTCCTCGTGATGGACTAGATTTAATGAGAAACCTCTAAATATGGACTCTTTGTTGGCAAGAGTTGAAATGGCATTAATTAATAGTGAGTTTAGATCTATGGCAATTACAGATTCTATGACGAGAGTTGCAAATAAAGGAACATTTATTGATCAATTACAATATCACATTGCGTTATTTGATAGATCAAAACATCCTTTATCTTTGGCAATGATGGATATTGATAATTTTAAAGCTTACAATGATAATTTTGGTCATTTGGAAGGTGATTATGTTATTAAAAAGGCAGCGGATTTCTATTCAAAACACCTTAGGGCTACAGACCTTTTTGCACGATATGGGGGAGAAGAGTTTGGGATTATTATGCCTGAAACTAACTTTGAAAATGCATTGGCAACATTTCAGCGATTACATTGGGCTTTTAAGAAAGTTGTTTTTAATCCAAAAGAAGGTGTTACGAGAGGAATAACCTTTAGTGCAGGAATTTCAACGTTAGATGTTGATTCTTATGGGAAACTTACACCCAAAATTGATTTGGGTTCTTCTACTGAGCGTGAAGAAATGGCAAATAGAATGATTGTTTCTGCGGATAAAGGTCTATATGATGTTAAGAAAATGGGGAGGAATAATTGTTGTCCCATGAATTATCTTATCCCAGGAAGTACAGCTCCTTAGATTTTATAAAGAAATGACTTCTCCATTAAGTTATGGCACTATATATTCAAAATCCAGAAGAACTAAAACGAAAGTTAGGAAAATTCAATAAAGATAATTTTCATGTTGTTTCTGATTTTGATAAAACTCTTACAAAAGCGTTTGTTCAAGGAAAAAAAGTTCTTTCTTCATATTCTTTAATTCGTGAAGGAAATTACCTTTCTCCTGACTATGTAAAACAAGCATACGCTCTTTTTGATAAATATCATCCTTATGAAATTTCAAATACAATTTCTTTAGATAAAAAGAAGAAATATATGGATCAATGGTGGAAAGAACATTGGGAATTAATGTGGAATTCTGGAATGAACCAGGGTGTGTTGGAAGATGTTATTAGTAAAGGAAAATTAGAATTACGTTCTGGTGCAGAAGATTTTTTCACATTATTAGGTGATGTTCCAATTTTAATTTTCTCAGCTGGCTTTGGTAATCTAATTGAATTATATTTAAAATCCGAGAATTTAATGAAACCAAATGTTCATCTTGTTGCGAATTTCTTTACGTTCAGTGAAGATGGAAAAATTAAAGAAATTCCAGAACATTATGTACATACATTCAATAAGAATGAATATGAAATTTCTTCTACGCCATATCAAAAAGAAATAACAAAAAAATCAAATGTCATTTTACTTGGAGATAGTTTAGGAGATTTAGGTATGACAGAAGGAATGAATCATGACGAAGTAATTCGTATTGGTTTTCTTAATGATAAAATAGAAGAGTTGTTAGGTGCATATTCTGAGAAATTTGATGTTGTGATTACAGAAGATGGAAGTTTTGAAGAAGTTAATGAGATTCTGAGGAAGATTCTACACTAATCATATTCTTTTCAACCTTAAATCCAATTGGTAAGAATTTTTCTGCAACATAAATATTTGTTTTCGTATGATTTGTAATCTCTTCAACTTTAATTTTTGAATCTAATCTTAACCCCATGAATTGAATTAGTTGGTCTGCAAGATGTTCCTCAACTGCGGTTTCTGAATTAATATGTTCTTTTAATTTATTCGCTGCTTCTTTTCCAATCTCCTCTGAGGATCTTCCTGGTTCAATTAATGCACTTGCACCAAGGATAATTGGATTGTCATAATCCATCTGTCCTTCTTTACTAAATAATGCCCACACAACTGTTTCCCCGCCAATACTTCGTGCATTTACGTATTCATCCCTAATGTTTATTGGAACTTCATAGGTCTTCAATACTGATTCCATCATTCTCTTAATACGATCACCTACTTCTTTTTCTTGTAATTCTAAAGAAACATTAATGACGCCTCGTATTTGTTCCAATTTTCCTTGTTCAATTAATGTAACTGGTGGAGTTTTGAATTGGAGCTCTTCCATAAATAAATTAAAATTTTCAAATTCTTTGATGTGAAATCGTGGTCGTATCTCTAAAAGAATTTCTCCACCACCTTTTGGATAATATCCTCGCTTCAAGATTTTCATCTCAATGGAATCTACAAATCTGTTTAAATATGGGAGTAAAATGTTTTGTAAGTAATCTACAGAGGCTTGCCATTTCCCACATGTTCCTCCTTTAATTGTAAGAGTTACTTTTCCAGGTGCGAATAATGAAGGGAGCATTAATGCTTGAAGTAGAAGAGAAATTGAACCTGCCGTACCAATGTCTACCTCAAACTTACCTTTTTTAATAGTTTTAGGATGGTACCAGAATTCAGTTGTTCCTAGCTTTACTTCAGAAGTCTTTGCATCACATAATTCTTTTAACGTGTTGATTGATGTAAGATGTTGCGCTTTTAATCCTGGTTTTGGTCTTCCTGCACGGATGTTTGTAACTTTGAAAGGTTGGCCTGTGATTGTTGAAAGAGCTAACGCCACTCTCACTAAGGCTCCGCCGCCTTCCAAATATGCGCCATCTAATTCTATCATGTTCTTTGAGATAAGGGCGTTGTTTTTATGTTTATTGTTAATTTAAGAGAAACTTTAATAAAAGAGAGCGTGTCTTTTGTTCCTGTAGTGGGGATATAGTATAACTTGGTAGAATAGGAGCCTCCAGTAATGGAATGTTGAGCTTCGGCGATGATAAACTTCCCTTGAAGCAAGCTTTAGATCTGGGTTCAAATATGGATATTAACGTTTGAAAACTTTTAACGTTTCCATTTGAAAGTCCCAGTATCCCCACTTCTTATTTTTTTATATCTTTCAATATGTTTAGAATTTTTTGGTTTAATTATATCAAAAAATAAATCAATCTCTTTTTGTCTACATAAGTAGAATCTCCACCTATATTTGCCTGTTGCATTATTATATTGTTTTTGAACTTTTGTAGTATTAAAACCCAAATTACTTACGGCGTTACAAACAGATATTGTTGTTTCTTCACAACCAAATTTAAATTCAATTTGAGCATATTTCCCATATTTATTATAAACACAACCGTCTGTATCAAATAAACCTTGAACAGTTTTAATTAAATACTTTCTCTTAAGAAATAACCAGGGTGGGATCGTGACTTTATTATGGACTTTATTTCCATGACATAATCCCACCTCTAAAAATTTCTCTAAAATTTCCTTTGAATGACATTTTGCTTGAATCCCATACTTGATTTCAACAATTTTAAATGTTTTCTCAAAATAGTTTTCAAATAAATTTTTAACATACATTATCCACTCTCTTTCATTTTTTCCAGAAGTAATTATTGTTTGATATGATCCGTGTCCTTTGTACAAACAACCATCTCCAAGCATTATTCCAATGATTTCAGCTAATGTCTCTTTATTTTTCATTTTCGTTGACCTCTCATCTTTTCGCAATACAAAAGATTGGAGTGTCTTAAAAATAAAAATCAAGATTACTTAAATACCTTGTCCGTACTTGTCGAGTGTGGGGAGTGCTCTTATTTTTCCAACAGATATATAAACATAAAATATCTTCTTTAGTATATGAAAAAGGGTGAACTAAATCCAGTTCTTGCTAACAAAAAGTTTTTGATGGCAATTACAACATTAATTGGTACCATCGTAGGTGCAGGAATGTTGGGAATTCCTTTTGTGATCTCTCAAGTTGGTTTTGTCTATGGTTCATTTTTAATTATTGTATTAGGTCTTGCATTTTTGATGTTAAATCTTTTTCTAGGAGAGATTGTTTTAAGGACAAAAAAACCTCATCAATTAACAGGTTATGCAGAAAAATATTTGGGAAAAACAGGGAAACGTTTTATGATGGTTTCTTTGCTCATTAATGGCTATGGTGCATTAATTGCATATCTTATTGGAGAAGGTGCAACATTACATTCTATTTTTGGTTGGGGTGAACCTTTGTATTATACTTTAATCTTCTTTGTTGTAACTTTTATAATTATTTCAAGGGGAGTTAAAGCTACAGGCACCATGGAATTAATTTTAATTAGTCTTTTATTTGTTGTTGTAGGGATTATTGGTTTATTATCCTATGATAAAATTCAATTAACTAACCTTTTAGGAATTGACACGACTATTTTTATGAATCTTGCAGGATCTTTATTTGGATCTGGATTTATGGCATTTTTAGGATCAATCAAAAATGTGTTGTTTTCTAATATTGGAATCTTCATTGCACCATATGGAGTGATTTTATTTGCATTAATGGGATCGCCCGCAATTCCTGAAATTCGTCAGATCTTTGATAAAGATAGAAAGAAAATGAAAAAGGCAATCATTTTCGGATCTTTAACACCTATCTTACTTTACATCATTTTCACATTTATTGTTGTTGGATCTATTGGGTTCCAAAATTTTTCACTTCTTGAAGCGAATCAAAGAATCGCAACTGTTGCATTAAGCATTTATACAAATCCTATTCTTGGATTATTTGCAAACCTTCTTGCAGTACTTGCAATGTTTACCTCGTTTTTAACATTAGGTTTAGCATTAGTTGATATGTATCATTTAGATTATAATCTTAAAAGAACATATGCTTTAGCACTTGCTTTTCTTGTTCCTTTAATTATTGTGTTGTTTGATGTTACAAGTTTTATTGCGATATTAGGATTAACTGGTGCATTCGCTGGTGGATTGGATGCGATACTTGTAATCCTGATGTATTGGAAAGTCAAAAGGCTTGGAGAACGGAAACCAGAGTACCAAATGGGCAAACATAAAATTCTTGGAATTGTATTAATTCTTCTTTTTGCATTAGGAATTCTTTCACAATTTTTATAACTAATTGGTGTTTTTAAGCTTAAATAAGGTCATCAGTGGTTTGTAACTACTATATTCTAACAACTGTTCCAAAAAGTTTATAAAGAAGTGTTTACTTGGGAGTAGTATTCACATAACTTGGGGGTTATAATTATGACTGATAATAATAATGATACAAAGCGTGCTGGCGACGGTAATGTTAACGATACAGTAACAATTCCTTTATACCAAAGCAATCTTCTTGATAGAATTGAAGGAATTGAAAAAAAATATGCACATGAAGGACTTCAATTTCCTGATACTAAGGCTTTATTTGTAAATGAATTTGCAGATGAAGTACGGGGTCTTTATAGGAAAAAAGATGGAATATTAGGCGTTCTTGAAAATAATGGAATTGGAGAAGTTGAAGCTCATTTAGTAAATACATTAGACAAATTAGCGGCATATAACTCTAAATTTGCACTTGCGGCATATGATTCACTTAATCAAGTTTATGGTGCAGGAAGTTTAGAAGTTGTAGATTCTTGGATTGATAAATCTTTAGATCAAGGTGATTATTATAATAAAAAATTAACACTTGTAGGTCTTGAAGGAGAATATACTGTTGATCTTGAAGATATTAAACTGCTTGAAAAATCAAGAGATAATGGAAAATTAGATGATAAAGGTAATGTTGAGTTAGCTTCTTTAACTAATGAACTTGGAGAAAAGAGATCCGCTATCATAACATTAAATCATGATGTTGTGATTGCAGAAGAAAAAGTTATTGATTATTTACAACTTGGTTCAGAAGGAAGAAAATCTTATACTGGATTACGTCTTGGTCATGTTAATTCTCAACGAAAGGCAATTGGATATGGAAACCTTGCAAAAATTGTTGCAGGTGTTGCATTAGTTGCAAGTGCAGGTTTGGCAACTATTACTTATGTATTAAGTCAAAGGCCAGATGCTGGACAATTAGCGGATGCAAATGCAAATAAAGGATTGTACGAGACAGCACAGGCTGAATTAGATACAACACGTGGAAAATTAAACACTTCTGAAGCAAAAGTAACTGAATTAGATGGTAAATTAAAATCTGCTAATACAGCTAAAGCGACTTTAGAGCAAAAATTAGGTGTCTGTCAAGATAATGATAAACGAATGATAACTTTAGCTAACGGTGATTCACAATCTGTTGGATGGGTTGTAAATGATCTTAATAAATGCAATTCAGACTATAGTAATTTGCAAGGTAAATACGATTCATTAAAAGAACGATGTTCAAGAAAACGAACAAGAAGATCTCCTCGTGTGAGAAGGTTTAGAAAACAATTAGAAACCGATGAGGTTCCGTATTAGGAGGAGAAATAAAATGTCATATAAATCAATTTTAGAATCAACTGTAAAAACGGCAATCGTTGCCGGTGGAATTTACATAGCGTCTGCTTTAGGAGGATGTATGTCTCCAGTTTTACCTCAGACTAGAACTGAAGTCACTGTAGAATATAATGGCCCTTCCATTGAGGAATCTAAAACTCAACATACTGGTGAATTAGGTTATGTTGTTAAGGAAGGAGAAACAAATTTCTTTCCTGTAAAATACTTTGAAATGGATGGTGTGAAGAAAAGTTTATTATTTGCAGTTATGAAACATAACGATGCATGCTTTGCTGAAAATCCACGTCACCCTCACAAAAGATTTTGGAATAAATACAGAGTACAATCACAAAGAGCTCTTGAAGGCAAAGAAGAGATTGTATTGTCAATTGATGAAAATGGTTTAAGCATTGGCGTTGATGGCTTTGGGAAACGAAAAAGAAGTTCTCGTCCTTATTTAAAAAATTCTAAATTAGATACTGTTGAAGAAACTCCTAACTTTTGTCGTGTATTAGGAAAGACTAATCCAGCGCCACAAACTCTTGCAGCTAGAGTGAAAGGAGCAGATTATAATTTTCCAGAAGTTGCAGGGACACAATCATTTTCTTATGATGAATTTCAAAAAAAATTAGATTCTCTACATGCAAGGAATCAAGGAGGACAATAAAATGTTTACATATTTAAAAAATAAAGTGGTTGCGCCTGTTGTATTAGCAGCAGGATTAGCAGTAGCAGCATACGCACCAAGTGTATTAGCTAAAGCACCACAAACAACTGTTCAAGTTCAAAACGTTCAGGATGGAAAAACAACTTACAATTTTACAACAAAAAGAACCGTAACTATACCTTCTAACGCAAGTTTAGATGATGTTGTTGGTTTACCACAAAAAGTAACACCAGTAGGATTACCTGATGGTGCAACTAAAGTTACAATGGCACGTGGGGTAACTTTACCTGGAAGTGCAACACCAGTAGGATTATCTTATGCTGCAACACCTGTAACAATTACAAAAACAATCACAAACCATGTTCCAACATTAGCAGGTTTACCTGAAGTTGAACTTGGTGGGGTTTATGGAGTTTTAGCAGAATCAAATAGAAATATCCAAAACACAACCGGAATTGATATTGGATTACGATATCATCCTACCGGAAGAGATTGGAGTTTAGGAGCTCATGTAGGATTATATTCTGGTGAGACTTTAATTAACAAAGATCAAGTTGTAAAAGATGCAGCAAAAGGTCCATTAGCTGGAAGTTTAACATTAACTGAAGATAGTACTAGTGATGCACAATTATCAGCAACCGCTTTAGGATTATCATTACAAAACAATACCTTACTTTACAATGGAAGTCGTGTAGGTCTTGGTTTAGGATTCACAGCTGGAGTATTAAGTAAAGAAACTACATGGAACGAATCTACTTATGTCTCAAAAGCAATTGATGGTGTTGTAATGCAAGGCGCAGGTTCTTTTGATCAGAAAGGTGGCGTTGATGAATCTATTTCACCTTATGTAAGATTAGCAGTTCCAATCAGAATTGAAGCTGGAAATGGTCACGGTGTATGTGTTACACCTACAGCAATGATCTCAACTGAAGGAGATAAATTCTTTGGAGTAGCATTAGGATATTGTAGAGGAAGTGAGAGTAAAAAATGAATATATTTAAACATCTAATTGTACTTATGTTTGCTTTAATGCTAGTTTCAAGTGCAGCAGTTGCACAAGTAGATTGGACACAAGCAGCTCAAGGTAAACAACTTTTTGCATGGGATGACGGATCAATGAGTAAAACTATTGTGAACGGTCAATCAGCAAAATTTGCAACAGGATATTTCTCATCTCCTGAAAATAGTGTATTGTTAACAGTTCAAATTAATGATAAGGCAACAGGAAACATTGTTGGTGTTGTAGCTCAAAATACAATTGATACAAAGAATATAGCATACGAAGAAATTACTGTTGTTCCTAAAAATTATAATGATAAAGTAGGAAACTATGTTGTTACCGTAAAACTTGCAGATAGCAATTCTATTAAAACAGACTTTTTAGAATTAAACGTTTTATCTGGTAATAACAATCCAGAATTAACCATGCCTGATTTAGAAGTAGTACAATCAAAACCAGCTAAAGTATACAAAAAAACAGTAAATGAAGATGTTTACTTTAACTTTGTAATTGTACCTTCTGATGTAGATGGTGATGTTGTAACTGTAACAAGTAACAATTTACCAAAAGGATCTAACATTCAAAAATGGGGAGCTGTATATACTTTTTCATGGCAACCAACCTTTGAAGATCAAGGAACATATGATGTTGTTTTTGAAGGAAATGATGGTAAGGGTGGAATCGGAAAAGCAACTGTTCAATTAACTGTTGTTGATCAAAACAAACCTCCTACCTTAGAAGTAGGTGTAAAAAACCACATTGTTAATGAAGGAGTATCAAAAACTTTCACAGTTTCTGGTGGATCTAGTTATGTTGCGAAAGATGTTACAAATTTAAAATCATGTAAATGGTTTGAATTTGGATGTCAAGTAAATAACATGTTCAAAAGTACGGCTTTACCTAAAGAAGTAACCTTTGATGAATCTACAGGAAAATTCACCATTACGCCAGGATTTGACTTTGTTCAACATCCTGCAACATCAAAAGATGTGAAAATTAAATTTCAATCTTATGATGGAAAAACATACTCTGAATCACAAACTGTAACAATTACTGTTGCAGATGTAAACAGAGATCCAACAATTACCTCTCAACCAGGTCATTCCGCAACTGTTGGTGTTGAATATACTTATGCTGTAAAAGCAAGTGATGCAGATAATGATGCATTAACTGTAAGTTTAACACAAAAACCTGCAGGAATGAATCTTGTTAACGGTATCGTAAGTTGGACTCCTATTGCAACAGATTCAGGAAATTCTTTTGATGTGTCTGTACAAGTTGCAGATGGATTTGGAGGAATTACCACACAATCTTACAAGATTGGTGTTGGCGTTGTAATCTTAGATTCTGATAAAGATGGAATCCCAGATGGTCAAGATAACTGCCCTTTAACATTTAACCCTGATCAAAAAGATACAGATAAAGATGGTAAAGGAGATGCTTGTGATCCAGTAAATCCTGTAATCGTTGATACTTTGAAAATCGTATCAACACCAGTTACAACCGCAACAGATGGTGAAGATTATACCTATCAGATTTTAGCTGAAAGTGATAAACCAATCCAATATTATGTTGTAAAAGGACCTGCTGGTATGAAAGTATCAAAAACAGGTTTAGTTGAATGGGTTGCAGAAGAAGGATCTCATGAAGTGATTTTAGCAATCAATGATGGGAAACAATCTTTCTCACAAACATTTACAATTACAGTTCGTGCAGGGTACGCAAATACAAAGATTTCATCCGTACACGTGTTACCAGAAGTGGCAACACCTGGGGATTATATCACTGTAGGAGTACATGTAAAGAATAATGGTAACGAAGACTGGGATGATACAAACATCCGAGCATTCGTTTATGACGCAAATATGTATGGAACTTCAGGAGAGTTTGACTTGAAAAAAGGAGATTCAGAAACGAAGACCCTTTACGTAAATGTGCCATATGACGTTCAACCAGGAACTTATACTCTTGTGTTGACTGTAAGCAACGACCACCACAATAGTGTGGTGTACAGAACAGTAACCATCCAATAATTATTTTACAATAGTTATTAGGTGTAGTTACTCAACCATACTCAAAACAACGAAAGGTTTAAAAAACAATCTTCGTTTTGACGAGAAAACATATTCCAAAATTGAAAATTAGATTTGGAGGAAGAATAAAATGAAAAAAATAGTAAGTATAATGGCATTATTCGTCATCAGTTTACTTATGGTTTCCAGCGTGGTAGCTTTGGATGATTCCAACTTCGCATGGGAAGTAGAAGTAGATGGCAATAGTGTAAGCTTTGGAAACAAAGCAGTAAACGTGTTAGATGTTAATGGAAATAAAATTGGTGAAGATGTAGTGGATTTCAACGGGAATGTTGCAGTAAATGTACCTTCCGTAACTGTTGAAGAAGGAGAAAAGATGCAAGTTGAAGTAACTCTTTTCACTAAAGAAGCAGTTCAAAACGTTGAAGTTGAAGCAAAGATCAAGGGTTATGAATACTCTGATTATGAAAAATTAAGCGATTCAACACATCTGTTTGATATGGCTGCAAATACACAAAAAACTGTTAAGTTAAACATTGACTTACCTAAAAACTTAGATAAGCAAGTATATTGGTTACACTTAAACATTTATAATAGTGCATCTGCTCCTATTGGAAGAGTTGTAAAATTAAATGTTGAACCTGCACGTCATGCTTTAGATATTAAGGAAGTAACATTATTCCCTGGTTCTACTGTTAAAGCTGGACGATCAATTCACCCTACCGTTCTTTTAGAGAACTTCGGTGACAAAGATCAGAAAGACGTTAAAGTTACTGTAAGTATTCCTGCTTTAGGAGTTACCACAAGTAAATACGTTGACGTTGTAAAAACAGATAACCACAATGTAGATTACGAAGATGTTGAAGAAATGTTCTTACCTATCCCTGCAAGTACCGCAGAAGGTGATTACGAAATCAAAGTAACTGCAATGTATGATGATTTACGAGAAACTGTTACAAAAACAGGAACCGTACACGTAGTAGCAGACAGTAAGTTTGCAGGATCTGATAAGTTAGTATTAGCTGTTGGTCCTTCAACACAAACTGTTGCAACCGGTAAAACAGCAACATACGGTGTAGCATTAACCAACGCTGGAACAACTTCAAAAGCTTATACTTTAGAAGCTGTAACTGGTGACTGGGCAACTGCTTCATTCAGTGACAACTTAGTAGTATTAGAACCTGGTAAAAACAAAGTTGTTTACGTTAATGTAGCTGTCTCTGGAGACGCTGCTGCTGGTAATCACGTAGCATCTGTAGCTGTTAAAGCAGGCGATGAAGTTTTAGAAACTGTAAGCCTAAATGCAAACGTAGTTGCTGGTGAAGACGGAGTAAGTTTAAGAAACGGATTAGAATTAGCTTTAATTGTATTAGTTGTATTACTAGTATTAATTGGTTTAATCATCGGTTTCAGCCGTTTACGTAAAGACGACGAAGACGAAGAACAAACATATTATTAAGTGTGTTTTTTTCTTCCAAATCTTTTTTTCTTTTTTTTTTATTTGGATTTTTTTTTGATCTTTTTTTTAATAAGTTTTTTATAATCACTTAAATTGGATTCTAAAATGAAAATAGCTATTATTGGAGGTGGACCAGTAGGATGTTATGCAGGATATTTACTTGCAAAAGAAGGCAAAGAAGTTTCTATTTATGAGAACCATGCTAAGATTGGTGCACCTATCCAATGTACAGGCATATTAACCTCATCTTTTGATCAATTCAATTTTCCAATGGAAGATTACTTGGTAAATACCATTGATACAATTAAAGTTTATTCTCCAAAGAAAAAATTAGAAATAAAACAAAAAGACTACATTGTTTGTAGAACAAAGTTTGATCAGTATTTTTCTAAGATTGCAGAGAAAGAAGGTGCAAAATTTTTCTTAAATCATACTTTTGTCCGTAAAGAAGGTAATGATTTAGTGGTTGTTAATGAAGGTAAAGAGAAACGCGTTACTGCAGATGTTGTCATTGCTGCTGATGGTCCATTAAGTTCCACAGCGAAAGCTTTTGGTCTATATCATGAAGGAAGAGAGAACTATTATGGGATTCAAGCAGTAATGGAAGGAAATTTTGAACCAAATGTAATTAAAACATACTTTGGAAGTGATGTGTGTCCAGGATTATTTGCATGGGTGACTCCTGAATCTCAGCATCTGGCGAGAGTTGGTTTAGCAATGAAGAAAAATTCACGTGTATTCTTTGAAAAGTTTGTTGAAGGACGTGGATGGAAAGTTAAAGAGATGCAAGCAGGCACAATTCCTTTGTATCATCCCAAGCAAAAGTTGAAGAAAGGAAACTGTTATGTTGTAGGAGATGCTTCTTCGTATGTTAAAGCGACAACACTTGGAGGCATTGTACCAGCGTTTCAGCAAGTTCAAATTACAGTTGATTGCATTTTGAATGGAAAGGATTTGTATAAAGAGATGAAACCGCTACGGAAACAAATGTGGACACATCTTCAAGTACAGAAGATAATGGAGAAATTTAGTGATGGTGATTGGGATCATTTAGTAGGGTATGTTGCACAACCAAAAATTCAGAAAGTTTTTGAAAGATATACCAGAGATAATCCAATCCCTTTAATTTCGCATGTATTGCTTAGGGAACCTAGATTCTTGAGATTTCTGAGATATTTATTTTAAGTGAATCTTTTGATTATATCCCTATAATTTTTGTTAAGACCACCTAATCTGAAAATGACAACTTCTTTCATATTTGCATCTTTTGCATGTTGTAAATCTTTTTCTAATTGAGTTGTTTTAAGAATTGGTTCGTTTCCAAGAACACCTGTAGCAATTGTGCCATAACCTGGAATGTAGTTGTCTTTGTAGAGTCTTTTTGCTCTTTGAAATTTCTTTGTGATTCCACCTTTAAGGTAAGGAACAATTGAATGATAAATCATTTTCATCGTTTTACAATTATATATATTTGCATCAAAATGCATGCCCATAAAATGCATCCATTTATCTTTCCAATTTCCTTCTGGAAAATACTCTGCAACGTAAATATTTTTATGATTCTTAATGAAATTTCTAATTAAAGTTCTATTTTTGAAAAAAGAAGGTAGTTGTGTGAAGAATAACCAAGGGCTATGTCGTAATGGATATTCGGCATCAATCATAACGGGTGTGTCTTTTGCTTCTTCAAATACACGTTTTAATGCGGTTGTCTTTGTAAATGGAGAAAACCAGTACCCTTCATTGTTTTCTAAGAGAATCCACCATATTATTTCTTTGACATAAGGGTTATTTATTGTAGATTTGATTTGGTTGAATTCTTTCAGAGATTTTGCTCCAATGTATAATTTTGTTGGATTTTCTATAAGAGAAAGTTTTGCAAGGTTTTCTTTTGTGGGATATTCTTCAAAAAAGCTTATGATCATAATAGAAAGAAAGAAGTGTGAGTTAATATAATTAACTCATCATGCCGTACCACTTAAGCAATGCCCGGTCAACAGCTTTTACGAATCCCATATCTTTACCCGTAATCTTCATACAGGTTCCTTTAAGTTCTACAGATTCTGTTTTTCCTAGAACAAGTTCAACAACTGGTTTTCCACCATTATTATCGCAACTGATCACTTCATAATCTGCACATGCTTCGTTTTCTTCAATGCATGCTCCAACGGGATCACGATTGACACCTTTCGCCATATTGAAACTTAATTCTGAGATCCCTAAAGTGTAAAATTTATCTTCAGTTTTTGGATCAATTGCAACATACACTTTATCTCCCATATTAAACTCAGGTGCTAAAGTTCCTGTTACAGGAATGTATTCTAAATCTTTTGGTGCGAAATGTAATGGGATTTTGATAATCCTATCTTGTGCTTTACGTTCCGTCCACCATAATCCATCTATTTTTACAAAACTAAATCCATTGTAAATATATCCCTCCTTTTCGTCAAGAAGACCTTCCTTATTATCTTGATGTTGTTGATCCACATCTACAACAGTACCACCTGTGATTCCATCATCTAAAAATGTGAATCCACCTAAAGAAACTGCAAATATCCCGATAACAATCGCAACCATGATAATAAGGTATTTTGTATTGGATTTTGTATCTACATCTAATTCTGGGTTATATTTCTCTTCAGATGTAGGTTCTATTTGGACATCTTCTTCTTGATTTTCATCCATTTAGAGAAATTTGTGTTTATCGTTTATATAATTTGTGAATGTGTTTATAAATGGTTTATGCTTTAGTGATGTTAAAAACAAGTTGTTTACACATCCATAATCTTTATATACCCCTTAAAGTGAAAAAATATATGGATTTAGAACAAACCTTAGGACAAGTAAATGGATGGTTTGGTGGAAAATTTAGTGATAAATATACTTCTGATTTTGCAAATGCTCTAAAAGCTGAAATTGATGGAACTGTTTCATCAGATTTACAACCAGATCATTCTGAGGATATTGTTAATTATTTTGGAAGAGATAATATTCTAGAGGTTACAAGTGCATTTTTCGCTGCATCTTATGTTATTGCAAAAAAGATTCTGGAAGAAGTTCAAGGAAGTGATGATACATTAAATTCAGAGGATCAAAGAGTTTTGGATACTACTCTTGGTGCATATTCACGAACTGTTCGCTTTGTTGAAGGATTATCTCAACATTCAGAATTAACTCCTGAATTAATGGACGCAGAATTTACCCAAGTTTATGGAAGTGTTGAAGATTTCTCTAATGCGTATGTTTCACCTTTAAAATTATTTGCTCATGAAGTAACTAGAAATAAACGTAAAGGTCAAGAAACACGATTACATCATATACCCGCCATTTTGCAGAAAGAGTTAGATAAAACACAAACATATTCTAATTTACTTTTGGGTGAATCTGTTAGAGTTCAAGAACAATTTCTTCCAAGAGTTTTTGATCTCGTTCTTAGAGACATGTATCGTTAGATTTTAATTTTCTTCAAAAAGAATAAAAAGCCCCTGGGGAGATTTGAACTCCCGATCTTCTGCTGTCTGAAATCAAGATTTCTGAACAAATCAAGGAAACCTAGATTTTACGAGGCAGACGCATTAGCCACTATGCTACAGAGGCATTATTGTTTATATGGTCAAACGTAGTGCAGATCATATGCACTATCAAATGTTGCTACATTTGCTACCAGAGGCATTACTTGATATTCTCTAAAATCTTATCTTTACTTCCAAGCTTCTTCTGACACTGGAAACAGACTTCGTATTGTTTCTCTTTTCCTGGTTTTCGTACGATTGTTCCTTTGATCTTACCTAGGAACAATTCTTGGATTTTTTCTCCACATATTGTGCATTTTCCCATAATTCACTGGGTGACGTCTTTCTTTAAAAAGATTACCAAAAGTAGTGTAAATTCCGTGCGTTCTATATGAGCAGGGCACGGCGCGGTAGATTTCCTTACTAAAGTAAGAAAATGCGCCTCCATTGGCGCTGCTCATCCACTTCACAGAATCTACACCAAAAGTAATATAAAAAGAACTTCAGAATACATATAGAATGAAAAAGCGAATCGCGATTATTGACAAGAACAAATGTCACCCTCAAGAATGTGGAAATTATCTCTGTATGAAACTTTGTCCTGTAAATCGGATGGGTGGAGATTGTATCACTGAAGGAGAAATTGATAAGAAAGCAAAGATAGACGAAGTTCTTTGTACAGGATGTGGGATCTGTCCTACACGATGTCCTTATGGTGCGATTCAAATTATTAATCTTCCAGGTACATTAACAAAATCTCCCGTTCATAGATATGGAGAAAACATGTTTGAACTTTATTCTTTACCTACACCTTTATTTGGAAAAGTAACGGGAATTCTTGGAAAGAATGGAATCGGAAAATCTACCGCTATGAAAGTCATGGCGAATATTCTTACACCTAATTTAGGTGATTGGAAAAAAGATACAGATTTCAAAGAAGTTATTAATTATTTCAAAGGTACTGAAACACAAAAATTCATGGAGAAACTTGGTAAAAATGAAATTAATCTTTCTTATAAACCTCAACAAGTTGATTTGATCCCTAAACAGTTTGATGGAACTGTACGAGAATTATTAACAAAAGTTGATGCGAAGAATAAACTTGAAGAAATGGCTGAAAAGTTAGAACTTACAAATTTTTTAGAAACTCACATCTCAAAAGTTTCAGGTGGAGAGTTGCAAAGAGTTGCAATTGCTGCTTGTGTTTTAAAAGAGGCAAATTTATTTCTGTTTGATGAGCCAACTTCTTATTTAGATATTAAACAGAGAATTAATATTTCAAAATTTATTGCATCCTTAGCTAAAGAAGATACCTCAACAATCGTAATTGAACACGATTTAATTATTCTTGATTATATGACTGATTTATTGAATATCATGTATGGTCATGAAGGAGCATTCGGAATTGTTTCTGGTGTGAAAAGTACACGAGAAGGAATTAATTCATTTTTAGAAGGATTTTTGAAAGAAGAAAATGTACGATTTAGACCAAGAGCAATTAAATTTGAAACATTTAAAGACGTGTCTACTGCAATTCCTGTTCCTTTAATTTCATGGAAAAATCTTAGTTTAACATTAGGAAATTTTAAATTTAGGACAGAAGAAGGAACTCTTAACAAAGGAGAAGTGATCGGTATTTTAGGAGAAAATGGTATTGGTAAAACGACTTTTATCAAACTTCTTGCAGGTGTCCATAAATTAGATTCTGGAGAATTAGATTCTGAAGTGAAAGTTGCGTACAAACCTCAATATTTAGATACGGAATCTGAGACTTTGGTTGCGGAATATATTCATGAAGCGATTGCAAAATATAGCGCTCAACTTGTGAATCATTTAGATTTAGAAAAATTGTTTACGCAAAAATTATGTGATCTTTCTGGTGGAGAATTACAACGAGTATCAATTGCCAAATGTCTTGCTGAAGATGCTGAATTATTTTTATTGGATGAGCCTTCTGCATATCTTGACATCGAGCAACGTCTTGCAGTATCAAAATTAATTAAAAATGTTGCAGCTGAACGAGATATCACTATTCTCATTGTAGATCACGATTTAATGTTTCTTGATAATTTATCTCACAAACTTGCAGTTTTTACAGGAGTTCCTGCAAAAGAAGGTTTATTACGTGGCCCATTCTCGATGGAAGATGGAATGAATCTTTTCTTAAAAGAACTTGGAATCACCTTGCGTAGAGATGTTACATCTAATAGACCAAGAATCAATAAGCCGCATTCTGTAAAAGATAGAGAACAGAAATCCAATGGGAATTGGTATTATAGTTAAATCTAAAGTGGTTCACTTTTGATTTTAAGAAAATTCATTTTCTTCAATTAACTCTCACAATACCACTATTCCCAGTTTCTTTAGCAGTATAATAATATTCTCCGACACTTAGGAATGTTTTTTCTATGATTGTTTTTCCAGGAATAATGATATCAAATTCACTGAAGATTAAATTGCTATAAGAATCATGTGTATTTAACCATACTACAGAATCTCCTTTATTGATGTTTAATGTTGATGGCTTCATAGTATAGTCAATTAAAATGTGATGTGTTTTAGGATTCGGATTACTAAATTCAACTTCTAGTGGGAGTTCAGTGGATTCTTGTATTGGTTGTTGAACTTCTTGTGAACATCCAACAAGAAAAAGTAGGGTAATTACAATTAATAGTATGTGTCTCATAACATTAAGAAAGAACTTACTTTAAAATCTTTTTCCATTCTGCGTTGTAATGTTTTAACAATATCCAACCTGCTACAACTACCATAATTGCACTAAGGATTTGTCCCATTGTGAAGGTGTTTGCAAGATAAAATACTTTTTCATCTCTGTAAAAGTCAACGATAAATCGTCCTAGCCCCTCCCAAAATACAAAATTTAATGCAATGAAACCTGGTTTGAACTTATTTTTTAATGCAAGGAATAACAACCATCCAAACACAAGGAATCTTTTTCCAGCTGCATATAATGTTGAAGGGTGCCTGCATACATCTCCTCCTCCTGTATTTTTGAAGTTTACACACCAATTTCCATTAAATGGGCGTCCCCATAATTCTCCATTGAAAAAATTTGCGATTCTTCCTAATCCTAATGCAAATATTGTTGGTACTGCAAGAATGTCAAAGACCTTTGCGATATTAAGATGCTTCTTTCTTGAATACCAATACACTGCAACAAGTGTTCCTACAAAACCACCATGAAAACTCATGCCACCTTTCCATATATAGAGAAAATTAAGTGGATTTGTAAGATAAAGTGCTGGTTCCCAGAATACTTCAAATAAACGTGATCCTACAATCACTCCAACAAGAATCCAGAATCCAAAATCCCATACTTCGTCTTTAGAGAGATTTAACTCTCCCTTTTTCCGCATGTATTGCATCCACCATATAGTTAGAAAAAATCCAAGAACGTAGGATATGCCATACCATCTGATTTCTAATGGTCCTAAGCTAAGAAGTACTGGGTTAAGTGTATGAATCCACATAGTCCTCTTAAATTGAAATGATGTTTATATAGTTTGTCAATTATAAACGTAGGACTACCGTAAACTTTATATACTTACCAATCCAACCTAAAAACAGTAATTGAGAGGGTGAAAATAATGGTTGATAAAGATAAAGTCTATTCAAAAGAACTTCTAGGAAAAACAATAGTTTCAAAATCAGGTAAAAAATTTGGTCACGTAGGTGATTTAATTTTTGAAGTTGGTTCAGGAGAATTAATTCATATTTTATTACGTAATCCAACATCTTACACAGATCGTATGGAATTAGAGAAAACTAAAGATGGACAAATTTTAATTCCTTTCTCTGCTGTAATTGCTTCAGGTGACTTTATTGTCGTAGCTGAAGAAGATATTATTTAATTTTTTATTTTTATGGTTTATCATCAAAAAGAATATGTGGACCCATTTACTGCAAGGGCTTCTTACATGAGACAAATTGCTCGCGATTTTGCAATCAGAGATTATAATTCTAAGATCTCAAAAGCAGGGTTAAATCTTCTTAGATTTAGAAAAAATTTTTCTGAAGGTAACATTCAATTTGAGGATCTAGGAAATCTTGAAACAGTTGTTATTAAACCTTAATCCTCTTTTACAGGTGTTTCAAATAAATTCTTCTGACCATTAACGGATTCTTCTTCTTTGACAACAGAGAATTCTTGATCAATTTTCTCTACGTAATCTTTTACTCTACTAATAACGGATTGTAAAAGGAAGTTGTGGATTTTTTCTTCAAAGATTTCAGTCATATTATTCCATTCGCTAATTCTGTACAAATTCGCATTTGTTTCAATTAAATGAAGGTCTTTAAGTCGTTTTAATTGACGCCTTATATTTGAAGATGCAACGCCTAACATTGGTAATTGTTTTTGTTTTCTATGGTCCATTACAAGATTTTTAACTTCTTCAGAATGTAATTCTTCACGACGTTGTTTCGCATGTAATAACACTTGAAGAACATCTACAACGACATCTCGTGAATCTCCCGGTTGTAATAATCCAATAGAAAGACATAATTTTCTCACCAAATCCCGATCATTCATCGTTGGTTTTTCATATCTTCGTAATGTGATTTCTGCAAGTGGCGTATCTCTTGAAATTTTTCCCATTTTTATCCCTCTTATTTATGCAAGTACCAAAATACAAGCTTGTTTTTTTCCTTTTTATCTAATCTGGCAAAGGCAAATCGTTCAAATTGAACGATGTCACCTTCTTTTACATTTTTTAATCCAGATTCTCCTTTTCCTTGTAACCGTGAATTGTCTCCCATGATAATCTCTACGTTAATTAAATCGTTTGAATCTGGAAGCCAATGAATTATTTTTCCTTTGTTTTCAGCATTTTTGTAATCTTCATAATCTTGAGAAGAAAACGTTTCACCTTCGCCTTTAACTTCAAAATTGCAATAATCCATTAATCTGTGTGTTCTTTTCTCAACTAAATCTTTACGGTCTTTCTTCTGAATGAGAATTTTTCCTTTTCCTTGTAAAGTTCGTGCACCTCGCTTTTTATCTTCTTGATGTAAATCTATCTTTACTTCTTTTTCAGGCGCATTTTTAATCGTGACTTTAACTGGTGCTTCTACAAAGAAATATCTGTTTGAAGTAGGTTCAATGATATCTTTATTGAATGCATTAATCATTTTCCAGAATTCTTCTACACTTACTGTTTTATCAGTAAGTGAAAGTCCAATCTCACTTGAGAATTTTTGGAATGCACCTGATTGATATCCTCGTTTACGTAATGCAGGTAAAAAAGGTAAGCGTACATCATCCCATCCTGTATATTCATTTTGTTCAATTGCTATTCTTGTTTTAGATGTGCTTAATGTAAATCCTTCAAAATTGATTCTTCCCCAATGTTGATATTCAGGTGCTTTCCAACCTAGAAGTTCCATTATCATGGTTTCTTTCTTTGCATTATCTGCATGATCTTTTCCATTGAGAACATGAGTTACACCGAGTTCATGGTCATCAATTGCAACTGAAAGAACCATCAATGGCCACACTCTGCTTGCTTTTTTTGTTTTTGGATGCAAATGATCGTTAATCCTCATTAATCCGAAATCTCGCATTGCGGGATTTTTATGTTTAATATCTGTTTTTAAACGTAAAACGGCTTCACCTTCCGCAAATCCCTTAAACATTTTTTGATAACGATCTTGCTGTTCTTTTATTGGTAAGCTTCTACAGGCACACGCTTCACCATTGTTTTTCATCTCTCGCCAGGTGTCTGCATCGCATGTGCAAACATATGCATTTTCTTTATCAACGAGCGTTTTTGCATGTTTGTAGTATGTTTCTAATCGTTCAGATTGAATAATCACTTGAGATACATTGTTATTTGTTAACCATTGTGCATCTTCTTCTATGAGTTTGTAGGCACCAGAATAGATATTTTCAGGATTTGTATCTTCAATTCTTAGAATAAATTTTCCATTATACATTTGTGCATATAATGCGTTTAATGAAGAACCATAAGCATGTCCAATATGTAACGCACCGGAAGGAGATGGTGCAATTCTTACAACAACCTTTCCTTTCTCTGCATTTCGTAATGGTTTAAGTGGACCTTTAGGCACTTCTTTCTTTTTTTCTTTTAGAAGGTTTGGATCTAATTTTTCTAATTCTTTTTTAATGTCTTTGAGATCTTTATCTTTAATATCTGCAATACAAGATTCAATCTCTTTGTTTAACTTTTGAAAATCTTTTTTAAATTCTGGAGAACTTCGTAGAATTAAACCTAAAATTGCTTTTGGATTCACGCTTCCTTTGAAATCTAATGCATTTTTCAAAACAAATTTTCTTACAGTGTCTTTCATCAAGAATTAGAAAGAAGAAGTGATTCTTAAATGTTTCTAGTGATGGTTGTGTTTAATAACCTTTATATATTCTGTATTCACCTTAAATACTAATAAAATATTAGAAGTTGAAAATGGTATTAAGTTTAGAACATAGGATTCAAATTGTACATGATATGAGTTATGTGGCAAGTAGGTTAGACGCTATTTCAGGTGGGCGTGAACCAAATCGTACAGTACATGATACTGATTATATTAGTCCCTCCATCTGTCTTCCAGATGTTCCTTTGGATCATGAAGGTGGAGAATTTATGTATCACGCAAAAATGATGGGGTATTTACATGATGCGTTAACTGAGACGCCACTTCCAAGAGAAATTGAAAATCTTAGGGCTCCAAAATATCTCACAGATTTAATGGGATAATAATTTCTTTCTTATTTTTTTAAAGTAATTTTATATCTATTCTCGTAATTCATTATACAATTTCACACTTAATTCAATCATTATTTTTGCTTCTTTTGGAACATTAGGGGAATCATATTCAGTTCTGATAATTTTGTTTGATTCATTAGATTGTTCACGGTAATTATCGAAATCAACAGTTCGCATATCCGATGGGATTCCAGTTTTAATTTTGAATCGTCCTTCAAAATACTTTTTTGACGGATCATTTGTAAATTCATGAATTAATCCAGTTTCATCAAAATGGAAGTTTGCACCTGCGCAAAGTTTTCCCTGGAATGACCCTGCATTACCACCTGCACTTTCTTGCGTAACTAAATCTTGAAGGCCTCCTTCTTCCACACTCTCCATCAATTTTAAATTTTTAGAAACTATGGGGTCTACTGGTTGAAATAATCTATAAATTGTTTTAAGAAATCTCATTTTTAATGACTATTGTGTTCAATTAATTTCTTCATTCTTTTAACGAAGTCATCGGCTTCTTTGTAATTCTTTTCAAATTCTAAACCTGTTACATATTTAATTTCTCTATGTGTAATTGCTTTACTTAATCTGTAGAACTTACGCATAGTATCAGCGTATTTTTTTTCTAATTTTTTAGGTTTGACATAGACTTTTTCAAGTAAATCTGCGACATGTTCCGGTGTTGGAGGGATTTGATTCGCACGCATTAATGCTGCATGTGCTGCATCAATCACAGCCCAATAAAGATCTAACATACCTTGCAATACATGCCATCTAGAATTTAATAAGGTTTTTGGAGATCGTCCGTAATATCGCCACACTGATTCTTCAGATGGGCGGATTCTTCCTTGTTTTAATAATTTTTGAAGTGGATCAAACATTCCTTGATCAATAATTGCAACGCCATCTCTTAAAATATTAACTGTAATTGGGTCACCTACTTTCACATGTTCCCAGAAAGATGTTAATGTCATGGATGTTATATGCAACCTCATAGATGTTTTTCTAATAATATTATCTACGATTAATTTGTAACTTTCAACCATGGGTTCTGTGATTACAAATGTAACATCATCCATGATGACAAGAATATCAATATCACTTGTTTCTTTTGCTTCACGCCGTGCTCTGCTTCCAAAAGCAACAACACCTATTAAGAATTCATGAAGCTCTTTCTTTAACGCATCTGAGAATTTCTCTGCAACCTTGAGATCTTCTGTAGGATATTTATGAATATTTTCGTTTCCTTTACGTTCAACTTTAAATTCCATTGAAGAAATAAAAGCAAATTCCTTTATTAATCTTACCTTTATCAGAACATTTATAAATTATAAAGTTCTCCTACACTTAAAAATGGTGGTTTCAAAAAAAACAATTTTATTAGTTGTACTTAGCATTTTTCTTTTGTCATTAATTCCTTTGGCAGTTGCAGACGTTTCAGATATCTCTGTCACATTAGTTTCACAGACCCCTGATCCAGTTGAACCCGGTCAAATTTTTGATGTGAAGTTTAAAATAGAGAATCAAGCTGAAGAAACAAATAAAGATGCAATTATGACTTTACATCCAAAATATCCCTTTAAAATGTACGGGGAATCAGCTTCTAAAAACCTCGGGAAATTACGTGCAAGTTCTACCGGAGCAGATGCAGAATATGTTACTTTTACCTTGAAAGTTGATGAGGATGCAGTTGAAGGTGATCTTGAATTAGAAGTAGAAGTAAACTTAGGCACAAATTCAGTAACATTTGTTGATGATCAATTTTTAATTGATGTGCAAACACAGGATGCAATCTTAGATATTATTTCTATTAAATCTGAACCAGAACAAGTTGCACCAGGAGAAGATGCTAAAGTAACGATTGTTGTCAAAAATGAAGCAGATTCTTTATTAAAAGATATTAAATTCAAATTAGATTTTGATGGTGACGATATTCCATTAGCACCATTCCAAAGTTCTTCTGAAAGGAGAATCTCTAACTTAAATAATGATTTTCAAGATGCGTTAACATTTCGGATTATTGCAAAACCTGATGCAACACCTGGATTATATAAAGTTCCAGTGACCATTACATATAATGATGAGAAAGGAAGTGCATATTCTCTTGATGACTTTTTAGCAGTTTCTGTGGGGGATGTCCCTAAAGTTCGTCCTTTTATTAAGAAAACTACGGTTTTTCAATCAGGTGAATCTGGAAAAATTACACTTGGAATTGCGAATGCAGGGACTGCAGATGTAAAATTTGTAGAATTAATTTTAGAAGAATCAGAAGATTATAAATTGGTTTCTCCTACAAATTATTTTTACATTGGTGATATAGATTCTGATGATACAGAAAGTGAAGAGCTTGATGTTTATGTGAATAAAAGAAGGGATGTGCTACATGTTCCTGTTAAATTAAAATATGTTGATTCAAATAATAAACCATTCCAACAACAGTTTGATTTGACCTTTGACTTATATTCTACCTCAGAATTAAAGAAATTTGGAATCATTGAAAAAAGTAGTACTGGCTTCTTCGTGTTCATTTTAATTGTACTCGGTGGATTGTATTATTACTACTATCGGAATTATAAAAAGAAAAATCGGCCTCTTAAAATCTTTGGTTTCACATTTAATGCGAAAAAGAAGAAATAGGTCTACGGATGATTAAAGATTATTTTCGGTTAGGATATAGAAACGTTAAACAACGTAAACTTCGTTCTTGGTTAACCATGATTGGTATATTTATTGGAATTGCTGCGGTTGTAGCGTTAATTTCTCTAAGTCAAGGTCTTCAAGATGCAGTGGCTCAACAGTTTGTACAGTTGGGAACTGATAAATTAATTGTGCAAGCAGCAGGAGGTGGTTTTGGTCCACCAGGAGCTGGTGTTTCTGAACCTTTAACAGAAGCTGACGAGAAAGCAATCAGTAAAACTAAAGGGGTTGATTTAGCTATAGGAAGGTTAATTAGGACTGTTAAATTAGAATTTAAAGGAGAAACAAAGTTTTCATTTGCAGTTTCAATGCCTGAAGGAACAGAAGAACGAGAATTGGCAATAGAAGCAAATAATTATCAACTTAAACAAGGACGTTTCTTTGAACAAGATGATGCTTTGGAAGTCGTTTTAGGAAATGATTTTGCAAAAGATTTTTTTGATCGTCCATTAGAATTAAGAAATAGGGTTACAATTCAAAACAAAGTTTTTAAAGTTTCAGGAATTTTAAAAAAGTCTGGGAATCCTCAACAAGATTCTACCTTAATTCTTCCAGAAGGGTCGTTACGAAATATTTTAAACATAGAAAATGAATTTGATATCATTCCAATAAAAGTAAAAACAGGTGAAGATCCTTTTATTGTTGGGGAAAATGTTGAAAAACAATTACGTAAATCACGAAATGTTGAAGAAGGAAAAGAAAATTTTATTGTTGAAACACCTCAACAATTAATTGGAACCTTAAATAATATTTTACTTGTCATTCAGGGTGTTCTTGTTGGCATTGCAGGTATATCTTTAATAGTTGGTGGGATTGGAATCATGAATACCATGTACACTTCAGTATTAGAAAGAACAAAAGAGATTGGAATCATGAAGGCGTTAGGTGCAAAAAATAAAACCATTCAATTTTTATTTTTAGTAGAATCTGGAATATTGGGGCTTTTTGGTGGGTTGATTGGTGTTTCTCTAGGAGTTGGAATTAGTAAGTTTGTTGAATTTGTAACATTTAAAGTTTATGAAAGTGCGTTAATTCAAGCATCAGTTAGTCCTTATTTAATTTTAAGTGCATTACTTTTTGCATTTCTTGTAGGTGCAGGTTCCGGTGTTTTTCCTGCAAAACAAGCTGCAAATCTTAAACCAGTAGAGGCATTACGACAATGATTTTTATAAAGAGGTATTATGGATGATTAAAGATTATCTTTACATTCCTTGGAACGAAATTAAAAGAAGAAGGCTAAGGGCTTGGCTAACGTTAATTGGCGTGATCATTGGGATTGCTGCAATTGTTTCGTTAATTACTTTAGGTCAAGGATTACAAAATGCAATCCAGTCACAGTTTGATGCATTAGGAAATGATAAATTATTTGTAACTGCAAAAGGTAATGTGTTAACAGCAGGATTAAGCATTGATGCAATTAAAATTACAGAAAAAGATAAAGAAGTTGTTGCAAGAACAAGTGGGGTTAAGAGAGTTGCAGGGATGATTTATTCCACTGGAAGAATTGAATTTAATGAGCTTATTCGGTATTTTTTTATTAGTGGTCTTCCAACAGATCCTGAAGAAAGAGCGTTAGTAGGAGAATCACAAAGTTATCATCTTTTGAAAGGAAGATTTTTAGAGAAAGGTGACAAATTCAAAGCAGTATTGGGTTATGCGTATACACAACCAACACTGTTTCAAGCAGATATTGATTTAGGACAAAAAATTTTAATTCAAGATCAGGAGTTTAAAATTGTTGGGTTTTTAGAAAAAATTGGTTCTCCTCCAGATGATCAATCTATTTTAATTCCTCTTGATGCATACCAAGATGTTTTTGATTCAGGTGATGAATTGGGTATTATCATTGCACAATCTCAATTAGGTGAAGATACGTTAAAAGTAGGTGAAAACATTGAAAAAGAATTACGGAAATCACGTGATCAAAAAGAAGGTGATGAAGACTTCTCTGTTGCAACACCGGATCAATTTGCAGAAACATTTAATATTATTTTAGACATCGTACAAGCAGTATTGGTAGGTATTGCAGGCATTTCTTTGTTAGTTGGTGGAGTGGGAATTATGAACACCATGTACACTACTGTGCTACAAAGGACAAAAGAAATTGGTGTCATGAAATCTTTGGGAGCAGAAAACAAACATATCCTTTATTTATTTTTAGTAGAAGCCGGTTTCTATGGATTGGGAGGAGGATTGATTGGAGTTACAATCGGTTTTGGATTTGCAAAAATTGTTGAATGGGCTTTTTTAATCGCTGTTGGTCCTGCATTTTTGTCAGTAGAATTTAATGTTCCATTGATAGCGGGAACTCTCTTGTTTTCGTTTTTAATAGGAGTTATTTCAGGAATTGCACCTGCATATAGGGCAAGTAAATTAAATCCTGTAGATGCTTTACGATATGAATGAAAATGGATAAATTTTTATGTAATCAAAAAAAACAATCATAATTAAACAATTAAAATGACAAAAAAAGTATTAATCAAATTAAAGGACGTATGGAAAACTTACTTCATGGGAGATCAGAAGTTAGATGTTCTTAAGGGAATCAATTTAGATATTTATGAAAAAGAATTTTTAGCAATTTTAGGTCCTTCTGGTTCTGGAAAAAGTACGATGATGAATCAAGTAGGCATTTTAGATACGCCCACAAGAGGCAAATTATATCTAGAGGGTCATGATATCTCTAAATTAACAGAATCTCAAGTTGCACAAATTCGTGGAAAAAAAATTGGATTCATTTTTCAGCAGTTTAATTTGATCCCTACACTTTCAGCATTAGAAAATGTGACTTTACCTACGATTTTTCAGAATATGCCTGAAGGAAAAAGAATTGCACGTGGAGAAGCTTTACTTCAAAGAGTTGGTTTAGGAGATCGTATGCATCACAAACCAAATGAATTATCCGGTGGACAGCAGCAAAGAGTTGCGATTGCTCGTGCTCTTGTGAATAATCCTGAAATTATTCTTGCAGATGAACCAACCGGAAACCTTGATTCTATCTCGGGAAAACAAGTTATGAACATGCTTACAGATTTACATTCTAAAGAAGGAAAAACAATTATTTTAATCACACACGATATTCAGTTAGTGAGGTATTCTTCACGTACAATTTACTTATTAGATGGTGAAGTTGAAAAAATCACTACGAATGGTAAACATTAGTTTTGAAAATATAGTTACTACTGCAATATACTCTAAACTATCTAAATGTTTATAAACAATTTCTCGTGCTAAATAAGAGTAATTAGATTAAAAAACGAGGGTGATTTGGGTGGAACATAAAAATAAAACATTTTTAGGTCCTCCAAAACCATGAGGTGAATTTTGATGGAACAAAAACAATTAGATGAATTAGATGAATCATATTTTGAAGAATTTGTAGATGAAGATCCTTTAGAGGATGTAAAAATTTCTCCGGCAAAACCAAAGAAGGCAAAGAAATCTGCTAAAAAAGCTCCTAAGAAAGAAAAGGTAGCTGATAAAATAGAAATCACGCCTGTTAAGGAAGCTGAACCAGTGAAGGAACTTGAAAAAGAGATACCTAAAGTAGAGGAACAAAAAGTAGTCGATACAGCTGCTTCTGTAGATCCATGGGAATCAGAGAAAGTTCATGATCCATGGGATGACGATGAAGATGATGGTGAAGGATTCTTTAAAGAAGTCTCAACATGGAAGGCAATTACAGGAATTGTTGTAGTATTACTTATTTTTAGTGTATTCACACAAGGATTTCAATTTACAGAAGGTGTGAGCCCAACAGGAGCTGCAATCAATTCAGTAGATGCAGAGAATAAAGTATTGGCGTATGTGAACAATAATTTATTGCAACCTCCATTTGTTGCTGAAGTTGTAAATTCAGAAGATGTTGGAAATTTATACAGAGTAAGTTTAACTGTGGCAGGACAAGAAGTTGATTCTTATATCACCAAAGATGGAGAATTATTTTTTCCACAAGGGTTTGATACTTCTTTAGATCCGTTAACAGGGGAATCAAATTTAGAAAATGTTATTGAACAGCCTACTGAAGTTGTTGTAGAAGAACCAGTTGTTGAGGAACCTACTGAAGTTGTAGTAGAAGAACCTGTTGTTGAGAAACCTGCAGAAGAAGTTGTAGAAGCTCCAGTGGTTGAAGAAAAACCAGTGGTTCCAGCATCTACAAAATCTTTATCAGTCGCTGCTAAAAAATGGTTATTTGAACCTGAGGTACTTAAAGTAAACCAAGGTGATCTTGTTAAATTAACCATTGCGCCAACCGGTTTAGATTTTACATTTGCAATTGTTGATTTAGGGGTAAGTCAAGAAGTTAAAGGTGAAACAACAGTTGAATTCACAGCAGACCAAAAAGGAAGTTTTGCAGTGAGTTGTGCAAGTTGTGAAGACTGGCGAGGAATGTCAGGAACTTTAGTTGTTGAATAAACTTTTTTTCTTTTATTTTTTTCTTTTTAATTTTAATACATGATAAAAATGCGTGAAACCATCCCACATTCTAAAGAATGGGGTTCAAAAAGATGGTTTCTTCACTACGCATTTTTAGCATGCAAAAAATATCATCATAAACAGCTGAGTTTTAAACCAACTTTAAAAACGCCTTGTGATATTTTTAAGCATAAGACTTATTAATCAGTTCTTTTTTTGTTGTATTATGAAACAAGAAGCATTAGATTATCATTCTAAGGAACCTAAAGGAAAATTTTCCGTAGTTGCTACAAAGCCAATGGAAACAAAAGAAGATCTAGCATTAGCATACACTCCTGGTGTGGCTGAACCATGTTTAGAAATTGAAAAAGATGAATCTCAAAGTTATGAATATACATCACGTGGGAATTTAGTAGGCGTTATTAGCAATGGTACTGCTGTTTTAGGATTGGGTAATATAGGTGCAGCTGCTTCTAAACCTGTAATGGAAGGAAAAGGTGTTTTATTTAAGAAGTTTGGAAACGTTGATTTCTTTGACATAGAAATTAATGAAACAGATGTCAATAAATTTATAGAAATTGTCGCATCTCTTGAACCTACATTTGGGGGCATTAATTTAGAAGATATCAAAGCGCCTGAATGTTTTGAAATTGAAGAAAAATTGATTGAACGAATGAATATCCCTGTATTTCATGATGATCAACATGGTACAGCAGTAGTTATCGCAGCTGGCTTAATTAATGCTTTGAAGAAAGCAGGAAAAGAATTGGAAAACGTTAAAATTGTAATCTCTGGTGCTGGTGCCGCTGCAATCGCAGGTGCAAAGCTATTACTTTCAATGGGTGCAAAGAAAGAACAGATTTTTATGTTTGATAGTAAGGGATTAATTACTGTTAATAAAGATGTTAATACTTACAAAAAACAATTTGCGCAAAAAGAAGATAATACTTTAATTGAAACTTTACAAGGTGCAGATGTGTTTATTGGACTTTCAAAAGCAGGTTTATTAACTGGTGAAATGGTTAAAGAAATGGCAAATACACCAATTATTTTTGCAATGGCAAATCCTGTGCCAGAAATTATGCCAGATATTGCAAAAGCAGCAGTGTCAGATGTAATTATGGCAACTGGAAGAAGTGATTTTCCTAATCAAGTAAATAATGTTCTTTGTTTTCCCTTCATGTTTCGTGGTGCATTTGATGTACGGGCTTCTAAAATCAATGAAGAAATGAAGATTGCTGCTGTGCATGCATTGGCTGAATTGGCTGAAGAAGGAGAGATTATTCCTTCTCCATTCAACCCAAATTTGATGAAAGTTGCTGAAGCGGTCGCAAAGGCAGCTGTTGAAAGCGGCGTTGCTCAGAAGTAAATCGTTCTTTTTAACCAAAATAGTTAAAAACTACCTCTCTTTCTGCTTCTTAAAATGGAACGAACACTCATAAAGGACTTAAAAGAAAACATTGGAAAGGAAGTATTACTCAAAGGCTGGGTTTCTGAAATACGAGATTTAAGCAAAGTTAAATTTGTCATTTTTCAAGATAGAACTGGAGATATCCAGTCTGTTGCAAATAAAACTACAGAAGAAGCATCTTTTAATTTGATTAGTGATCTTACAAAAGAATCTGTTGTAGAAGTTATTGGAACTGTTAAAGAACATCCTGAAAGTAAATGGGGATTTGAAGTTTTAATTAAATCTATTAGCGTAATTGCAGCGGCAGAAACTCCTCTTCCAATAGATCCTTCAGAGAAAAGTCAAACTCATATTGATAAACGTATTGATTACAGGTTCTTAGATTTACATTCAAAAAGAACACAAAGTATTTTTAGAGTTCAATCAACTATCCTTCAAGGATTTAGAGAATTCATGTATCGAGAAGGTGCAATGGAAGTAGCTTTACCTTCTATTATTGGTGCGAGTTCTGAAGGTGGAACTGATTTGTTTCAAATCAGTTATTTTGAGAAACATGCGTTACTTTCTCAAAGTTGTCAATTATACAAACAAATGCTTGCATGTTCCATGGAAAAAATATTTACCGTATTCACAGTATGGCGTGCAGAAAAACATAACACCGTTCGTCATTTAAATGAATCACGACAGTTTGATTATGAAGAAGCATTTGCGGATGATAAGAAAGTAATGGAAGTATTAGGAAGATGTGTTCAATTTATTGTTAAAACTGTTGCTGAAGATCGGAAGAAGGATTTAGAAACTCTTGGTGTGACCTTAAAAGTTCCTGAAACCAAATATATGACTTTTGAAGAAATTAAACAGTTGATGGCAACAGAAAAAGTAGAAATGTCTGAACATGATTTATCTGGAGAAGCTGAGAAAAAACTTGGAGAATTATATCCAGATACAGTTGTTTTTGTACATGAGTGGCCTATTGATGGTAAACCTTTCTATATCATGCCTAGTGGAAAAAATTCAAAAGGATTTGATGCAATCTGGCAAGGAATGGAAATCACTTCTGGTGGACAACGTGTCCATGATCCAGTATTATTACAAGAACGGTTACAGGCACATAACTTAGAGTTAGATGTCTTTAAAGATTATATAGATTCATTCCGTTACGGCGCACCACCTCATGCAGGTTGGGGTCTTGGTTTAGAGAGATTGACTATGTTAATGCTAGGTCTTGATAATATCAGGGAAGCTGTCTTGTTTCCTAGAGATAGGGATCGTTTGACTCCTTGATTTTATTTTTTAATTTTTTTGTTTAATACTCCTTCTGGGAAATAGTTGATTGCATAATCTTTGAAAATTGGAAAAGATTCAAAATTGGTTATAATTTCACTGAATTTTCCACGGAGATCTACAAAAATATCTTGAAATTCTTGTTGATTTTTTGTTTCTATCTCGATTCCAATACGCCATTTTCCAATATGTTTTACAACAAATATTACTTGAGGTATTGATTTGAGGTATGCGTTAAGTTTCTTCTCAACACCGAGATCTAGTCGTGTTGTTTCTAAAAGAAGCATATGTGA
The DNA here is from genome assembly GCA_018655525.1 of Candidatus Woesearchaeota archaeon. Lineage (GTDB taxonomy): Archaea > Nanobdellota > Nanobdellia > Woesearchaeales > GW2011-AR9 > 1-14-0-10-32-24. The sequence continues at coordinate 21,044 of JABIJM010000030.1, read as the reverse complement.
TTGGTATCCAAGAACTGATGGGTTGATAAATAATCTAAAACCTAAAAGAAGTTTTTCTTTTTGCATTTGTTTTATTCTGTTGGTGATTGTATTTCCAGTTACATTCAATTTCTTTCCAACTTCAAGGTTTGAAGGTAGGGAATTTTGTGCGAGTGTACCAATTAATTTTTGACTTAGTTTATCTATTTTAATGAGTGGATTAAAGATCATTTGATGAAAAAATTCTTTACGTTCTCCTTTTTTAATTGTTAATTCTTTTTTTTTTAGGATGTATGATCGTTCATAATCATGGACATCAACATAAATTAGAACTTCAGAATCGTGAATGTATCTCCCATAAAGAGATACGATTTCTTCAAAAATTTTATTAAATGCAAAATGGTCTTTACATACAAAATTAACTACAAGGTCCCAGTTTCCACCAACTTCACCAAGCCATAATGTGTTCTTGTGTGTCTTTAAGAAAGTGAGAAAATCTTCTTTTTCTTCTTTAGTGACATGAAGTAACCGTAATACAACCCGATACCAATTAAACCCTGCAACAACACTATCAAATATGCCTTTTGTTCCATGAATTATGTTCTCTTTTTGCATACGTTTGATCCTGTATTCAACAACTTGTCGTGAGAGCCCCACCTTTTTTGCAAGTTTTGTAATTGGCATACGTGCATCCATGTCTAGTTCAGAAAGAATTTTGCGATCTTTTACATCTATTTTAGTCATTTTGCTTATATTTCTTACTAATTCTCGTTATTTTATATAAATATTTCGGAAATGCAAAATTTGGCGTAAGATGTTTTATATCTTATTTGTTGTTACTAAACAATAAGAAAAAACAAAGGAGATGATTAAAAATGATAGATGATAAAATAGATTTGAATAAATACGCACCATTTGTTGGTTTAGCCTTATTAGCCAGTGCTGCTGTTGGTGCTGTGGCTGGAAGAGCAGAACTGAATCGTAGGGGAACAATTGAAAACGATTCCATCATTTCAGGAGTTCATTGTAAATTGCACTCCACTGGGGATATTAAAGCAGAACTTGGTCAAGAAAGGTCAGTTTGGCATGAGGAAAAATATGACGGATTTGTATTAACATACAAGGGTCTTACGGGTGATGAAGCTATAGCAGCAATCGAAAGTTGCCAAGCACACTACCAACCTACTCAGGTGGAAAAATGAAACCTGAAACTGTTGTATTTGCTGGACATTTCACAGTTTGTGAAAAACCAAATGCAGAACAATTTGCTCAAATAGAAGATGCTCTTCAATATGATGCAAATCTTGCTATGGTAGTAAATGACATTGATTTGAAAAGACGTCTTTTCACATACCATATCCGTGGTGAAGAAGGATTAATTTCGCATTATGAAGGTCGTGGTAAGCGTAAATGTGGAAGAATTCAGGAGTTATGTTCAATCCCAAAAGATATCAAGGAAGTTGTCGATTGGGATTTTTATAAATCCTTTGCAAATCAATTCATGGAGCTAAATCGTGTTGAACAAGACGTGATCTTACGAGAAAAAATTGTTCCTAAATTAATTGAAGAGAGAATTCATGAATATGGATTAGATTCAAGTCAAGTTCAGATTTATACTGAAAGGCAATTACGAAACTATTCGATGAGAAGGATGCGTAATCGTAATAAACATAAACCTCAAAGTTGGTTTGGCCAATTAAAACAAACAGGCCTTACTAGTGAAGTTAAAACTGATCTTGTTCCTGTTTGTGGTGGAATCATGCTTGCCTTGTATGAGAAAATTACAGGTCAAGGATACAATAAAATGATTCAACTCTATTCACAAGGAGATAAAGGACCAATAGAGAACGGTGTGAGACTTAACAAGATTTTGCATGAAGCATTTCCAGAGGATCCACGTTGGAGCCTTGAATTTGAGAACAAGTTTTACTCAACTGAATAATTTTTTTCTTTTTTTTGACTTCAACTATACTTGAAGTTATTGGAATCTTTATATAGTTCTTTTTATTTTCTTTCTATTGGTGATTATAATGATAAAAGAACAATTGAATAAATTAAAAGAAAATTGGCTATTGTTAGTATTGTTTTTAGTAGTCTTATTTTTTGTAAGTGGAACAAGTGGTTCAACATTTAGTGTTGGTGATACTGCAATGTATGGGAAATCTGCGCCTTCTATGGGAATAGCAATGCAAGAAAGTATGGTGTTTGATTCTGGATTTGCACCGGAAATTTCTGATAGAAAAATTGTTGGAACTGTAAGTATGTCCACAGAAGTTGATCGCGGAGATTTTTTAGAAAAAGAAACTGAATTGAAAGCGATTATTACATCAACAAATTCTATCTTACTTAATGAGAATGTTCATGCCTATGATAAATCTAAATCTGGAAATTATCAAATTAAAGTTGAAACATCTAAAGCTGATGCTGTTGTAACGCAACTTAAAAAAATAGGAGAAATACAGTCATTTAATGTTGGAAAAAACGATATCACAGAATATTATGAATCTCTTGAAACACAATTATCTGCAGAGAAATCACGATTAACAAAGTTTAATCAGATGTATACGCAAGCTAAAGATATTGATGATAAAATTGTTTTAACAAATAACATCTTTAATTTAGAACGAACTATTAAGAATCTTGAAGAACGTATTCAAAATCAAGATCAAAGAGTGGATTATACAACAATCTATTTTAATCTAGATGAAGAGAAGTCCGGATATGTGCACATTGCAGTTGTAAAATTCTCAGAACTCGTTCGTGGATTGGTTGAAAGCTTTAACACATTATTGATGTTGATCTTTGTTGTACTTCCTTATGCAATCGTAGCTTTGGTTGGATGGTTTGTATGGAGAAAGTTCAAGAAGTAATTTTTTATTTTTTTATTTTTTCTTTTCTGAAAAATAAGCTTAGTTTTATAAAAAAGGCTTGTTTTTAGAGTTATATGGTTAAATATACACATAGTGTTCAATTAGTATATCAAAAATCTTTATCTGCAATTAAACGTTATACTGGTTTAAAAGATCTTTCTCTAATTGAAAAAGTTGCGTTAAGAGGAATTTCTTCAAATGTCGTTGGAGCAGGGTATTTAAATGATAATATCCATAGTCAATTTCGATATGCTGGTGAAATAACGGCAATATTTCTTGATCGTTATTATGGTTTTCCCGCTTCTACTACAAAAGATATTAGTTATATGCTAAGAACAAGAAGAAAACTTCGTCAAGAAAAAGGTTATGATGTAATGGCAGAATATTTTCAGATGAAACAAGAAAAAGCACATATGCCTTAATTTTTATCTTCTTTTTAAATAATCGTAAACAACATAAATCACAGCCACTGTAATTCCACCTGCTAAGAACCATAATGCAGCTTCCGGAACTTTAGAAACAGCTTGTACGGGTGCTTCTTTAAGTAACATAGGGGCTGATTCTTGGAAATCCATTGTTTTTGCAACCATGGGGCTCGCAAATTCAGTTGTTTTTGTTGTAAAGAATTTAATGGCTACACTAATTGCACCAAAAATGATTGCTACCGGTAAGATCCCTTTTAATTTTTCTCTCAATCCAGAAACTTTTTTAGGAGCGATGATAATATATTTATTCGCAAGTTTATAATGATTAATGACTCTTCCTTTCTCTGAATAATGGAATTCTTCTACCGTTACCAATCCTGCTTCTTGCAATTTTTGAAGATGGTAATGTACTGTAGAAATTGGGATTTTCATTGAAGTAGAAATATTTTTTTCAGAATCATCTTTATCAGCAAGATGATTGAGGATTTTCCGAGAAGTATCTGAAGTAATGGTTTCAGCAAGTTTTTTAGTTTTCTTTTCGTTTAAATCTACTAATAGGAAGTTCTGTGTCATAAGGTGTAATTATGAAACTGTATTTAAAAAAGTATGGATGACTTTAAGTAAAATTGAAGTTATTAAAAGTCTAAAGGAAAATACATCTGTCGTAAAATTAAATATGCGATGAATAGGGCAATAAGAACTATTGCTTCCCATTTGTTTAGTTCTTCATTTCTTGTGAGGAAATAATAAATGAGTAATGCTGTTCCTATTTTAAACGGAAGATCGTAGTACAGGACAACATTTGGAACTTTATAGGTAGAAATTAATGCCCCAAGACCAAGACCCATTAACGGGTTTGTGATATTGCTTCCAATTAATACACCTGCTGAAATGCCTCTTTCTTTTTTGAGGACAGCCACAAGGGCAGTTGTCAGTTCAGGAAGGGCGGAAGCAACTCCAAGTAAAATTACACCTAAGAAAGATGCACTTAAAGTGGTGGTTGAAACGATTTGTGTTGCTATCCCCAGAACCTTATCAGCCACAATTCCCATTACAACAAATCCTCCTACAATCCCGAGACTTTCTAATATAATTCTTTTTTGAGATAATATATCTTTTTTCTTTTTCTTTCCACTATTTTTATGTTTAAATAAATAATAAAGATATCCTAGGTATACTGCAAGCATGAGAAAACCTTCAACTCTATTAATTAAACCGCCAAGAGCAAAAATCCATACTAACACTGCTCCACCAATGAGGGCGCCTACTTCTTTGAATAAATCTTTTTTAACAACAATAATGGTTCCAATAATCCCTATAATCCCAAGTATGAAACTTTGTTGAAAGATATCTGATCCTATGTTTTGACCAATAATTAAACCCGATATTGTTTGAAATGTACTGGGATCTTTAAGAATATTAATACTTCCAACAACTGCTGAGAGAATTTCAGGTATTGATGTCCCAATAGAAAGAACTGTTAACCCCACAAACGTTCCGGAAACACCGAAGTGTTTTGCTAATCTTACAACACTTTTTACAATTAAATCTGCAAGGATTAAAATTGCAATAAATCCTCCTATTAATATGAGATATTCTGAAATCATTATTTAAGTGATTAATATTTGGTAGTTGATAAATGTTTTTCTTTTCCGATAGATTAAAATAGCTTTAATATTTTATATCTTATCAAGATGTTAGATATTATTTCCATTGGTGACGTTACAGAAGATGTTTTTATACAAGTAGGAAATGTAGCTTCTAAACACGGTAACCATCTTGATTTTACGTTTCCTACTAAGTTAAGTATTGATAACGTTGATAAACTTGTAGGTGGAAATGCTGGGAATATTGCAATAGGAACTTCTCGTTTAGGTTTGAAATCTGCATTATATGCTGAAGTCGGTGCAGATACGCAGGGAGAATTGATTTACAGAAGTATGAAGGATAATAATGTAAGTACAAAATATTTTTATCGTAAGAAAGGTCAGAAGACAAATTATTCGGTTGTTCTTTATTACAAAGGAGATAGAACCATTTTAGTACATCATGAAAAACGTGATTATAAATTTCCACGTCTTGGAAGGAGTACATTTGTATATTTGACTTCTATGGCAAAAGGAAGTGAAAAAATCTTTGATCCTTTGTTAAAATATCTTAAGAAGAATAAATCTAAAATGGGTTTCAATCCAGGAACACATCAATTAAATCTTGGTTTGAAAAAAATTAAATCAATGTTGCAAGCAACAGAAGTCGTATTTCTCAATGTAGAAGAGACGCAGAAACTTCTTGGAACAAAGAGGCGCGATATGATGTATCTTGCACGTAAGCTCCAAGAAACAGGTCCTAATGTTGCATGTGTTACGGATGGTCCAAAAGGAAGTTATTCTTATGATGGGGAGAAGTATTTATTCTGTCCAATTTATGATGTACCTATCATGGAAAGAACAGGTTGTGGTGATGCCTTTTCTACAGGATTTATGTCAGCTCTTAGTAATGGAAAAGATGTTGGTGAAGCGATGATGTGGGGCACAATTAGTTCTGCAGGTGTTGTACAGAAAGTTGGGCCTCAGAATGGTTTGGTTAGTTTATCCTTGATGAAGCGAGCATTGAAAGGCAATCCTAAATTTAAATTTAGAGAGTTTAATGTTAAAGAAGTAAAGAAAAGGAATGTGTATACACCTGTGAAAGTTAAGAAATTCTAACCTTTTTCTATTTAACACTATAAGTCGCTTTCCATTTTTTTTATTTCTCATTTATTTTTATTTACTTGCGCTATACATTTTACTAACACCATATATTGCTAGTCCCGTTACTGCACCAATTAATGATCCATGCGATACGATATCTATCGCATCTCCAAGATTTTCATACCAAGGTAGCGTACTTGCATACAAAGCTGCAGGTATTGCTAATCCAGCTCCAATTAGTGTTCCTCTTACTACTGCGCTAGTAGCATCCATTCTTTTAACCCTCTTTTCCAATTTTATTTCTTCTTTCATTTTTATTTCTCTATGTATACAATGATGTCATTCAAGTAGGTATTTTAAACTTTGGACCCGATTTTATGCGTTTCATGGGAAAACCTTATAAATATCCTTAAAATCCTAGCTTTATGTACAAATTAGATAAAATTGATCGTAAACTTTTATTTGAGTTAGATCAAAATTCCCGTTTACCAGATGTTTCTATCGCTAAACGTATAGGGAGGTCAAGAGAGTCCGTGAGATACCGTATTGAACAATTGCAAAAGAAAGGGATTGTTCGGAATTTCACAACAATTATTAATTTTAATAAAATTGGCTACCAAGGTTATGAGTTATATCTCAATCTTACCGGAACGCAAAAAGAACGTGATGAACTGCGAGATTATGTAATGGGTATTGATCATCTTTTTTGGTTGGGTGTCAGTGAAGGTTCTTGGGATGTTGGGTTAACAATTTTTGCAAAATCTCATAAGGATTTCTTTGAAATGAAACAAAATTTGTTTCAAAAATTTCGCCATTTAATTCTAAAGAAAGATGCCGTCATTGTTATTTATGAATTGATGTTTCCTATGAAATATATTCATGGAAAAGTTAGAGACCCAGTTAAAATATTTGGTGATGTGGACACTTTTCCGATTAAGGATTTAGATTTACAAATTTTAAAGATTTTAGTAGGTAATGCGCGTATTTCTTTAGTGAAATTGGCACAACAAATGAAATCCTCTGTAGACATTATACGTGGGAGAATGAAAAAATTAAGTGATTCTGGAGTTATTGTAAAATATTCCGTTGATATTGATCACAACAAATTAGGTAAACATTTGTTTAAAGTATTTCTTTATTTTAAGAAACTGTCAAAATTAAATGAAAAAAAATTAATTGAGTATTGTAAACAAAAGCCAGAGATTACTCATTTTGGCAGGTACATTTCTCCTTGGGAAGTTGAGTTAGACATTATGGCCGAAACATTCCAAGACTTTAACAAAATTATCCGAAATATCAAAGACGAATTTGCTGATATCCTTGTAGATACACAAGCAAGTTCAGTGAGTGAAGATTATTTGTTGCCTTCTAAATAAATCTCTTTATTTTATCAGTTTTTTATGCATTTCCTGGGTTTTTGTGTTGTTAATCCTTTATTCTCCTAATTCTGTGTCCAAACTTTAATATGTCTTGGGTGTCCCTATCCTTATACAATGACCACAACAACAATAATGGATTTGGAATACGAACTAGCTCTGCCAGAAATGGCTCCAGATTTAAGTGATCTTGATTATTTAGATTCTCAAAAGAAATTGGAAGCAAAGGTTGAAAAAGATTGTAGATCAATGTTTGCAAAAGAGGATAGTACTCAGAGAAAAGTAGATGCAGTTGATACATACAAAATGTGGAAAGAAGAAGCATTAAATTGTGGGATGCGTCCAGAGTTTTTTGAGATGGCTTTAGAAGAAGTAGTGACGAAACCATTAGAGGATATTATTGAAAAACAAACGGTAAAAGAAAAAGATTATAACACTTATTGTTATTATTCGCATGACACTATATGGAATGCTGGCCGTGCAGGAAACTGGGCGGGTGTGTTAAGTGGTTTGGCATCAGTGGGTTATGGAACATATATGCTTGCTGGTGTTGCCGGTATGGGAGGGATTGCGGGAGCAGGGATAATTGGATTATTGGTTGCAGTTCCGGTAGTATTGGCGGAAAAACAGATAATGTCTACTCTTTCCACCAAGGCTTTAGAGCTATACACAGATATTAGAAAAAGTATAAAATCTGCAAAATCTGATCAGCATAGAATAGAGAGTAATGAAACTAGAAAATTACTTTCATACTTAAAGTTAAGTAAATTATCAGATTCGGAAGAAAGTTTTGTTAAAAAAAGTGCTGAGAAAGGCCTGGAAATAGATTACCATGCTGTAATAGAAAGAGCTACAGAAATTCAACAAGAAGAATATGCAAAACTTGAAGCAAGGTACGAAGTAGCAATAGGAGTTCCACAAAAGGAATATGAAAAATTAAAAGCAACACTTGAAGAAAAGTACGAAGCAGCAAGAGGAATTTGTGATAGTGTAGAACATCTTAGGCTTGCAGTACTCCCCGATTTTGTAAGGGAAGGCCATAGTGTTAAGGAATTAGAAAGAAGATATTCACATAAACATGGATCGCCTTTATCTAAAGATGGAGATACCTATGTAGGAGAAGTAAAGGGTATAGTGGAGCAAATGAGGTCTGAATTCAAGGAAGAAGAAGAAAGAAGAATTGAAGAAGAAACATTAGCAGAACTTTGTTAATTTTTTTTTACTTATGACTTTGTATCTACAAATATCTAGAAAAGTATAAATACTTAGTTTTTTTATTATTATTTAAAATGGGTTTAAAGGAAGTAATAAAAACAGTTGAAAAATATCGTAAAAAAAGTTTAAAATTTACTTTAAAAGAATATCTTGTTGTCGATAATATCAGAACTGACCTTTTATATCTCTCACAAATTTTACAAAAGACTCCTTCTAATTCAAATAAACAACATTACGTCGTTCATATAAAACACTTAATCCGTAGATCTACACGTATTACGCGACGCTTGAATTATTGGGTTAAAAATTTAAAAAAAATTCTTTTAGATTTAGAAACTATTTCGCCAAGGGACCGAAAGGAAATTGAAAAATTTATTACTTTATTAGAATCTTTTAAAAATAAATTAGTCAAATCTCTGGCGCATGATGGAGAATTAGAGCGCGCGGTTTTTAGCAAGAAGCAGGATTGGGCTGAAATAAAAAGAATTGTTTCCAACATTCTTGGAGATAACCGAAATATTGGTATTGTAACTCTTCTTAAAGAATTGAAAGATTTAGAACATATGGAAGAGCGAATTGAAAGAAAAAGTTTGGAAAGGGGAATGAACAAAGCGGTAGATCATCTAAATTCAAATCATGCTGGTACAATTGTATCTTCTGCAAAAGATTTTCTTTCAAATAAACATTTATTAGATAAACTTACGCCAATTCAGACAAAACAAATCAGCAAGGAAGGAGAAAAATCGCGTAAATCAATGCTTGATTTTCTTGCTCTTTTTGAACATTATGGTTTAGTTCAACCTTTGGGGAAACCTGTTTACTTCCGAGTGAATTATGACCTCCCATCACATTCTTATGCATGGTTTAACCCAGCTTTTGCAAATATTATTGAAACATCTGATCCAAATAAATTTTCTCGTGATGGTCAAACAATCGCAGAAGAGCTTGGTCATTATTTTCGCTATGTTTATTATCCTCAAGGTTCAAATGATGTTGAAGTACATGAATTTTTTGGATTTCTCGCAAGGCGTATGATTCTTTCAGTAATTTCTCGTTCTCGTAAATCTCATTTTTTTCCAAAAGGTATTGAGGGTGCAAGAAATATATCTATTGATATGGAAGTAGAAAGAATTCATGAACAACTTGCTCATCAAAGAGAGCGTATTAAGAATATTGATCAAATTGTCTTGAAAAGTAAATCCTATCGTGAAGGTGATATGAAAGGAACAGAGGCAGTAAGGCGAGTTCAACTTCGTCTTTCTACTAAAAGGATTGATTCTTTATTATCGGAGTTAGATCATCTTAAGGGATATTATTATGCTAAATTTATTGATTTAACAAAAATATCTAAATGGAAAAAACTATTTATGTTACCTTCGGAAGAGGTTCGTGCTAAATTTTTTAAAGAAGATCCTAATTATTCTGGTATGTAAGAATCAAATAATAATACCTTTCTCTGAAAGGAATGCTCCTAGCACTTGTTTTTTCTGTTTTCCAATTGATTCTGGATCTACGACAATTTGAAATTTATCTTCATATAATACTTTTGATGGTTTTTTAATTATAATCACAGTTATTTTTTCTGCAACAACACTTGCATGCCACTCCAATAATCTACTTTTGGCATATCTTCGTAGTCCTCCTTCAGTCCAGAAAGAAATTGCATCTCCAAAGTTATTCTCGGATTTATCTAACCATGCACCGCTTGGTTTCTTTTTTCTTCTGGGATCATCTTGTGGACAATCTTCATCAACTGCTTCAAAAATTCCTATATCTCCAGAAACTAAACGATAAAATCTTTGTGTACGTTTTTTTTGTGCTTGTAAATCACCCTTTTCATCACTTTTTCTACGAGAAATAGTTCTTTTTTTTTGCACTTTACGTACTTTTCTTTTTAACATTTTTAACTCATGCTTGATTCTTGCTTACGCCTTCATTCCAGAAACTTGGTAGCTCACTATGGCACATACCCTCAAAATCGTCATCATAAACATAGAAAAATTTGATTCTTTCTTTTTTATCAATAATCTTAAACTTTTTACTTACTTTTGTATATAAACTTTTGATTGCATTTCGTTCCATTTTATCTTGAAGTAAACTTCCTTCTTTCAGTAAAATGGAATCACATAAATTTAAGACATTTTTGTCAATCATAGATGTATTTTGTGTTACTAATAATAATGTGATATCTTTGTGTCTTGCAATTGCAAGTAATTCTCCTAATCCTTTATTTTTTTTACTCATGGAATTTCGTGATCCGAAACTAAGTGCACCTTCATCAACAACTACAATTCCATTATTGCCTACATTTTCAATACTATCAATTGATTTAATCCATCCAGGAAGTAAATCTTGTTTAACACCCATTGCAAATCCTACTCTTTTTTTATTTTTTGCAATAATGTTTTCCATAATTTTGAATGCCAATGTTGATTTACCACTTCCTCTTCTTCCTGCGATTGCAACCACAAGAGATTTGTTTCTGAGTCTATCTTCAAAATCTTTAAAATCACCTTCAACAGCTTCAAAAACTTTCATTTTTTGATATTGAGGGGGATTTTTAGAAATAGCTGATTCTTTTTTCACTTCATCTACTGCATCCTTTGTTTTTTTAACTCCATTTGTAAATAGGGCATAAATGACTTTTCCTGTCCATACAATGAAGTTTTTCAATGTTTTAAAGAAGAACTTCGTGGCTTTCCATAGGTATGTTAAAACTTTGTTCTCGGATTTGGTCTTCTTTTTTCGTCTCATGTTTATTTAAGAAGCTGAGGTTCTTATTAAATTTTGGGTTTTTACTTGAAATCAAACGTTCCATTCCAAGAAACAATCTCTGACAATTTCTTACGTTGATTAGGTTTCTCTTGTTTCGCCATATCTTTTGGTAATACGGAAGAAGGTCCTAATTTTCCAATTGCACACATTGCTTCAATTTTGTATTTATTTGATATTTTTAAAACACGTTTTGCTCTCTTATAATCAAATCCTGACATGCCATGTACAACAAATCCTTTTCGTGCACCTTCTAAAGCAAGAGATAACCATGCTGCTCCTGTATCAAAAGAATGAGTTGGATTTGGTTTTTCTTTGTATTCTGAATTTATTCTGCTGATAATCACAACTAATGCCGTTGCATTCTTACACCATGATTTATTGAAGTCAACTAAGAAATCCGTGAATACATCTTTTCGTTTACCGGTTGCGACAATAAATCTCCAAGGTTGAACGTTGAATGCGGAAGGTGCCCATCGTGCAGCTTCAAATAATGATTTTAATTCAGATTTTGTTAATTTACCTTTCATTGCACGTGGAGACCAACGTGTATAAAATAATGGAGAAACTTCTGCTTTAGGTTTTCTAAATTTTTTAGCTATTGATTGCAATGACATGAAGGAATGATAATCACAACATATAAAAACTTTCGTTTCTTTATAAGGTAAAAAGAGGTGTTTATTTATGGGATTTACAGGAGTAGAAATTATCGCATTGATTTTATCAGTGATTGTATTGTTAAAACTAATTTTATTAACAATTAAACCAGATTTGTTGTTTGGTTTATCAAAAAAATGGTTTAGTAATGTTAAACTGTTTCAAGGAGCTATTGTGGTTGTAAGCGCAATTATATTGTATTTCTTACTTCAAACATTAAGTATAGTTCAAATTTTTGCAGTGAGCTTATTTACAGCAGCATTATATGCCCTATTGCTTGCACCATATGCACAAAAATTAATGAAATTGTTTAAACCAAAAACAATTGTAAAAGATAATTGGTTAGCATTTGTAGTGTGGGTTGGACTTTCATTATGGGTATTAATTGAATTATTCATGTAAATGTTCGCATCAACTAAAAAAATATTGTACAAAGCGCATCGCGGAAATTACGCGGTGCCACATTTTAATGTTAATAACATGGAAATTGTACAGGGTGTTGTACAAGCTGGTGTGAATCTGAAATCACCGCTTATTATTTCAACAAGTGAAGGTGCAATTAAATATGCTGGTTTAAACTTTCTTTATGAATTAGTACATACAGCAGCGAACCTTGCAAATGTTCCAATTGCATTACATTTAGATCATGGAAAAGATTTAGCTACAATTAAGAGATGTATCAAACTAGGATATTCTTCAGTAATGTTTGATGGGTCTCATCTTCCTTACAAAGAAAATGTACGTATCACAAAAAGATTGGCAAATCTTGCTCATAATAAAGGCATTTCTATTGAAGGAGAATTAGGTACAATTGGAGGGAATGAAGATTTAGTTTCTACAAAGAAAATTATTTATACAAAACCGGAGCAAGCAAAAGATTTTGTTGAAAGAACTGGATGTGATTTTTTAGCAATTGCAATTGGCACTTCTCATGGAGCGTTCAAATTTAAGGGAAAAGCTGTCCTTAGACATGATATTCTCAAACAAATTAAAAAAACAACAAAGATACCTTTAGTACTTCATGGTGCATCTGGTGTTCCAAAAAAGATTGTTCAACAAGCAGAAAAATATGGTGCAAAGTTAACAGGTGTTTATGGTGTGCCAAACGCACAAATAAAATTAGCAATCAAGAATGGCATTAATAAAATTAATACTGACACAGATTTACGGTTAGCATTTGACGCTGCGGTAAGAAAATTTCTTAAACAACAACCAAAAGATTTTGATCCACGTCATATTTTAGGACCAGCAAGGGAAGAGATTAGGAAAGTTGCTGAAGAACGGATTAAATTATTCGGGAGTGTGAATAAAAAATGAAACTTTCCGAACAAAGTGAAGGAAAGTCCATAAAATTATTGGAGGGAATTTTATGATAGTTTTTATCGCATCTGATCATGGAGGATTCAAATTAAAAGAAGAGCTGATAGAATATTTGACAAAGAAAGGTCATAATATTAGAGATTTAGGACCTTTTGTCTTAAACAAAGAAGATGATTATCCAGATTTTGCAATCCCACTTGCAGAAGCTGTTGTTAAGTCAAAATCAAAAGGGATTGTGATTTGCAGAAATGGTCAAGGTATTTGTATTGCTGTGAACAAAGTGAAAGGAGCTCGTGGTGTCACAGGATTTTCTATCAAAGAAGCAAAGACAACACGACTTGATGATGATGCAAACATTCTAAGTTTGCCTGCTGATTATCTTGATAAGGGTATGGCAAAGAAAATCGCAAATGTTTGGTTGAATACCAAGTTTTCACATAAAAAGAGACATAAACGAAGATTGAATAAAGTACGGTTGTATGAGAAATAAAGATTAGGAAAGATGCATAAAAGTTTTATAGGGAAAGGGTTACAAGATACTAAAATGATTCAAAGAATTTATCCGTCTGTAATGGCGCAAACTCCGCAGGAAATGGATGCTTTATTTACTAAACTAGATGGTGTTGCAAAAGAATTACATCTTGACATGGCAGATGGTCAAGCAGTTCCTGGAACTGCAAACAACTTTCCATTAGAATTAAGTGATAAATTTACGTACAATGCCCATTTAATGATTAAGAATCCAGAAAAATGGATTGAACAGTATGGAAATAGAATGCGAGTTTCTGTTCCAATGGTTGAGGAAATTAGTGATATCCCTAAATATATCTCTTGGATGAAAGGTAAGAATTATTTAGTTGGCTTCTCTTTAAATCCAGAAACAAGTTATGATGTAATTAAACCTTACATCAACGATATTGATGTAGTGCTGATTTTAACAGTGAATCCTGGGTTTTATGGTGCAAAGTATCTCAAGGAACCTTTGGAAAAAATTGCACAAATTAAAGCAGATAAACCAGGAATTGAAGTTATTGTAGATGGTGGGATGAATCCTACGACTATTAAGGATGCTGTTTCAGCTGGTGCTGACCATTTCGTATCTGGGAGCTTTATTTCTAAAGCAGAAGATTCTAAGAAGGCGATGCGTGAATTGCAGAGGGTTGTGTTAATTAAAACATGAAAGAAAATCATAATTTTCATTTTTAACGAATATCCTTTTAAATATGGTGAAATATTGCCATTATATGGGTAGAATCATTAATATTAGAGATTTAGAACTAAGATATCATCAGAACACTTATGTGATTCCAGATGATGTAGATCAAGTTATTTTAATTCATGGTACTTCTGGAAAATTTTTAGATGATATCATGAAAAATGGATTAAAACCAAGAAAATTAACTGGGAACGATTCTTGGGGTCACTGGGGCTGTGATTTAATATCAAATTCTGATTTAATATATTTTGGCAATTTAGCAACTGCAAGGCATGCTGCGAGGAATTGTGCAGGAAAATTTGGCATTCCACTTGTTTATATTCAAGTGGTTCTTGATGTTGCTGATTTAGTTCCTGATGAAGATTGGGAGGACTATGGTGCAAAAGATTGGAGAGAAAGTTTAGCTCAAGGAAGTTGTGCAACCTCACAACCTGTAACTCCTGATAAATTTCTAAATGTTTTGAATACTCTAACTGGAGAATATTTAGTTCGTACACAAGATGTTACTTTTTTCTGAGAATTAATACCACACCCCACACTAGACAAGTCCCCGTAGAACTTATAAACCCAAAATCCATTTTCTATCCAAATGAGAATAAAAGAAATCATACCACAGGACAGACCTCGTGAACGGATGGAACGTGCTGGCCCGCAAGTATTATCTAATGGGGAATTGTTAGCTGTCTTATTAAAATCTGGGACAAAGAAGGAGAATGTGTTGCAGATTTCCTATGGATTATTAGCGAAATATGGATTACGGAATCTTTCAAATGCTTCTTTACAAGAATTATGTCAGGAACATGGAATTGGAAAGGCAAAAGCATGTCAAATTGTGGCGTTGTTTGAACTTGCAAAAAGGATTCCGCTTAAGGAAGATCAAAAAGTTCCAATATTGAAATCTCGTGATCTTGCAAAAAACTATGTCAAGAAAATGCAAGATTTACAAAAGGAACATTTCATCGCAGTGTATCTTGATTCAAAAAATAAAATTATTGGAGACCAAACCATTACAATTGGAACATTAAATACTTCTTTAGTACATCCACGAGAAGTGTTTCATGGTGCTGTGAAACATCTTGCTAATTCAATCATTATTCTTCATAATCATCCTTCTGGTGATCCCACCCCAAGCGAAGAAGATTTAGAGGTCACACGTGTTTTAGATGAAACTGGAGATGTGATGGGTATTCCATTGTTAGATCACCTAGTGATTGGCAAACAGAAATGGTGGAGCTGGAAGGAACAGAAGATTAGTGAGTTGTGATCTCTTCAATTTTATTTTTGATTATCTCTCTTGTTTTTCTAAATACTTCGTGAGATTCTCCGAATGGATCTTTAATATCCCAGATCTCTATTTTATTTGAATTCAACAAAAATTCTGGGCATTTTTCTTTTTTACAAAGAATATAAATTTTATCATTGGTATCAACCATCTCTTGTGTAACAAATTCTACTTTCTGTTGAGAGATGTCTATCCCTTCTTCTTTCATAACTTCAATAACTGGTTTGAGTGGAATTTTATATTTTTCTGGAGTAAAATCTAAAGTGCCTGCACTTGATGCATTTTTGGTATGTGTAAAATGATTATAATATGCTTCAGCCATTTGACTTCGTGCAACATTTCCCCAACAAATAAATAAGATTTTTGACATTTTATCTTAATTATTGTAATTTTATTTAAATTTAACACAAATCTTTTAAACTCTGAACACAAATCTATTTTCTATGGCAAAAGCAAAAAAAATATCTATGAAAGCAGCAAAGTCTGAAACTTCTTTAGATAATGAACAAAAAACAAAAAAGGATCCTGTTAAAGGGATTTTGATTGATGCACGTGTATTAACAGAATCAAGTGATGAAGCACGTGAATTCTATAACCAAAGTAGGTTTGGGAAGGTTGCAGAATCAGGTAAAGTTGAACTTTCTTTATTAGAAGGACTTTATTTGATGGAACGTGGAAGGCTCATTGTGAAAAGTGAAGCTGGAAGGGCATTAACTTCTGAAGCATATATCAAAAAATGTAGAAAAATTGAACCAAATTTCTGGATTAGGTATGCAGTATTCAAAGATATGCGAAATCGTGGTTATATTGTAAAGACAGCATTAAAATTTGGTGCTGATTTTCGTGTTTATGATCGTGGTGTAAAACCGGGAGAAGACCATGCAAGATGGATCATTTATCCTGTTTCAGAAGGTAGCACATTAACATGGCATGATTTCTCTGCAAAGAACCGTGTTGCTCACAGTACCAAGAAACGTTTGTTGATGGGTGTCGTGGATGATGAAGGAGATTGTACATATTGGGAAGTTAGATGGCTTAGACCCTAGTGTTAGAGTTGCAAAATCCTTATAAACTCTTTTTTTACTTAAATGGTCATGGATGCTCATGACCAAATTCTTTTGTTTTTAAAAGCAACAGGACCTACCATTCCAAGTAAAGTTGCAAAGACCATAGGCAGTTCTATATTAATTGCATCGGCTCACCTTTCTGATTTAACATCTCGGAATAAAATCAAAATTTCTTTCCTCAAAGTTGGTGGATCCCCATTATATTTTTTAGAAGGTCAAGAAGACCAATTATTTCAATTTGCGAAGGACAATTTGAATGTAAAAGATTATGATGTGTTGGAAAATCTTAAAGGTCAACGAGTTCTACGAGAAAATGAATTAGATCTTTTATCTAAAGTTGCATTACGTCAATTGAAAGATTTTGCAATACCTTTACAAGTACGTTCACCAGCAGGTGCCGAATTTTTCTGGAAATGGCATTTACTTTCTGCACAAGAAGCTAGTGCCATAATTAGTGACATTTTAAAACCTAAGGTTGAAGAAAAAGTTGAAGAAGAAATACTAGAAATACCAAAGGAAGAAGTTATTCCTGAAGTGGTTGAAGAAATAAAAGAAGATACAGAATCTAAGGATTCTGATTCCTCGGCTGCGCCTGCGGAACTTGTTGCTGAAGAAGTTAAGGTTGAAGCACCAGTAGAAGAACCTGTGCTAGTAGAACTCTCTGAACCTGAAAAGGAAGTAGAATCAGTAATAAAAGGTACTCCTGTAGAAGAACCAGTTCCTGAAGTAGAAGAAATTAAAGAACTAGAAACTCCTAAACCTGTTGAGAAAGTAGAACCTGTTATAGAAAAAGTTATTGAACCAGAAGTTAAAAAAACTGAAGAACTTGTTAAAGAAGTTAAAGAGGAACCTAAAGAATCTAAAGAAGAAGTAAAAGAAAAATTAACTTCTAATGCAGAATTAGAAACATGGGTTGATGAACCTAAAAAGAAAACACGTGGAAGAAAAGTTTCTGTGGAAGATAAATTCCTTCCTGCGATTGAAACTTTCTTAAAAAATCTTAATATTAAAATTGATCAAAAGGAAACCATTCGTAAAAATAAAGAAATGGATTTTGTGTTACGGGTTCCTTCTATTGTTGGAGAGGTGACCTATTTTTGTAAAGCTAAATCTAAGGCAAGGTGTGATGAAAAAGATCTTTCTACTGCATATATGGAATCCAGAATTAAGAAATTACCTCTTTTATTCTTGTATACCAAGGATTTAAATAAAAAGGCACAAGAGATGTTAGAATCAGATGCATTTCAGAATGCATTAGTAAAAAAGATTGAGTAAGATGGGTTTAAAATTTAAAGATATTGTTGTAAGAGAAGAAATTTCTACAAAAGATCTCAATGGAAAAATTCTCGCAGTTGATTCTATGAATCTGTTGTATCAATTTCTTACGACGATTCGTGGAATAGATGGTAGTGTATTAACAGATAAACATGGAAATGTAACCTCTCACCTTATTGGATTATTTAATAGAACAACTTCTTTAATGGAACAAGGATTAAAATTAGTATTTGTGTTTGATGGGACAGCACCTGCAATCAAACAGAAAACATGGGAAATTAGAAAATCTGTGAAAGAAAAAGCTGCCTTGAAATTAAAAGAAGCTGAAGATTCTGATGATTATGTTGAGATGAAAAAACAAGCTGGAAGAACGGCAGTATTAACAAAAGATATGATTCAAAATGCGAAGAATCTTCTTACAGCATTAGGGTTACCAATTGTGCAAGCACCTTCAGAAGGAGAAGCACAAACAGCGTATATGGTTAAGGTAGGAAAAGCGTATGGTTCAGTATCTCAAGATTATGATAACCTTATTTTTGGATGTCCAACACTTATCAGAAATCTTTCTATTGAAGGAAAACGACGTAAAACAGGAACGCTTGGTTATGTCAAAATCAAGCCGGAAGTCATTAAGCTTGCTGATGTTTTAAAGGAATTGGATGTTACGCAAGATCAACTAATTGTACTTGCGATTCTTGCAGGTACAGATTATAATCCTGGAGGGATCAAAGGTATTGGACCTAAGAAAGGATTAAAATTAATCAAAGAACTTGGTGAAGATTTTGATGCTATCTTTAACAAAGTAGAATGGGACAAACATTATCCGGATTTACCATGGAAAGAAATATTTGATACTATCAAAGACATTCCCGTGACAGACGATTTTGAATTAGAATGGAAAAAGATTGATGAACCAGCGTTATTAAAATTATTAGTAGAAAAACACGATTTTAGTGAAGCTCGTGTCAAAACAAAATTAGAAAAGTTAGGATCTGAAAATAAAAAATTATCGCAGAAAGGATTGAGTGCATTTTTCTAGGAAAGTTAATATACTTTTAGAATTTCTTATTTAACATGAAAGGCGTTATGATTATTCTTGGACATACAAATGATTCAAAAGGAAGGCTATCTTCTATTGCAAAGGAACGTCTCAATCTTAGTTTCACGAAACTGGAAAAAGGATATAAGATTCTTGTAACGGGTGGATTTGGTAACCATCTTAATACCACTAAAAAGATGCATGCTTCTTATTCTAAAGATTACTTATTAAAGAAGGGGTTAGCTAAAAGTCGTTTTCTTAAGATTGCACGAAGTCAGAATACGGTTGAAGATGCATTTTTTTCACATGTCATTGTAGGAAAGTATAAAATAAAAGATGTAATCATTGTAACTTCTGACTTCCATATGGCACGCGTAAAATTTATTTTTGGACGAATTTTCAAAGATTATAATCTCACATTTATTAGTTCTAAAACTAAAATCTCTTTAGAGAAAATGAAAATTTTGAAAACTCATGAACGAAAAACTCTTAGAAAATTAAAAAAAGAAGGAATTTATTACTAATTAGAGCAAGTTTTAAATACACTTTTTCTTTTATTCTTTGTATGTTAGCAGTATACACAGAACTTAAAAATGCACAACGTGTACGAAAAGAACTTTCTAAGAAAGGAATTATGCATCCTAATCTACGTGCTGTGAAAGAAATGGACCACATTTACTTTCCTATTACGAAACGTATTAAGGTTAAAGGTGCAAAAGTTGTTGATACAAAGTTTACATTTCCACGTATACCTAAAATTATAACTGCAAAAGATATTCTTAAAAAGAAATTAACACGAAAAGAAATGAAAATTCTTCCACGCTCACAAGAAATCGTGGGAAGTATCATGATTATTGAAATTCCTGAAGAATTGAAAAAGAAAGAACGAAAAATTGCAGAAGCATATTTGGAAACACATCCGCAAATTGAAACGGTTGTGAAGAAATCTGCAATCCACTCGGGTGTTTTTAGAACAAGGAAAGTAAAAATTCTTGCAGGAAAAAAATCTAAAGAGACTGTGCATCACGAAAATAATATTAATTTAAAATTACATCTTGAACAAGTGTATTTTTCTGCACGAACAGGAAGTGAACGATTACGAGTTGCAAAACAAGTAAAAAAAGATGAAGACGTTCTTGTTATGTTTTCGGGATGCGGGCCTTTTCCTTTAGTTATTGCAAAAAATTCTCCTGCAAAATCTGTTCTTGGGGTAGAACTGAACCCAAGTGGACATTTTTATGCAATGGAAAATGTAACGTCAAATAAATTAGAAAATATAATTTTCTTAAAACAAGGCGATGTTCGTAAGATTCTTCCTAAACTACGTAAAAAGTTTGATAGAATTTGTATGCCACTCCCTAAAACTGCAGAAACTTTTTTAGATATTGCATTACCTCGTTTGAAAAAAGATGGTATTATTCACCTTTATGGGTTTTTAGATCAAAAAGATATTGATAAAGCTGCAAAAGCAATTCGTGAGAAATCTAAAAATTTGAAATACCCTGTTCGCGTCTTAAGAAAAGTGAAATGTGGTCAATATTCTCCTGGATGGTTTAGAGTTTGTTTTGATTTAAAATTAAAGAAATAAAAAAAAATAAGAAAACTTATTCTGTTGCAGGTTCTTCTGGTTTCTTTTCTTCAGAAGGTTCTTCCGCCGGTGCTTCTTCAGTTGCAGGTTCTTCTGTTGTTTCTTCCGCTGGTGCTTCTTCAGTTGCAGGTTCTTCTGTTGTTTCTTCCGCCGGTGCTTCTTCAGTTGCAGGTTCTTCTGTTGTTTCTTCTGCTGGTGCTTCTTCAGTTGCAGGTTCTTCTGTTGTTTCTTCCGCTGGTGCTTCTTCAGTTGCAGGTTCTTCTGTTGTTTCTT
>JABIJM010000004.1 GCA_018655525.1 Candidatus Woesearchaeota archaeon | reverse complement strand
GCCGCCTTTAAGACGTCGGTTGTTTTAATATTCATTTTATCAAAAATGATTGCAAGTTCATTCATCAAAGCAATGTTCAAATCTCTTTGAATATTTTCAATGACTTTTGCTGCTTCTGCAACTTTAATAGATGAAGCTTGATGAGTTCGCGTGATTTTACTATAAACTTGATTGACAATATCTAATGCTTCATGATCGGAACCAGAAACAATTTTAACAATTTTATCGACAGATCGTTCTTTATCACCAGGATTCATTCTTTCTGGAGAATAACCTATTTTAAAATCTTGATGATATTTCAAACCAGAATATTTCTCCAAGATAGGAACGCAAACTTCTTCAGTAACCCCAGGATAAACTGTACTTTCATAAATTACAATTGACCCAGAAGAAAGATTTTTACCAATTAATTCAGAAGAGGATTCAAGATATGTTAAATCTGGTTTTTTATGTTTATCTATAGGAGTTGGAACACAAACAATAATAAAATTACAAGTGTTGATTTCAACAGGATTAGTTGTGAAAGTGATAGATGAAGCTTGAAGTTCATTATCTGAAACTTCATTACTTCCGTCATTTCCTTGTTGAAGTTCATTAATTCTAGTTTGATTTACATCAAAGCCAACAACCGAATAATGTTTATTTAACGCAATAGCAAGTGGTAAGCCAACATAACCTAACCCTACCACACAAATTTTTTGAGAATCCATTGTAATCAAATATTATGATAACCCCTATACCAAGACACGAATTCATTAATGCCTTTATCTACACTCATTTTTGGTTCCCATCCAAGAACTTGTTTTGTTTTTTCAATATTAGCGTGAGTTTTATAGACATCTCCTTTTTGCATTGGCAACATATTTTTTTCTGCAGTTTTTCCAATAGATCTCTCAATATGACCAATAAAATCCATTAAATGGATGGTATCATCATTTCCTAAGTTTAAAATTTGAAATCCATGAAGAGGTACTTGGTCTAAGGCAAGTAATACACCGTGCGTAATATCACTAACATGGGTGAAATCTCGTTCATGCCCTCCATTATTAAAAACATCAATTGGCTTGTTTTCAAGAATAGCTTTTGTAAATAAATATAAGGCCATATCTGGACGACCCATGTTTCCATAGACTGTAAAAAATCTTAACCCTATACAATTTAATCCATATAATTTATGATATACATGTGCTTTTAATTCGTTATATTTCTTACTTGCTGCATAAAGAGAAATTGGAGAATCAACATTATGTTCTACAGAAAATGGTGTTGTTTTATTTCCACCATAGACACTTGAACTGGATGCAAACACTAGATCTTTAACATTATGATGGCGCATACATTCTAAAACATTTAAAGAACCAAGACCATTTGCCCTTTCATAAGCATGAGGATTCTCAATAGAATAGCGCACACCTGCTTGAGCTGCTAAATGACATACTTTGTCAAATTTGTGATGTTGAAACACCACATTTAATGCTTCATAATTAGAAATATCTATTTTGTAAAAAGTAACATTGGATCCTAAATCTTTAATACGATCTTTTTTTATTTGAACATCGTAATAATCATTCAAATTATCTACAACTACGACTTCGTCTCCTCTTTCCAATAAAGCTTTTGAAACGTGATATCCAATAAACCCAGCACCACCGGTTACGAGAATTTTCATAGTTGTACCTCTAATGTATTTATTCTTAAAAGATCTTCAACCCTTCCAAGATCTAATCTCTTTTCAACAAATTCAACGGTTGTTAAAAATTGTTGATAAACTAAACCAATTAAGTTTACAGATTCATCAAATCCACGTTTGTCATGAATTTCTTTAATTTTATGGTGCAATAAATAAGGATACAGATGAATTGACGCATTAATTAAGTTTGATTGCGGTAATTCTGGAGGTTGTGGTTTCTCTTGAAATCCAATCACTTTTTTTTCGTTAACTACAACTAACCCGTGGTTTCGTAATCTTGCTGGTTCTCCTTCATACACCACCATACGAATACCTCCAGATTGTTTTTGGTTTTTGATTAACCGTTGAATTAAATGATAATCTATTTGACCAGAAGTCGTAAGAATTAACGTATCTGATGCAACTACTAATAAGTCTTCTTCAGCAATCGTTTCTAATGCTAACCGTAAGTCTCCTAAAGGACCTAATCTTTCTTCTTTCTTCATAACACCATTATTCATCACATTAGAATTAGGGATTCCATGTTTCAATGCAAACTCTTGAAATTGATCAAAATATTTCCCATTACTTTGGATATATACATCATCAAAAGGAATATTCGCATAACGAAATTGATCTAATTGATATGCAAGAAGTGGTTTAAATTCGTCACCAATTTTTAAAGGAACGAGTGCTTTTGGTTTTCCTTGAATCCATTCTTGTAATTGAGATTGATATTGACCAACATATGATTCTAAACCTTTTTCAAGACGTTCTCCAAATCCACCTGCAAGAATTAATACCTTCACCTTCTACCAACCCCATAATAGGTAAACCCGTCTTCCTGAACTAATTCTGGTTCATAGATGTTACGTCCATCAAAAATGACTTTATGCTGCATTTTATCTGCAAATTCATTTAGATGTACATTTCTATATTCATCCCATTCTGTTAAGACAATAATCCCTGAACTTCCTTCCACTGCATTATGTGGATTTTCATGGAATGTAATTTTTTCACCAAATTCTTCTTTCATTTCAGGCATTGCAACAGGATCATGCACATGAACCTCTGCGCCATGTTCTAAAAGTTGATTAATAACTGTTAATGCTGGTGCTTCTCTAATATCAGAAGTTTTTGGTTTGAAAGATAATCCCCAAATTGTAAATCGTTTTCCAGTTAAATCCTGATTAAAGTGTTCTTTGATTCTTGTTAACATTTGACCATGTTGTCTTTTGTTAAGATCATCTACTTCCTTCAATAATTTTGCATCATAGCCATGTTTCTTTGCAGTAGAATATAATGCCCTAACATCTTTTGGGAAACATGAACCCCCATAACCAATACCTGCATGTAAAAATTTTGAACTAATTCTGTAATCAAGACCCATTGCTTGAGAGATTAATTTCACATCCGCACCCACTTTATCACAGATGTTTGCAATTTCATTAATGAAACAAATTTTTGTAGCTAAAAATGAATTGTTTGCATATTTGATTGTTTCTGCAGTTGCCCAATCTGTTTCCAAGAAGGGAATATAAGATCTTACCCTTCCAGTGTACACCTTTCGTAAGACGCTATATGCTGCTGAATCTCTAGAACCAACGACTATTTTATCGGGGTGTGTGAAATCATAAACGGCTTTTCCTTCCGCAAGGAATTCGGGATTTGAAACAATTTCTACTTGCGATAATGGATTTTGTTGTTGGATGATAATATGGCATTCCTTTGCAGTCCCAGGTGGAACGGTAGATTTATTCACAAGATATTTTTTATTCTTTGCAAATTTTCCAACGTTTTCTGCCACTGCATAAACATATTTCAAATCTGCAGTTCCATCATCTTGACCAGGAGTTCCAACACAATTGAAAATAACATCTGCAAAATTTACACCTTCTTCCATGTTTGTAGAAAATTTTAATCTTTCCTTACGGATATTTTTTGCAACAAGATCTTTTAATCCCGGTTCATAGAATGGAAGTTTTCCTTCTAATAATTTTTGAATTTTTGCTTCATCAATATCTACACATAAAATTTCATGACCTAAATTTGCAAGGCATGACCCTGTTACTAAACCAACATAACCTGTTCCAAAAATACTAATTTTCATTGTAATACTCCTCATTTGCTTCATTAAGTAATTCTAATGTTCCAATGTCAAACCATTTTCCTTCAAGTGTTAATGCTGATACTGATTCTTGTTCAGATAAATGTTTTATGAAATCTCCTGCACGATCTGATAATCCTTGTTGAATCGTTCCTTGAATATGAGAAAGATGTTCCTTTTTAATTGCATAAATTAAGGTTGCCGATAATGTTGAAGAAGGATTTTCTGGTTTTTCTATAAATTCTGTAATTTTATTATTTTCATCTCTTATTACAATTCCAAATAATTTTGCACGCTCTATAGATTGAACATCATTTACGAGAATGCTTGATCCATGTTGTTCAAAATGTTGTAAAAAGTTATGAAGATCATCTTTAAACAAATTATCTCCACCAATAATTAAAAGATTGTCATCAAGATTTTCTTGTTGAATAACAAAATTAATATCACCAATGGATCCTAATCTATCTTCATTGCTTGTTGTGAGATCATTAATTATTTTAATATGTTTTGAAGATTTGTAAGAATTGTTCCATTCTAAGAAATGTGTGTAGAATTTTTGATTGGTCACTACAAAAATCTCATCAACAACCTCAAGACCTTGTAACTTATCTGTAATATGTTCCACAATGGGTTTATTTGCAACCTTTAACAACGGTTTTGGTTTGTCTAATGTTATAGGATGCAACCTTGTAGCATAACCACCTGCTAAAATAACCACCTTCATTAACCTTAAAGAGTGGGATTTTCATTTAAAAGTGTTATGGAAATCTGTTTGGGTTTAAGAGGAAACATTTAAGAGAAATACAAGTATTCTTTAATGAATCATGGAAAAAGCAACATTTGCAATGGGATGCTTCTGGTCACCCGATAAACTTTTCTCAGAAACAGAAGGTGTCAAAAATGTTGTGGTTGGATATACTATATGTAAACAAGATGGCAAAGTGACGTACGAACAAGTATGTTCCGGAAAAACAGGATGTGCAGAATCTGTACAAATAGAATTTGATCCTGCGGCGATTAGTTATGACGAATTGCTAGATGTATTCTGGAAGAATCATGATCCTACTACTTCTGATAGGCAAGGACCTGATGTTGGTTCCCAGTACCGTTCAGCTATTATATATCACTCAGATGAGCAGAAGAAGATCGCGTTAGTTTCTAAAGAGAAGTGGCAGAAAAAATTTGATTCGCCGATTGTAACAGAGATTGTATCTGCTTCTGAGTTTCATAAGGCTGAAGAGTATCATCAGAAGTATTTGATGAAGAAGTAATTGTTTTTTGAAAAGTAATCCCATACTTTTTTAGGGGATTATTTATCTGTTGAAAAATAGAGGGTTATTTAAAAAACATTAAGCCAATCCACAAGCTTTTATTACCAACTCTGGGTCAATTCGAAAAGGTTGTTTTTCACCTTGGAATAAATAATGTTTCTCAATTAGATGTGGACTCATTGTAGAGACGTAGGCAAATTCAAAGGGTAATTCTATTCTTGGAACATGATTATACCCTTTAGAAAGTACATTTGCGTTCTTAGCATAAACTCCCCGTGGAACAATAACTCCACTTAAAAAACCACGAGTGATCTCATTTCTTTCCTTATCTAAAAGGGGACATTCCCAAGGACAACTTTGAGGTCCATTGTGGGTTTGCTTAAGAAAGTGAAATTGATAACCTTGTTTCATTTGCGATACGACTTCAGATCCTAAATGATATCGTCTTAAGTCTTCATCATTTAATATAATTAATTCTCTTAATGCATCAGCAATTTCCCTATATGTTACACCCAATTTTATTAATGTAGCATTATCTCTTCTTATTAAACTCCAAAAATCTTCTTCCTGACCTATAAACCCATAATGAGAGAAACCAGAATAATTATCATGGGCTTCACATTCTTCTAACTGTGTAGCTAAACCCAATTTAGGACGCAACCTTGCTTCTAGAGCGTTTGGTTCAAAGTTCTTATATACATTTTTTGGTGAAATCAACATAAATTCTCCATCACTGTTGATAAAGGTCTCTTCTTTATAAAAATTTTGTCTCTTCCCAGTAGTTGTTGAATCCGCTAATAAATATATTAATTCAAAATTATAGAAAATAAAAAAGGACAGCTTACCGAGTTTCCCGCGAAATGCAGTACACCAAGATACGGAAACGTTCTTAATTTCTGTGTTCGAGATGGGAACAGATGAACCACGCCCCTTTGGCCGTCCACTACCTAATGTAAGAGGGTCATTTATAAAGCTTATGGTTGATTTGTTAGGATTCTTTAAATTAAGAGGGAAACCTAAGAGAGATATGAAGGCATTCAAGAGTTATGATATTCGTGGATTATATCCAGAAGAGATTAATGAAAAATTGGCATTCAAAGTGGGGCAAGCATTTGCACATTTTCTAAAGGCAAAAGACATTGTCGTAGGATTTGATATGCGTGAGAGTTCTCCTTCATTATTTGAACATCTTACTAAAGGAATGATGTCGCAAGGTGTGAATGTCATTAATATTGGCATGGTTACAACGCCGATGTTGAGTTTTGCTGTTGCAAAGTATAATTACGATGGTGGGATTATGATTAGTGCATCACATAACCCTGGAGAATATAATGCATTCAAAGTTATTGGAAAAAGAGGTGTACAATTAAGTTCGGAAACTGGATTGAATACTTTGAAAGAATTGAGTCAACAAACTTTTGATTCAAAAAATCCTGGTGTGATGGTAAAAAAGAATGTCATAAATGATTATTTGAATCATGTATCTTCATTTTCTAAGAATCATAATCTAAAGGTTGTTGCAGATTATGGAAATGGAGTTGGTGCAATTTCTGCAGAACCTTTTTTCAAAAGAATGGGAATTGAGGTTGTATCAATGTATCCTGAACCTGATGGGTCATTTCCAAATCATCCTGCAAATCCGCATGATGTTGAAAATTTACAAGATTTGCAAAAGAAAGTTGTTGAAGAAAAGGCAGATTTAGGTTTATTCTTTGATGGAGATGCAGATCGTGTTGTCGTTGTTGATGAGAAAGGTGAAATTGTGTATGCCGATTTATTATTAGCATTACTTGCGCAAGAGGAATTAAAACAACATCAAAATGAAAAGGTGTATTTTGATTTACGATTTAGTAAAGTTGTTCCAGAGATTATTACAGCAAATCATGGGATTCCAATTATGATGCGTGTTGGAAATCCTTTCTATAAAGAAAAATTGATTCATGAAGGTGGAATTCTTGCAGGTGAATTTTCTGGACATATTATGTTTAAAGAGAATTATGGTATTGATGATGGTTTATTTGCTACAATTAAAACAATGAATCTTTTGCAAAATGAAACATTATCTTCTTTAGTGAACACGATGAAGAGATATAAAAATACGCCAGAAATCAATCTTAAAGTGAAGGATGCTGATGAATCGTTGAGAAAGGTTGCTGCAAAATTCCAAGGTGGAGAAAGTATTTCTATCGATGGCGTTCATATTTCTTACAAAGATTGGTGGTTTAGCCTTAGAAAATCAAATACAGAACCTTTGGTCAGATTGAGAATTGAAGCTGATTCAACTGAATTATTAGAAGAAAAGAAAGCTGAGATTCTGGAAATTTTAGAGGCCTGACCTTTTTGTCGCACTTCTATCAGAAAGGCTTAAAACACCATTTTACTTCTATATACTATAATGAGATAGTTGTCTCACTCATAGAATGAGTATTGAGCTGCTTATTTCAATAATAAAAATGGTATGTTCACCACATATGCCCGTCATGTACGGAATCGCAATGGGCAGCGTTTACGAAGGTCCTTTAACTAATGCGTTTCCTTCAGAAATGGCTCTTCCTATGTATATGGAGAAGACGTTTTACAATGATCTTACGAAAGCTGATGAAGTTGAGGGTTCCAAGAGATACACGCCAGTTGATACAAAGATGGATTTGTATCTTCCAATGACAAATAGTATATCTCAATATGAAAAAAAAAATTTAGACATGGATGACATTATCATGGGTCAACCATTTCAGTTTGATATGTACGGTAAACCAGAACAACCACAGATGAAATATGATCCTTTAGAAATGCAGGAAGAAGTTCCATTTGAAGCAATGGTCCCGTATGAAACTCCAACAATGCCAATTTATACATCAGGAAAAATCAATTTGCCACTTCCTGTTTTTGATAGGCAAAAAAAACAAAACAAACCACAAACAATTGATGCAAAGGTTCAACCAAGAACGATGAATAATTTGTTCAAAGGAAGTTTGTCAACATTGATTGCAAAGGAACTCGGAGAGTTGAAAGAACCAGCTGCTCTAGAACACCATCATGAAGAACCAGCATATCTTGATGGATTAATGCAACCACAATTACTATACAATTAACAGAGGAAAAATATGTGCAACATAAAAGATGCAAAACGATGGATTAAACTTGCAGAAATGCAAATGAAAGAGAACAATGTAGAGAAAGCAAGAGAAAGTTATCTTGAAGCTGCAAGTATCTATGTATTACAAGCAGAATTCACTAAAAATGATCATTTAGTGGAACATGCAAATGAATGTTACAAAATGTC
>JABIJM010000029.1 GCA_018655525.1 Candidatus Woesearchaeota archaeon | reverse complement strand
AGTGAAGCTACCATCTTTTTAAGAATATAGAATAGTTCAAGTTTAAGAGGTTTTCTGTATTGCTGACGAATACCACTTTATAATACTCACACAACATTAAAAACTCCATCTTACTTCTTATGCTTATATGAAACCACAACCTGTACCTCAACAATCTGGATTTGATCAGGGAAAGCAATACGTATGGATTAAAGGATTAGAAACAAAAACGAATAATCTTCTCCGTCAAGTAGATGTATTAAAGAACGATTTGATGCGTAAAAATGCAGATTTACGTCAAGATGTAAAATCCTTAAACCAAGATGTACTTGAATTAAAACGACAACGAGAAAAAGATCAAGAAACGATGGATTTAATTATTAAGGAATTAAAACGGACTGCAGGTAAAGAAGAAATTACGGTTTTAAAAAAATATTTAGAGTATTGGAATCCTATAAATTTTGTAACCAAACAAGATTTAGACCGAACATTAGAAATAAAACAAAAGTAATATTACAATAAAAAATAGAGGTTTTAAACAAAATGGCATTATTTCAACAAAAACAAGATTTTTCACAACAAGTGATAGATTTACGTAATCAAGGATTGACTGACAATTTAATTGTTACAGAATTAGGAAAACAAGGAATCCCTCCGGATCAAGTACATGCAACCATTGCACAAATGGATGGTTCTGCTTCTTTAGGTCAACCGGTTGGATCACCTGAAGTTCCTGCAGCGCCAGACTTTGGTGCATCACCAGGTATGTCTCAACAAGGAATGCAACCTCAAGATAACATCTACGATCGTATTGAAGAAATCACGGAAGGGATTGTAGATCAACGATGGGATGAATTAATTATTGAAGTTAAAAAGATTCTTGAATGGAAACAAAAAGTAGAAGACGCACAGCGAAAGATAGAAAATGATGTTGTCAAGTTGAAAGAAGATTTTAAAGTTCTTCATACAGGCGTATTAGGCAAATTAGAAAGCTATGATGAACGTATGTCTGAAGTCGGATCAGAATTGAAAGCAGTTGGAAAAGTTTTCAAAGATGTTGTTCCTGTATTTGTAGAGAATGTGAAGGAATTGAAACATCACGTTGAGAAACATAAAAAACATTAATTTTTTTTACTTTTACTTTTTCTAATAATAATTGAAAAAAAGAAATTCTAATCAAACCGTAAGCAACGCCACGGCAAATATCAACACTCCAAACAATACTAATAATCCAATAATTTTAGGATGGAATAATGTTGCCTGGACATTCTGTTCAAAATCGCCTCCTGCTACAGTTACATTTGCACCACTTACTGAAGGTGCACCTTCAACTAAGAACTTCTGTCCTAACACGTTTCCAAATGCTGCAATGATAATTAATAATCCTACTCCAATGATCACCCATCTTAAAGATTCTCCTGCTTCTCCAGAGATCACACCTTTGATTGATTTTGCATCAGCACCAAACATCATGAAAATAAGAATCATGAGGAACAAAAAGATAATTGCAACTGCAAACCATGGAACCATGAAATTTACAATATCAATTGCAGTTCGTGAAAGTAAGAAGAGTAATGCGATTCCTGCAGCAACTGTTGCATTAACCGCTTTAGCTTTATCTCCTCCTAGTATTGCTGTTTTATGAAGGATTGCAAATGCTGCTGTCCATACTAATAGGATTACAAATACGAAGTCAAAGGATTGCAATAAATTTACATCTAGTATTGTTGCCATTTTTTTATTGACGAGGTTTTCTTCTTCCTCCTCTTCTTCCCATTATTTCTGATTCTTCTATTCTTCTTGCTGTTCTTTCAGCACTTAACCTTGCATCAAAATCTGCTTGTGATTCACCTGATCCTTTCTTTAAACCATAATCATCATCACCTGTGATGAATTTAACAATAAGGCCGAAGATTAACAAGATGATTATCAATTCTGTTGTTCCGCTTGTCCACCATCCCCAAATATCATAAGGTCCTCTCCAAAATTTGAGTGAAGCTCCGAAAATATAAATTACAAATGCAACCGCTGCAATTCCAATCATGGTGTGGCCTTTCTCTCTAATCTCTGCACCAAATAATCCTAAAAGGATTAACATCATTACTGCCGCAACAATCACTAAACTAATACTAGGGATTGATTCATTTAAAACTTGAACTGGATCATAACCAAGAGGATATGTTCCCATGACGTGAGGAACAACAAATAATAATCCTACAACCACCGCTATGACAGTCCTAAAATTTTTGTTTTCACTTAACCAATCAATACGGCTTGATACCGCAAATACGATTGTAAATACTAATAAGAATGGAAGTAAGAAATCAACTACTCCATATGCTTGAAAATAATATATTAATGTATTAAAGTTTACTGCCATTATTCTTTATCCTCTTTTTTTTCTTTTTTTTCTTTAGGTTTTGAATCTCCTTTTGTAATAAACCAAATGAAAAATACGACTATTGCAAAGAAGAAAATGTTCATTGCATATTCTGTTTCCCAATTTGCAAACAAATCAAAGATTGGATTTAACCAATCCATTGCATTAAGGAAGACAACTATCACGCCTACAAACATAATTGCAATAAGTGCGCCTGTCCATCCTCCAAGGATCTTTTTTTCGTCTAATTCTTTATCTTTGAAAAATATTCCAACTAAAAGTAAGAATGAAAACCCTAATAATATTAATAATACAATATTTGCCATTGCACTATTAATAACAGAAACTATTTTTGTAGAAGCAACCGCAAGGAATGCGATTGATAGAGCGACCATAGAATTTAAATTCTTTTTTCCAATTGTTTCTCCACCTTCTTTTGCAGTTCCAAGAATTTTTGTTTTCTCTAGAATTGCAAACACAATTGTGAATACTAATAAGAATGGGAGGATAACATCATAAACACCCATATCTCCTAAAAATTCTATTACACCTCTAAATGCACTTGTTGCCATCTATTATAATTGCCTCTTTTTAATAACAGTAATTAAAAGAAATGAGTATATAAAGGTTTCTGAAAATCTAAAAACGTAAAAAATAAGAAAAAGCAACTTTTAAATAGTAGATATTGTTTAATTTTTATAGAGGAAGTAAAAATGAGGGGTAAATTAATTACATTAATAGTACTATTACTTTTAGTAGCAACATTTGTTTCTGCGGCAACTGATGTAGAATTGATTCCTGTAAAAAATGAAATTAATTTGAAAGAAGTTGGATCTTATACCTTAAAACTTACAAATTCTGGAGAGGTTACAAAAACCTATAAAATATTTTCTTTAGAATCTGGATGGCTTATTGATCCCTTGCCTGAAGATAGAACCTTCTCCTTAAAACCTAACCAAGCAAGAACAACAACAATTACAGTTAAACCTTCAGTTGATTTTAAACCGGGGATTTATGCACCTTCTTTAATTATAGATGAATACCAAGGTGACAAATATTTAAGTTATAATAGAAACCTTAAAATTTATTTAAGTCCTGACGGTCCAGTGGATTATTTACCTTCTATTAAAGTAGATTTAGATATGCCTGATAAAATTTATCCTTCTGATCCAGTTCCTATTACATTACAATTAGAAAATAAAAATCCATTAGATCTTACAAATTTGAAAATCCGTGTACAAAGTGAAATGAATGATTTTCAAAAAGAAATGCTTATTGATTTACCTCCTTTAGAAAGGAAAACTACAAAATTTACAATAATTCCAAATCCTCATCAACAACCAAAAGACTATACAATCTTTATTATTTTTGAAAGGCATGGGGAACAAGTTAAAGTAATCCCTAAAAAAGTAGAAATCCTTCCTCAGTATCCAGATTATATCTACACACAAACTGAAGAAATTCTTGCATGGAAATATTTCTATACCGTACGGACAACAAATCCAGGAAATGTAAAGAAAGCACAAGATGTTAAGATTCCAACCAACTTTTGGAAATCTTTGTTTGTACAAGGTGTAGACGACGTTAAAGTTATTGATGGTCAAAGATATTTAACCTGGGAAAGGTCACTTTCACCTGGAGAAGAACATTTCATTCATTATGCTATTAATTATAGGTTGGGGTTATACTTATTACTTGCAATTCTATTTTTCACAGTGTTTTATTATGTAGTACGTTCACCTGTTACTGTAATAAAGAAAGCTGTCGCAAAACATACTGCGGATCATGAAACATTATCAGAGATTAAAGTAACCTTAGAAGTGAGAAATACGACAAAACATCCCGTTAAAGGTGTAGAAATCATAGATCTTGTACCAGCAATTGCAAATGTGCAAAAAAGTTTAGAACTTGGAACTCTACGACCGAAAGAAATCAGAAATACAAAGCAAGGAACAAAAGTAATTTGGGCTCTCGCAGAGATTGATGGACAAGAACATCGGATTATCACTTACAAGATCAAAGCAAAATTAAATATCTTGGGAACCTTTAGTTTACCACGTGCAAACTTAGAATTCATTAAAGGAAAAGGTAAGAAAAAAGGGAAAGCCTATTCCAATGTTTTCAAACTAAGTGTTAAATAAAGGTTAGAGTAACTATTTCCTGCTATGAAAACATTTATATAGGAGAAATATACAATAAAGGTATCATTATCAGTAAAACTGTTTGGGGGGGCTAAACAGAGAGAGGGTATTAATATGAAAGATTTTTTTTTAGGATTAAAGGAAAAATTTGCGGGACCTGTTCACGAAGAGGAAGAGGTCTATGAACCGCAAGGTGAAGAGTATCTAGAGTTAGGTTCAGCAGCTCCCCGTGAGGAGAAATCACGTGTATTGGTTCGTCCATTTGTCATGGAAGAATTTGAAGACATAAAGGAAGTTCTTGATGTATTACGTGAAGGATCTACAGTTGCATTAATCAACATTCGTCCATTGAAAGAGAAAGATTTGGTAGAATTGAAACGTGCGGTTTCCAAGTTACGGAAAACATGTGAAGCGATTGATGGCGACATTGCAGGATTTGGAGAAGATTACGTAGTAGCGGTTCCATACTTTGCACGGATTCATCGTAACCAAATAGATTAATTTTTTTTATTATATTACTATTTTCTAAAAAACTTTATAAAGGGATTAGGTTCTAACACTCTTGTTGCCGCGGTCGCATAGTCTGGTATTGCGCTGATCTGTTAAGAAATACTTAATGGAGCGTAAGATTGCTATGGGCGTTTAGTCTATATGATTACCATGCATACCACAAAGATTCAGTCCCTTATGGGATCGCCGGTTCAAATCCGGCCCGCGGCGCT
>JABIJM010000028.1 GCA_018655525.1 Candidatus Woesearchaeota archaeon | reverse complement strand
TTTTAAATATTCAGTATTAAAACTAATATTACTGCCAACATCGCATAATCTGGTATTGCGCTGGTCTTGAACAAACTTCGGTTTAATAGAGAACCAGTTCCTTTTGGAATTCCCGGTTCAAATCCGGGTGTTGGCGCTTTTTTCTAATCTCCAAAAACTTTATAAACAACATTCTTTCCCTTCCCAACATGGTAAATCCAATGAAAGTTTCAATAAGAAAAGAACAAAGTGGCTTGTATCAAGCAATGGGTGAGTGGCTTGTTCATGAACATAATGAATGTCCTAGCGCATTAATCTCGGAAGTTTTTAATACATATGCTACAACGCCAGGTTTAGATGTAACTCAGTTAAGGAAGAATTCTTTTAAATTTCCAACTCCTGATGAGAATTATCTTCCAATTAAACAACCTGATAGAACGACAATTGATGATGCAATTAAAAGAGAAACAGAAAGATATCAGATAAATTAAACTTTTCTACGCCATCTATATTGTGTATTTATTTTTGATTTTATTTCTTCTTCATTTTCTACAGCAGGAGGCGGTGTTGAAGGAGGAACATTTCTAATTGGTTCTGGAGCTACTACTGGTTCTGAAGGATTTTGTGTTTCTTGTACTGCAGCTTCTGCTTTTTGATCAACTTGTGCAACTGCACCTTCGCCAGGTGATTGTTCTGGAACGGCTTCCTCTTCAGGTAACGCTTCACGTTTCTTCTCAAGAACTACGACAACACCAAATACTAGAATCAATGCAACACCAAGAATAATGAGTCCGGAGACTTTACTCGTATCAATAATAAATACAGCTGCAATTATAAGAAGTGCTAGTAATCCCACTTCAATTCCCATCAACATCTTTTTACTCATGTCTATAAAGAAACTAAAGTCGTATATAAAGTTTATCATATAAGGTCATGCACACTGACATCACTTTTAGTTAATCTCTCAGAACTATTACAGTATGGACACACTGGCTTTTTAGAAGAGAACTTATACTTGCATTTCTCACAATAAAATCCTTTACGATGTTCAAAATACCCTTGTGGCTTCTTAATTTTATAACAATCAGCACATTGATATAATTTAAGCAAGCCCTTAGACATAACAAGAAGCGTTTCTGATTTCTCAACTGGTTGATGACATTGGTAACAGTTTACACGAGATTTTATCACGACCATACAATGCTGTGAATAGAAATACTATAAAAATCTGTGTTACCATTGTTGCTAAACAAAAGTTATATATAATAAAATTCATTCTTAAATACTATGAAAGAGATCCTTAAAAGAATCAAACCGAAGAAGGAAGAAATCGTAGAATTTCAGAAGATTACAGAAGAATTTCTTAAAAAACTAAATAAAAAACTTAAAAATGCTGAAGTTGTTCTTGGAGGAAGTGGAGCAAAAGGGACATGGTTAACAAAGAATCATGATATTGATTGTTTTGCACGATTTGATTATGATGAATGCAGTCATAAAACAATGGAACTTTCTGACATGTTAGAAGAAGGATTAAAGAAAGCGTTTCCAAAAATTAAGATTAAACGTGTTCATGGAAGTAGGGATTATTTCCAACTTTTATACAAAGATTTTGAGTTTGAAGTTGTACCCGTACTTAAGATTAGAACACTTAAAGAAGCACTTAATATTACAGACATCTCGCCATTGCATGCAGATTGGGTAAATAAACATACCAAAAAATTGAAAGATGAAATTTTATTAGCAAAACAATTTTTTAAAGCTCAGAAATTGTATGGCGCAGAATCTCACATAGGGGGATTTAGCGGATATACCTTAGAAATTTTAATGATTCATTATGGCTCATTTGAAAATTTATTAAAAGCAGCTGAGAAATGGAAAGAAGGCATGGTTGTTGATGTAGAAAAACATTACCCAAAGAAGGATGCATTATTTAATTTAAACAAATCAAAACATTCTATTCTTACATTGATTGATCCTATTGATAAATGTAGGAATGCACTTGCAGCATTAACAAAAGAGAAATTTCTATTAACCAAGAAAGTTGCACGTCAATATTTAAAGAATCATGATGTTTCTTTTTTTGAGAGAAAACCGTTTGATATACAGAAATTACAAAAACAAGCAAAAAAAAATCATTTATTATTACTAAAAGTTGATCCTCTTGAAGGAAAAGCAGATGTTGTTGGAATGAAAATCATTAAGGTTCACGATCATCTTGTACGTAAATTACAAGATTATGATATTGTAAAATCTGGTTGGGAATGGGATAAAGGGGAACAAGGATGGATTTATGCAATTCTTGGAAAAAATGAATTACCTAAGATTGAAGAACGTGTTGGTCCTCCAACTCATTTGAAAGAAGCTGTACATGCGTTTAAGAAAAAACATAAGAAAACAAGTGTAAAGAAAATGCATGTTGTTGCAGAAGTAAGGAGGGAATTTACACTATTAGATGATTTTGTAAAAAATGTTTTTAAAGATAAATATGTGAAAGAAAAGATTAAGAAAATTAAAATTT
Organism: Candidatus Woesearchaeota archaeon; assembly: GCA_018655525.1. Lineage (GTDB taxonomy): Archaea > Nanobdellota > Nanobdellia > Woesearchaeales > GW2011-AR9 > 1-14-0-10-32-24. The sequence goes on along the minus strand of JABIJM010000028.1, from coordinate 53,678 downwards.
ATTAAAATATAAATTTATTCTAGATTACAAGAAGCTTCTGTTAATGCTTGAACATCTAACAATTCTTTTTTAACTGCAAGTTTAACACTAAAATCTGCATCTGAATTTTCAACTAAATACATTACATGTTCTAATTTAGCGTCAGAAATTTCATTTGCAAGAAGAGTATCTTCAGGTATTACTTGATTGTTTGCAAATACATTTGGTTCAAATGCTTTCCCTAGAGTTTCTGGTTCAACATTTTCAGAAGTTACTGCCATAAAAATAATTCCTACTAAAATAAGTGCAATGAAACCAATAACAAAAGGATTTCCTCCTTCAGATCTTGGTTCTGATCTTATACGTCTATTGATGTGACGCCTCATTCTTTGAGTCCTCTTTTTACGTGACATGGTTTCTAAGAAAGAAATTTGAGTATTTAAATCTATCTTTTTTAGGTATCTATATCTCTGGAAGCAATAAATATAAAAACAACTCTTTTTTCTTTATGATATGATAAAAGCATTATGTAAAGTTTGTAATCAATCATCTCCCTCAGATCAGTTTAAACTTCACCATACTTATAGGCAAATGGTGTGTCCAGGATGTTTTACTGGAAAAAATCAAAAAAAGAAAGAAGCTGAAGAACGAAAGAAAGTTGAAGAAATACGAAAACCTAGAGGTTGGGATCAGGAAGATGAATATCTAGAACGTCTTTCTAAAATGAAACAAGAAGAAACAAAGAGTCAATTTACAAAGATTCCAGGTACAGATTATGTCAAATGTAAATGTACAGGATGCAAATATGAATTCAAATATGACCCGTTCCGAAAGAAACCAGGAAGTTGTCCGTATTGCGATACAGACATTCCTAGAATGAGAACATTTAGTATGTTGTAAAATATGAAAAAAAGAGGCTACATTAAACTGGACGAATCTTTAGAACCAAAAGGAAAGAAATTGAATCTTGTTGAAAAGTTAGCAAAATATCATGAAAAATTATTCTTTCATTTGAAAAGTAAAAAGAAACAAAAAGATACTGGATATGTTGATCTTACGCAGAAGAAGTAGGTTTTTTCTCTTCTTTCTTTGCTTCCTTTTTATCTTCCTTCATCTGCTTAACAACTTTCTCAAACGCTTCAACTTGTCTTTCAGAAAGAGATTCATATCTCAAATAATTAACTTTAATAGCACGTAAGAAAGAATTCTCTTTATAGAATTCTTCAGGAATCTTAAACATCTTCTTCATCTTAGGATCTTTAATTTCTCCTTTCATATCTGCCTTCTGACAATCATAACATCGTACGAAGGATTGCCTTCTTGTCACAACGACATAATTCTTCCGACATTTCGGACATTTCATTTTATATCTAACAGCTGCCATAGAAGTATTGATTTGAAGGGTTCTTTTAAATGTTCTGGTTAATATACAAAGGCTTTTTAATAAAGCCTGTTTTTATAAGCTTCATGAAGATAAAAAATGCATTATGGCTCTCACCAATGGAAGGTGTATCAGACCTCGGATTTAGAAGCGTTTGCGTCAAACGTGGCGCAGATCTTACATTCACAGAGATGATAAGAGCAGATGCGTTAGTACGTAATAATAAAGCAACGATTGAACTTATTGACACATTTCTTAAAGAAGTGCCAACCGGACTTCAACTTCTTGCTTCAAAACCTGCAACACTTGAAAAAGCGTTAAAAATGATCTCAAAGAAACGAGAAGAAGGAGATCAAAGATATCTTAATATTGTGTGTATAGATTTAAATTTCGGATGTCCTTCAAAAGATGTCATTACAAAAGGTGCAGGACCTGCTTTACTTAAGAGAGAGCAACGAATGCGAGACCTTCTTACAACACTTAAGAAAGAATCACCTGTTCCATGTGGAATGAAAATGCGTTTAGGTTTAGGCACTGCTGATAGAAGGAATAAAGTTTACCTTCGTGTTGTAGAACTTGCAAATGAAATAGGATTAGATTGGATTACAGTTCATCCTAAAACAGCGGATAAAAATTCATTTGATCCTCTTGATTTAGATGCACTTCGTGAAATCCTTGCAATTGCAAAAGTTCCAATAATTGGAAATGGTTTTGTCAAAGATGGAAAAAGTGCAAAACATTTCTTTGATATGGGTTGTTCTGGTGTCATGATTGCACGTAGCGCAATTGTAAACCCATGGATCTTTGAAGAAATTAAAGAATATCTTAGAACAGGAAAAGTAAGCAGAAGAGATAAAGATTATGCCGCAGCATTAGCAGAATATGAATACATTGCAATTCAGTATAATGCAAAAGATAAATTTTTAACATATCACCGTAAAACATTCATGGATCATGTTCATGGAAAATTGGGATATCATTCTCCTAATAAAAAGAAAAAGTTGGTTTGATACATAAAATGAAAAATATAACCTATAAAAAATTATCAGAAACACAAAGAAAATTATTAGATGCTGCAGAGAAAGCAATGAAGACAGCATATAATCCTTATTCGCATTTCTTAGTTGGCGCTGCACTTTTGTCTGAAAATGGCAAAACCTTCACAGGATCAAATGTAGAAAATGCAGGATATAGTTCAACCATTTGTGCAGAGAGATCCGCAATCGTGTCAGCAAACGCAAAAGGTGTTAGAGTATTTGATAAAGTTGCAATCATTGCAAGAGGAGACACATTTGATACAAAGGATATCACCTCTCCTTGTGGTGTATGTAGACAGATGCTATTTGAATTAGCACAAATTTCTGGAAAAGATTTAGAAGTGATCATGTCATCTACAAAGAAAGACAAAATTGTGATTGCAACGATTAAAGAACTTCTTCCTTTAGGATTTGGTCCTAAGGATATTTTTGTGGATGTAAAGAAGTATCGTTAAATATTCTATTCAGGCCTAGTGTGATAAATTCCTCTTTCTGCGATATCTTTTGGATATATTTTAAGATAACGCTCTGGCATTGTTAAATGACCTTTTTCCTTTGGAAATGATGTCCCAAATGATGAACTTTTACCTTCTGAAAGAAATCCTCCTTCATCTAATACAACATGAGTTAAGCAATGCCGCATTTCTTTAATTCTAATAGTGACAAGTTCTGTATTTACAATGCATGGAAAATAAATTACACTTCCATTTTGAACGTCATCTATAGATCCTAAAACTTCAACACCGGGTGCACCTTCAAGTGTTTTCTTTTCTAAAAAATAATTTATAACATCTCTTTTTCTCATAGAAAATTATTGACTAGAACTTCTTTATATGGTTTTCGCTCATTCAAATCATCCCAGAAAATCTTTGCAGCAGTTCTATATATTTCTGCTTGGTCTTTGAATCTTTCTTCTCTAAGAACAGTTGAACAATATTTATGGCCTAATCTATAAAAAGCATGAGTATTATTTGATTCTAAAAGCAATGATCTTGTTCCTTCAATCCATAATAATTTTGCTTCTTGTGACGTTCCAAAAACAGGATCTAACTCTGATTCCAAACACGAATCTTTTGTTGCTTTAACAAAAGCCTGATGAAATCGTTCTCCATCAAGTGGAAAAGTATCTGTATGTTCCCGTAACGCCAATAAAAACCCTTGATAATACCTTCCTTCTTCAGTCATTTTTTCATCTCAGCTCCACCAGCAGGTAGGAATTTAATAATATCATCTAGGTCTCCGCCTTTTAACTTTGCTTTAATTTTCTTTGCCAATGCAGATTTTTTATTTCTTCCAGAAATAACTATTACATATTTCTTTGTTTTCTTTTCAATCGCTGTTACAGGTCCACCGATGATCTCATCTTCAACTAATCCAATCGCATATTCTAATTTAGGATGTAAATATTCAGTTTTTCCATAAACCATAAAACTTCCTTTACTCAAACTTTCCCCTGATTGCGCTTCTTTTGTCACCTGTTCAGGTTTAACATAAAATACATCTGCAGATGCATGGCCTAACTTCCATGCTCTAGAATATACAGCAACAGCTTGTGCTGTTTCTTTTAATGTGATTTCAGAAGCATCTTTTCCATTCTTAATTACAAAGAACGGTGATCCAGCCATATCTGTATGGAATACAATATCATCTTTCTCCATATGTTTCTTTACAATAATCTCATTTGATGTTGCATCCTTTCCGCCAACACAGAGAAAATCTTCTGAAGACATAAACCAATGGAACTTTTCATACCATTCCTTCTTTCGTTGCTTCTTCTCTTGCTTCTTTTCTTGCTCTAGTTGAAACTTTTCTTCATTCTTCTCTAATGATGCCAGTTCCTTTTTACTATCTCCTAACGCTTTATTTGCACCTTCTAATTTCTTCTTTGCTTTCTTTGCAAGGTTAAAATAGATGCCTGCATTTTCGTCCACGTTTTTGTTTAGAGATATTTCAATTTCCATATAAACCCTACGGCTTTATCATGCCCAATGTGAGGGATGCGCTTTGCTTACCCCCACTTCTATTTTTTTGTGATATTTATTACCTTTCCCATACATGTAAATCAAGTGCAAATGCTGCAGCTAAGATTAACTTCTTTTTCTTTTCATCTTTAACATCCATAAAATCAACGAATAAATTATTTGCATCTGAGATTGTACTTATTGCAATTTGTTTTAATCCATATTTACGTGTAATTGTTGCAAGCGTTTGACCATCCTTTGCAATACGATAACTGAATTTTGGATCTTTTAATTTAAATTTCTTGAAATCTTTCAAATTATATTCACATGTAAAAAGGAATTGATTATGTGCATCATAAATATGGTACTTAATCCGAATAAAATGGATCTTCTCTTGAATGATCTTTCCTAATACGTGTCCGTTTTCATCTAGAATTTCATGTTTTGGTTTTAAAAAGTACCAATCTCGTTTGATTGTTATGAGATCTTTCTTTTCTAAATCCACGATATGCACTTGTAATTTTCTTTGTCGTTTCATAAACCATCGCCATAGAAATCCACTCTCCTCGTATGCAAAAAGAATGTTTTGTTGATGATTATCTAGAATGTCATATTTGTTTTTAGTTTCAAATCCTGAAATGATTTCTAAAGCTTCATGTCTCTGTTTAATTTCAATGTTTTGAGGAAGTTTTATTTTTGTCATAATATCTAAATATTAAGGTTGTTTTTAAAGATTTAGCTTATTTTTTCAAAAAGAGAAGAAATTTAATTCTTAAGTTCCAGAAAACTTTTAACCTACAATTAATAAAATTAAAGTATGAAAGTTATTGAGCATTTAGAAAAAGCATCAGAACCATTAATTAGTTTTGAAATCATTCCTCCAAAACGAGGAGGTAGTTTTGTAAATTTAGAAAAAGTCATTGCAAACATTGCTAAATATAACCCTCCATTTATTGATGTGACAAGCCATGCTGCTGTTGTAGAATACATTGGCATGGAAGATGGAAGACATAAGAAAATTGTTAAACGGAAAAGACCAGGTACTCTGGGAATCTGTTCAGTAATTCAACATAAATATAATATTGATGCTATACCTCACCTTCTTTGTACAGGGTTTACAAGGGAAGAAACTGAAGATTTAATCATTGATTTAAATTACATCGGGATAGATAATATTCTAGCAATAAGAGGAGATGTTAATGGGTATCATAAACCAACCCCTCAAGGTAAAACCAGAAATGAATTTGCTTCAGATTTAGTTTCTCAAATAATTGATATGAACAAGGGTAATTATTTAACTTTAGAACCAAATGCTGCTCCTACAGATCTGTGCGTCGGTGTTGCTGGTTATCCAGAAAAACATTTTGAAGCTCCAAATATAGAAGTTGATGTTCATAATTTAAAAAGAAAAATTGATGCTGGTGCAAGTTATGTTGTTTCTCAGTTATCTTATGACAACAAGAAATATTTTGAGTTTATTAAAAAATGTATGGAGCAAGGAATTAATGTACCAATTATTCCAGGTATTAAAATCATTACTGCAAAATCTCAATTAACAAATATTCCTAAAACATTCCATGTTGATATCCCTAATGAACTTTATCTTGAAATAATGGGAACAGATAACAAACATGTTAAAAAAATTGGGATTAATTGGGCTGTTAAGCAAGCAAGAGAATTATTGGATGCAAAGGTTCCTGCTGTCCATTTTTATATAATGCAACGTACAGGACCTATCAACGAAGTTATGAAAAGATTGTATGATTAATTAACAATTTCCAATCTCCTCAAATATTAAAGATTTTTCAACACTAATTTCAACTATATCATAAATATTTGAGATTATTTTAGGGTTTATGTACTTTCAGAATCTACAAAGAATAGTTGGTTTTGCATCTGGCACGTTTTCTAGAAGTTGTTTTTCTAAATTTCTTTCTTCACCAAAATAAACTCTTGTGAGGAAATGACTTTGATCTCCTGGTGGAAAAACATATGGACTTTGAATTAATCCAGAAAATTTACTTTTGTAAACAAATGAAGGTGAATAACTTGAAGACAAAATTTGATCCAATCTTTGTGCTTCTGTTTGAATTCCACGTTGTGCAATTTTATATTTTGTTCTAAACTGAAACGGGAATTTAAATCTCATTTTAACATGTACCTATCTCCTCAAAAATTAATGATTTTTCTACACAAACTTCAACTGTATCATAAAGAATTACCTTTGGTGTTAATCGTACTTGTCTAATTGTTCCTGAAGCACTGCTATCATAAGGAACTCTCCCTAAATAAATGCCAGATTTCGTCATTCTGGCATCATTCAATTCAAATGTTTCGGCACGCTCCGATCCTATCACATTAACGAGAAGCCCTTCAACCTTAATATTAACACCATTTTCAACTGTAAATTTTAATTCTTGTTTTGCAGGATCAAGACAAACTTCCTTTGCTCCCGCAATCTCGGAAATTTTTAAATTAACATCAATTGCACATTGAGCTTGCAATTCAACTTGTGCTCGTCCAAAGTTCATGACAACCATACCTAGTGAAACTGCAAAAGAAATAAGTAACATCGTAGCAATTAAAGGTGCAATCCCTCTTTTATCCATATTGTTAGAGAAAGAGTTTTGATATATAAATTCTTCTTTTAGGCAGCTCTTCGATTTTGACTTTGAAGATTTTTAGTTTCAGCCATTGCTTCGGCTTTTATCTCAGCCCAGATTCTTTCTTCTTCTTTAGAATAACCAACAATTTCATTTTGAACTTTAATTTCTTCTTTAATCACTTTCTTTTTGAGAGCTTTTGGTGCACTTTTTACTAAATCAAGATGTTTTGATCCTAGTGATGTGATAGCTTTAACACTTTTCATTTCAAGATTTACTGCCTTTGCTCTTAAAGACATTAACGCATGTCGTAACTCTTCTAATTTATTAGAAAATACCTCTCGTACTGCCTTTCGTTCTTCATTAGTTTGATATGTTTTCGCAGAAGCAATTTTAGCATATTTTAAGAACTCTTTTTCAAGCTTTGCTACAACTCTAGCTTGGTTAGAAGCTTCATTTGAAAACATTAAAATTTCATTTGGCTTTGTTCTTTTAAATAATCTCATTTTTTGTAAATTAGCTTTCTAGTTTAAATAATTCTTTTTTCACTAACTCGTAACTAATTCTCATACCTCTAATCTTGCAGAATTAAAAAAAGAGCCCCAGGCGGGTGCCTAATTTAAGATAGAAAGCTTGACATTATTTCTTTAATTTATCTCTTAGAAATGATTTAATCTATTTATATCTTTCTCTGTTTACAAGGATGAAGTGCTGATTTTATTAATATTCAAAAAAGGGAGGAATGTTTATTTAGAAAATTAATCAAATAAAGTAGGACAATTTTCTTGCTTTCCAAGGTTTCTTGTTCTGCGTGATCTTCCACTTAAGCGGATCCCAAGTTTTGCTGCAGCCATAAGTACAAAATCGTGGCTGTATTTAGAGTTCTTCAGGGCATGAGTATATTTAGATTCATCTGCATGTTCATGAAATCTTGGATCTTCTTCTTCAGCATCAAGTAAACCTTGAATCCGACTACCTAATTCCTGATGACACTTTCCTGCAAATCTTATTTCTACATCAGTAAGTTTTCCTTTTTCTAAGACCTTGGCCATTCTTAATGATGGTTCAGAATTTTCTCCTGGTTTCCAATCATAAATTACTTTTTTAGCATCATCACTAAATCCTTGGGACATTATGTTTGCATAAGCTACAGAAAGAGCAAAATCTAAATCAAATGGGAGGGTAGATTCGTTTGTACCAACTCTGATTCTAGCATCTTGATTACCAAATCCTCCACTGACAAAATAATCTGGTGATCCTCTCCCTAAATATAAATCCACCATATCAAAAGTAAACGGACCATTAAAACCTCCTACTGGCAATTCTCGACCACTTTTAAGAAGAGCTCTATGTCCTTCTGCTTTTTCTTCTAAGAGGACCCCGATTTGAGTGTAAGGCATTGAAGAACCATCAGGTAAAAGCAGTTTTCCTTCAAAGTTGGAACTAACCCCATATCTAAGGTCTTCTAGAGCAACTATTAGTTTTGCATCTTCAAATGCTTCTTTATTGTCATTCGTCCAAGCTAAATATGCCTTTGCTGTATCCATGTTCTTATTTTAATGGGGGAGTTTATAAATTCTTCGTCCCTTTAAAGTGAAGGATTGGACATTTCATGATATGAAAAGACCCTCCTTTGTTTGTAAATATACCCTTTCACAAGAATTAGAAATAAATAAAAGCACACTTATTTGGAGGTATGTTTATGTAATCTCAAAGCTTAAATACTCAATAATTATTCTTTTATGTAAATGTATAAAAAAATAGTTAAATTGGCAGAACCATTTTACAAGAAAGGAAGATCAGGTGATTTAGTACATATTGGTTGGATTAGTAAGAAGTTGTTTGACTTAAAGCCTACAATTGAAAAGAAAGGGCATGATTTTGATATTACTTATGCTCTTGCTATTCTTCATGATGTTGGTTATAGTAAAATGCCAAAGGGTTACAATCCTTATGATTTAAAAATTAGAAAAGCTCATTCAAAGGAAAGTTCTAAAATTGCTAAAGTAATCCTTGAAAAAGTTAATTTTCCTAAATCAAAAAGGAAGAAAACACTGTGGTTAATTGAACACCACGATGATTGGGCTTTTGGTAAATCTCTTGAAGATCCTGAATGGAGAATTTTTACTGATTTTGACTTCTCTTGGGAGGCGTCTAGGAAAGGTTTTGATGTTGTTAGAAAATTTCTCAATCAAAATAGAAGAGAATTTCTCAAAACCGTTCAGGCGGATTATAAAATAAAACAAAAGAGAACCCCATTCTTTTTAACTAAATCTAAAAAACTATTTCTTGAAGATTTAAGGTATTGGAAAGAGAGGTTAATAAAATGATGAACAAGTTATATTTTAAAAATTCAAACGAACAAAAAATTTATGGTATTCTTCTAGAACCAAATGAAAACAAAGAAGAAGTTGTTATTCTTGTTCATGGTTATTCTAGTAATAAGAACGGAAGTTCATCAAAGCAGATGTCAGAGGAACTTGAAAAAAGAAACATTAATTCTTTTAGAATAGATCTTGATGGCTGTGGTGAAAGTGAAGGGGATTTCTCGGAACATACAATTTCAAGTGCAGCAGATGATGTCAGTCATGCTATTGAACTAATGAAAGAAAAAGGATATAATGAAATTAATCTTTTTGGTTCAAGCGCAGGAGGAATAACTGTTATGGTCACTGCTTTAAATCATCCTGAAATCAAAAGAATAGGTCTTAAAGCTCCTGTTTCTGATTATCCTACGCAAAAATTGAGAAAATTAGGTGAAGCTGGAATTAAGAATTGGAAGAAAGACGGCTTTAATTATTTTAATAGTAGAGATAGAGGGAAATTGAAAATAAACTATTCTTTTTATGAAGATACAAAAAAACATGTTATGTATGACCAAGTTAAAGCTATTAAATGTCCTGTTCTTATTATTCATGGAGATGCTGATAAATCCGTACTCATAGAACAAAGTAAAAAAGTAATTAAGGGATTTTCTAATGGTAAATTAATTGTTCTAAAAGATGCAGATCATGGACTTGGTATAAATGGAGATAGAACAGTTTCTAATGAGTTATTTGGAGATTGGTTTGAAAAAGGAGAAGCTAGTTTAGATTAGACGCTTAAGCCTTCATCCTTTAGGAAGTATCAAGGATACTTATAATTTAGAAAGTTTTTTAATTATCAATTATTTTGTAAGTAATATGTCTATAATACTAAAGTTTAATGAGAATGTTTGTGTGTTTTGTAAATTTGATAAAAATTCCCCTTTTGTTTTTAAGAAGATTCAAGAAATCATTCATGATAAGTTACCTCAAATTAGATTAGAACATGTCGGAAGTTCGGCAATAGGGGTTGGAGGTAAGGGTATAATTGATGTATTAGTTGTTTCCTCACCGCAGAAATATAAATTGGTTTCAAAGAAATTAATTTTGCTAGGTTTTCAAAAGGATTTAGTTAAGAAAACAAAGAGAAAAACAATTCTATTTCAAGGAGCAATTAAGTATAGAAACAAAAAATATTATATCCATTGTCATATGACTAATTCAAATAGCAGTGATTATTATAATATGATTAATTTCAGAGATCGTCTTCTTAAGAGTAAAACATTATTGAAAGAATATGCTAAGATAAAGAATGAAGCAATTGGAAAAGGAAAATTTGAAAATTGTGATTATAATGCACACAAACAACCATTTATTAGAAAAATCTTAACTATGAATAAACCTCCCCATAACGAGTTTTTTACTTTTCTAAATAATTCTAAAACACCTTTATTTACGAACAATCGGGGTTTTTTCATACTCAATAAAGGTGCCTTTGTTTGTAAATAAACCCCTTGAGAAAAATTAGAATAAATAAAGATACGATTATTTGGAGGTTAGTTTAATATATTAGTTAATTATCCTTAGATATTACATGAGAGATAATATTAAGATTCTATTGACTGTTTTATCAGCTGGAGTTGGCTTGTACACTGGTTTCTTTATCTCTCTTTTGTTTTTTATGTTTTCTTCCTTTTCAATCATTTCTCTTCTTGGATTATCTGAAGGATCTGGATGGGTTGCAATCTTCCTAATTCCATTCCTTTCAATGGGATCAGCAATTCTTTGGGGCACATTGCTAGGGATGATTAGTTTTGGAAAATTTAATTCTGAAAAATGGAAAATTAATAGATACATTATAATCTTCATTTTTTTACTGATTGGGATAATTTTACAGTATAAAATGGATTTTTTTTAAAGACCTAAATAATCCTCTATTTTTCCACAATCCAAAACTAAACCTAAAAAATAAACAATCCTCTCCCACTCAATTATTAGAAATCCTAAAATAAAAAAACAAAAAAACTAAGCTGCCTTTTTAGGCCGCTTTACGGAAATTGGAAGAACGCCTTCATCAAACTCAAGCATTGCAATTTCAATTGGGTCAAAGTTAATTGCAGTTAATTCTGCTTCATTTAACTTCACCAAAAAAGGTGCACCCATACTAAGTTGTAATGCCCTGGAACCAATCATTCGTGCTTTCTCATATTTTGTATATTTATGTTCATCACTCATTTTAGTTTACCCCGAAGGAAGTTTGCTTTATCCAAAGCAAGATCTACTGCCTTCATGACTTCTTCAATTGTCATTGTTCCTTCTCCACCTTTCTGCATTGCAGAAATTACACCGTCAGATTCTGAAGAAACTGTTAAACGTGCATCGCTTGCGTCTTCTTCTTCTACAGTTGGATCAACAATTAAATTTTTTCCAACTCTACGAATCGTAATTGACAATGTGTCTTTCGCAATTGGTAAAGCTTCATCGGTATGTTCTTTGTAGTTTACTTTTCCTTCATCATCAACTTTGGGAAATGTTGTATTACGAAGAGCTGCCATTACTGCTAATCCAGCTGCATCAAATAAGTTTCCTGCATCGTTAACTGAGATGATATCTACAATAACGAACCATGCTTTCTCACCTTTCTCAATACAAAGTTTCTTTGTATCAATAACATGAGATTCTCTGATTCCACGGTCTGTAACACGTGCAAGTTCAATTGCAGGCATCTGTGGTGGACCTGGTTCATATCGTGAAGATGATAACGGAGATAATTCTGCGTTAATCATTAATCCACCTTGATCAGGTGTGTCAGAGTATGGTTTTTCTAAACTTAACTTTACTCCAGCGATTACAACAGTGTCGCCCATTGTTACTTTAACTGAACCTTCAGCGGATTTTGAAATGCTTGATTCTATTTCAATTGGTCCCCTGTATTCGTCTAATTTACGTCCATCAAATCGCTTTCCGTTCTTTGCTAATGCAAGAACTGAACTTTTATTAAATGAAATCATTGCGGTATTCATTGTGATACCTCCACAAACTTAGCCTTTAATGCTTTCTTCTGTACATCATACACTTTTTCCATAACATCTCGTGCCATTTCTAAAGCTTTCTTTAACTGGTCCTTCTGAACATGACCGTCCATCTGTAACAAGGTAATTTCTTTTGTACGTGCTGTCATTGCAACTGGAATGTCGGAGACATGTCCATCAAATGCTTCTTCGTTGTATGTTAAATCTGCAACAACTGTACCATCAACGGTTCCAACTGAAACGGAACAAACCATATCTCTCATTGGAATACCTGCATCTGCAAGTGCCATAGCTGCTGCGGTGATCGCTGCACATCTGGTTCCTGCATCTGTTTGTGGTAATTCTACAAAAATATCAACAACTGAATTTGGAAATGCTGTTAGATCCACTACTGGTTCTAATGCTTTATCCATAACCATTGCAATTTCTTGTGCTCTTCTTGACCTTCCTGGTCTAATTCTATCTCCTGTTCCGGAGAAAGGCATCATTGTATATGCACATCTGATAAATCCTTTCTTTGGATTTGCCATAAATCTTGGAAGTACTTCTCTAGGTCCGTAGACTGCAGCGATAGCCCAGGTTTTCCCTGTTCTAAATTCTGCAGATCCGTCAGCATTTGGAATAACTCCAACTTTACCTGACATTTCTCTAAGACCGTCTGCTTTACGTCCGTCTAATCGTTTTGTGTAAGCCATTATTGCTCACCTCCTTCTACAACCGGCTCTGCTTTTGGTACAGGAGCTGGTGTTGGTGTTGGTGTTGGTGTTGGTGTTACCGGTTTATGAGCTACACCTAAGAATTTTGAAACCTTACCTGTTAAACCAGATTCATGTGCTCGTTGTTCGATCATACGTACAACTTGTTGTGCTTTAAGTTCTCCATCTGCAGAACCACGTAACCACACTAAACCATTTTGACCCACTGTAATTTCAACACCTGTTGCTTCTTTGATTAATTGAATCATGCTTGCTTTCTTTCCAATCACTCGTGGAACTTTGTTACAATTGATTTTCATGATTCTTCCACCTTCAACTTTCTTTAAGCCAGGTTCTTTCATGGTAACATCAATTAAGTTCTGTGAGGTTACATTAGAAATCTTACAAACAAGGAAATCGCCAATATCTAGGATTCCTGTTAAATCTTCACCTTTTCTCACGAATCGTGTGGTTGCGTCTCTTACATTTAAGACAGCAGTGTATGCTGTGTTTGTATTAACTCTCCACCCACTCATTAGAACATCAGTTACTTTTGCGATGATTTTATCGCCAATTTTTGGTGCATATGGTCCTGATAATGCTGTTACTTTTAGCACTCTACCTGATACGGAAACCATACCTAATATTTTTGAAAATATTTTTTCATCTTCTCTGAATGTGAAGTCACCTGGAATATAATCCATTCCTTCAGCAAGAAGATCTCCTGGGATTACGATATCCCTGTTTTCTACTACTATATTACTCATTTTTTATTTGTGTCGGTACTCTTGTATACGTTTTTTAAGAATAAGAATACCGCCTCCTATTCGTTTTTCTTTGTATGCAGTATTTAGGCTTAGGGTTTATAAAGATATCGGTTAAATTTTAAGAAAAAGGTTTTTAAAAGAAACAAATTTTACAAGCTAAAATGGGGATTAGAGATAAATTATATAAAGCACATGAAAAAGGCGTGAATCATTGGGAACTTGCAAAAAGAAATTCCAATTTATTTGGAATCATGTCAGAACATGTTCCTGCAAGTGATTTTAAAAGAATGGAAGATCAATATGGAAAAAATGATGGATTTCTAAAAACTCAAGAACAAGAGTATGAAAACATGGGCCTGCTTGAAAAAGTTGCATTTAATACAGGATATCTCTGGGGTTAGGAATAATTCTTTAAAATTTCATCCAAACATTCAACAACATCTTCTGTTTGAATTCTTCCTTTCACAGATCTGTTAAAATAAAACTGAGATTCATTAGCATCCTTTCCAAGAATGTAAATATCTGGTTTTCCTTGGAGTTTATGTCCTGCAAGTGCAATTCCTAAATCTATATATTTTCCTTTACCACCCATATCTGAAAGATGAATAAATAAATCTGATTCTAAAATGGCATGAATTTCTTCTTCAGAAAGTTCATCCGACATTTGCGCATTCTCACCACCATAACCACGTGCATAAGCCCTTACAGTCCAATCTGCCGTAGATTCATGACCTTGTGAACGTAAATATTCATTCATTGCAGAAACGTGATCTTTAAGATGCCATTTTGCAGAAACGTAAAACTTCATTCTCACTCAACACGAACTTGTCCTTGCGTCATGCCATTCAATGCATCTATGAAATCTTGCACCATTCCTGCTGCTAACTCTACAGTAACTTTCCACGATCCATCTCCAAGCCAGTCATCTTTCAACATTGTAGAATTTTGTTTGACGTATCCGTAAGCTTTTCCTGTAAATTGTCCAGGAACTGTAATCGTTAATTTCTTTTTCTCTATAGAGATAGGAATGATCGGACGTAATTTAGAAATAATTTCTGCAAATTGTTCTTCAACAGTTTTATTGTAATCAAGATGAATTTTTCCTTGTTCTAATGCAAGTTCAATTCGTGTAACAGGATGCGGTAATCCGGTTTTGGGATCACAGGCATTTTTGTTAATCATATGAACAAGTTTCTTGAGTTTCTGTTCCCTCTCAGCTGACCTATGTTCAGAAGTTAACTGAATTTCTCCTTTCATTAAAATTTGGTCTGCAACTTTTTTCACATCAGAAGTTTCAAACACTTCTTCTAATTCTGCACTAGAAACGATTTGACCTTTTTTTGCATCAGAATAGATATCATCAGCCATCAAAACTTCACGTAAATCTGCTTCACCTTTCTTATACAATAACGCTTTATCAGGATCTATTGGAATTTCAAATGTTTTTCCAAACTTTTTGATTCTTGCGAGATTTAATTTAACTTTATTTTGAGAAATTTCTCCTGCCATAATAAAAGGAGAAAGAAGATGATATTTAAATGTTGAGTAAAAAGAAAAATACAAAAAAAAATTATTTCACTAATCCTTGTAATTCTGCATTAGATAATTTTACAAACCGTTTCTTGTCTGAATTAATGTAAGATGCATCAACACGATCAAAGTTAAAATCTCCACCAAGGAATTCTTTTAATGCTGATAATCCTAATTTAATACCATCTTGAACACCTAGATTAGCTTTCCATTTCTTTTGTAAAATTGGATCTACAATTGCTTCTCCTTCTCCAATTACTGCAGCTCTATGCTGGAAGTATAATCCATATGGTTCTGTTACGAATAACTTGATTGTTCCATCTTCTTCAACACCACCAACTAATAAGGATACTCCGAATGGTCGTAATCCTGCTGATTGTGTACAGATTTGTTTCAAATCACACATGTCTTTTACAACTGATAAAATATCAATTTTTGAATCGTATGTTACTGCATGTTGTTGCGCTTTTACTTGTGCTCTATCAACTAAAACACGCGCATCTGAAATGATCCCTGCTGCACTTGCTGCAATGTGATCATCTACACGAAATGTTTTTTCAATCGCTTCTGGCACAACTAATTTTGATCTGATTGGTTTATCAGAAACAAAAACAACGCCATCTTTACATGTAATTGCAATTGCAGTTGAACCTTGCCTTACAGTTTTCTTTGCGTATTCTACTTGGAGTAACCTTCCATCAGGAGAAAACATTGTAATGGACCGATCATAGCCCATTTTATCAATCATTTGTTTACTTGGATTCATAATTCACACACCTCATTAAGTATTATAGTTTTTCACTAGCTTTTTTTAATGTGCCTGAAACAATTATAGATTTTATAATCACTGACACATTTTTAATCTTTTTGATTAAGATGATTCCTGCAATAGTATCATCAACATATTGGTGATTTACTTTTAATATAAATCTTTTGCCCTCAGCCTTTACAAATAAGGGGGATACTTTAGATAAACCTAATTGGCCAAAGTATTTTTCTAAAGCCAAGTCTACTGCATTTTTTAAATCTAATAAAGAAAAATCCTGACTAATATCAAATACAATGTACCGTTTCTTTTGTTTCAATGATTTCAGGAGTTTCATAGAATTTATTCAACCATTTCCTCAACATCTAAAGGTTTTTCTTCTTCATCTCCGGGAAGAGGTTGACCTGCCATGATTTCTGGTGAATTTGTTAACATTTCACCTGGTTGCTGTCCACCTGCAGAAGCTTCAAGAATTTCAATTTCTCCAAATTTTCCCGAAGAAACTTGTTTTTCATCTCTATATTCTGAGCACCATCCATTTTTAATATGAAGACGTGCACCTTGTGTAACTTTATCAACATCGTCATTCCATAATGTTAATGTGACGGATCCGGTTGCATCCTTTACAACAGCATTACATACCTTTCCTGATTTCCCAAACTTTTCAAAAGTTCTTGCTTCTTTTAATTCCACAACCTCAACAACGAGGTCAACTTTTCCTTGATTTGCTTGTAAGTCTTTTATTTCCATATTTCCACCTTATATTAGTTATAGATTAAGAACAAAGTAGTATTTAAGGTTTCTGATTTTGAGAATAAAATTTGAGAGAATTTTATGAATATACAACCAATAATCTTTTATAATAATAATTAACCATATGAATGTGGATATTACTATTTTAATAATTGTTTTTATAATTGGATTTTTTGCTAGATTACTTTCTAATCTTGCTGGTGGGGGAGCCGGATTAATAGAAGCCCCATTATTATTAATGTTAGGTGTTCCTCCTAAAATTACTGTTGCCACAAGAAAATTTTCTGCTATTGGAGGTCACGGAATTGCTGCATATCAATTCCATAAATTTAAGAAGATAGACTGGAAAATTGCTATAATTCTTGCTGCAATTACTGTTATCGCTACAATTATTGGAGCTAACATATTAATTGCAATCAATGAAGAATTAATAAAGAATCTTATTGCTATAATGATGTTAGTGGCATTACCATTTACTTTTTTTAAAAAATCATTTGGAATGAAAAGGAAAATAGTTTCTAAATCAAAAGAAATTAGTGGTTACGTTATCAACTTCTTTATTTTTATTCTTGATTCTTTTGTTGGAGTTGGCGGAGGTCTTCTTTCCAGTTTATCAATTATTATCTTTATGGGTTTGACTTATTTAGAAATAAATGCCATAAGAAGAATAACTGGATTAACATTAGCTATTGTAAGCAGTATTATTTTCACATATTATGGATTAATAGATTGGATGATAGGATTATTTTTAATGATGGGAGGAATTTTAGGGGGATATTTGGGAGCAAATATTGCAATTAAAAAAGGTAGTGCATTAGTTAAAATAGTATTTACCATTGTAGTAATATTATCTGTAGCTAAATTATTATTTTTATGAATGAACACATCCAAAACTTCACTTAGAAACTCTTCCCTTGCTAACTTGCTCTTTCAATTGCATCATGTGTTGTGCATACTTTTTTTGATGATGTGCAGGCAATCTATTAAAATGTCTTTCTAAATCTCTTGTTTTAGATTTAATTTCTTTTAAAGATCCAGCAGTTACGTTCATTAATTTAGTTTCAAATTCTTTTCCTTTCTGCATAAGGTCTTCAATTTTTTGACGTAATTTCATTAATTTAGGATAATGATCTTTCTTTTTAGCAGATGACATTTTTAAGTAACGTCCATAAAGATTTTTGTATTCTTTCTTTAAAATTTCTAAAGGAATATTATGTGCTTTTGCAAGAAGAAGTTCAAGAGTTGATTCTATTTTTCGTGCAGATGTCCATACGGAATGATGAAACACAACAAATCCAAAAATGAACGAAAGAATTGCAAAAACTAAAGATAAGAATTTTAAACCTACAGACCCAGTGAAAAGAAATAATATTAATGAAACAATAAATACAATAATCAACGTTACTAATAACCCACTTTTTTTTGTAATCATTTATACCTTGTTGATTTTTTGCTAGTATTTCTACTGATTTTTCTGTAAATAATCTAATAAATCTACTATTTTGATCCTTTGTTGTTCGGTTGTATCCCTATCTCTTACAGTTACACATTCGTCTTCTAAGGTTTCAAAATCAATTGTAATGCAATACTTCGTCCCAATTTCATCAGCACGTGCATATCGTTTTCCTACTGAAGATGATTGATCATAAAAACATGAAAAACGCCCATGAATTTGATTATAAACATCTCTTGCTTTACTTACAACAGGGTCTTTATTTTTTACTAATGGAAATACTGCACAATAGAAAGGTGTAAACACAGAAGGTAATGCTAATACATCATTTCCACGTTGTTCTCCTTTGTGATAATTCAAATCTAATAAGGCATAGACATTTCGATCCACACCAAAAGATAATTCTAATACATGTGGAATAAACTTTTCACCTGTTGTTTCATCTACAACATCCATTTTTTCTTTAGATACTTCTTGATGTCCTTTCAAATCATGGTCGGTTCTGTAATGTAAACCACCCATCTCTGTAAATCCATGTGAATTTAAATCTATTTCAATATCAAAATGATTTTTATTATAGAATGCTTTTTCTTTATCATCTAATTCATACAATCTAAATTTTTCTTTTGGAACGCTAAGTTCAGTAAGATACAATTTTTGAATGTACGCTAAATGAAACACATAAAATTTTGGTAATCCACGATCAACCAATTCTTGTGCAGTCCGTTCAACAACCATATTAGCTTCACGATCTTCTTGCAACATGACACGTAAAGGATAATCTTTCACTTTTTCAAAATCTGGATGTTCGTTTACTTTACTTGGATTAAAAAATATTTGAAGTTCTGCTTGAGTGAAAGCTCTTTGCCGTAATGTTAAATTCCGTGGAGAGATTTCATTCCGATATGCCCTTCCAATCATTGCAAGACCCATTGGAATTTTTTTTCGTAATAATTCAAATTGTAATTTGAAATTTACAAAAGGAGATTGTGCGGTTTCTGGTCTTAAATAACCTTTATGAGTTCCACCAACACCTAATTGCACAGGGAACATCATATTCATTACTTCTACTGGCATTAAATCTGATTTACAATTTGGACATTTAATTTCATTTTCTTCAATAAGATTTGTTAATTGTTCTGGAATCAATCCCTCAACTCTTTTATTGATTGCACCTTCAATTAAATGGTCAGCCCTATAATTTACTTGACATTCTGAACATTTTGTAATAGGATCTACAAAGTTATCCAAATGACCAGATGCTTTGAATACCTTTTCATGCATAATTTCAGAAGCTTCAATTTCATGAAAATTATCGTGAAGACTAAGAAAATATCCTCTCCAAAGATCTTGAAAATTATGTTTCAAGGAAGTTCCTAAGTGTCCATAATCATAGAATCCTGCTAATCCACCATAGATTTCAGAGCTACGATAGATGAATCCTTTCTTTTTACAGAAAGTTGCAAGTTCTTGGGATGTGTGTGTCATTGTGTTTAGTAGAGGTTGATAGTTTATTAAGGTTTTTGAAAAAAACAAAAAATGGAGATGAAGTTTTTTATAAAAATAGACATAATTACAACTTATGGGTTTAGAAAAATTATTAGAAAGTTCAAAAGCTGCTGTAAGATTAGATGTTGCTAGAGCCATTAAAAAGAAGATCAATTCTACTTCGCCGGGATTAAGACCCATTTTAGAAAATACTCCAGATATTTTCTTAGACTACAATACTTTTTTTCAAGGAAACCCATTAATTGAATCTTCATTTGAAAGCTATGATGCTTTTGTTAAAGAAATATGGCGTATATCTTATGGGTTAGAATTTAATGGAAATCTTGGAAATCCACAATTTAATGAAGTTCAAGAAAAAATACCCCTTACAAAACGTATCCATCTCTTCAAATTATTACGATATTTAGAAGAAAATTATAAAGATTTACATCCCACTAATTTTAGATATGATGATTATGATAAAGATAAAGTTAGGTCAGGAGGTAGTCCAGCGGCTGGAGGGATACCAAGAGTACTTCCAGAAGGAAGCATAATAAGCAGAATATTAACAAACCCATTTGAAAATACATTTGGCATACTTCAAGATTATAGAGGTAATGATGAAAAACCTTATTGCCTTTTTCAGAATGGAGACCATTGGATTGGCTCTCTTTTACATTCAGCATCACCAGAAACACATTATCTCCATACAACTAGTGAAGAACCATCTGATGAAAGATATAATGTGGCAATTCTTATAGAAACTAAAGCAATCAAAAATCAAGATGAAAAATATCTTCTTGTTGAAGGCGTTTTAGGAAATAATTGTGACCTTTTTCCTTATATTTGGAAAGGGATCATACAATTTGCTTTAGAAAAAGGATATGGAAAGGTGATCCTTAATACCCAACATTCTGAGAACCAAAACGAACCAATCCATTTTATAAATTATGTAGCAAAGAAAGAAAAAAAGAGATTAAACTATGAATTAATTTCAGGAAAAAAAAGAGATAAAGGATATTTAGTTGAATTAAATAAAGAGGTTGAAGGAACACACAAAATAATTTCTTCAGCTCAGGGTTCAGAACATTTTTCTATGTTCATTGGAAGTGAACAACAATATAGAGGCGAACAATATAATGATTCTTGGCACAGTTATAATAAAAAAAATCATTTTGGATTAGGTGCTAGTTTTAGTCCAACTAAAGGAACCATAACAGGAGCAGAAATTGATTTGAAAAGAGATCAAGACCTTCATTTTTTTAAAAAAGCAGCACTTAAAGGAGGTGCAATTGTTGGGTATCACATCCTGCTATACCATTTATTTCAGATGTTTTAATTGACTCAAACCTTCTGGACATACTTAAACTGATTATGTATAATTATAGAATCATAATTAATGATATTCTCTGCAAATTCTGAACGCATATTATCAAGAATTTGATGAAATTCTGCATTATCTTTTGCAAAAATACTACATTGATAATCCCATTTTCCTAGTAAACGCATGTACCATAAAATATTAGGATTATATTTTAAGAATGTAACAAATTTTTCTTTATCTAAATTCTTAAATTTAAAAAATACTTTCCACCATTGATACCCAAGCTCATTTAAGGAAGCTAAAGGCATAAATCTTTTGATAACGCCCATATGAATCATTTTTTTAATTCTATTTTCTACAGAAATTGAAGATAAATTAACTTTTTGAGATAAATTTTTAATACTAATTTTTGCATCCAATTTTAATATGTTTAAAATATCTTTATCTTTTTGATTTAAATTAACCTCTGGATCATGTTTACCGAACTCTTTTTGAAAGCTTGAACCTTTGTGTTCAATAATTTTTAGATTAGTTGATGTATCCTGATTTAGTAATAAACTCAAACCTAAAAAATCTTCTTCAATTATTTTTAAAATTTCAGAACGTTGAATTAAAGAATGATAATTATTTGTAATTTTCTCCATCATTTCCAAAAAATCTTCTTCCTTTTTTACTGTAGAAACAATTTGAACATCAAAACTTCCAGAACAATTTTTTAATCTTGTGATTTCATTAAAATGAGATAAATAATCAAGTAATTCTTTTTCATTGTGTACTGTTCTTAACTTTAAATAAACAAGATAATTCTTGAATCCCAATCTCCGATGATCTAATAATGTTAAATATCCATGAAGAAAATCATGATCCATCATTTTCTTTATACGATAAGAGATTGTTTCACGTTTAATTTTTAGTTTTTTTGCTAAAGAAGTATGTGAATAACGAGCATTTTCTGATAACAAATACAATATTTTTCTATCTACCAAATCCAATTTAATTGCCTCACGATTATGTGGGTGACGATTAAATTCTAGTACTTGTCCTTTAAAGCTGTTACCATCCATTTTTCTCCAGAAAGACAATAATCCCCTAACTTTATATGTTTTTTGTAAAAAAAATGAAAGATTGTTTCATATATTTGGTTTTCTTGTAATAATCTAGGAGGAAAACAAAAATGTTAGAAAACACAATTAATGGATTAAAAGAAAGTTATGATAGTTTGAAAAAAGGAACAACACCAATGATTTTAGGATTCTCTTTAATGGTGGGCCAATTATATGGTTGTGGTGCAAATATCCATCACTTAAACACAAAAACAAATATCGCATACATTTGTAATTCTGAAACAATTTATTCTACTGATCATCCCTGTAAAACAGTTGTTGAAGTGTTCAACAAAAAACAAGCACTAGAAATGGCTAGAATAGCTACATATAATCAACCGGAAGAAAAAGAAAGTTATGACCCATTTTTAGATGACAATGTAGAAAAAAATGCATTCTTAAATAATTCAAATGGAACAACTTCTTGTTTTCCAAAAAGTTCAGGTAGTGGAAGTTCTGGAAGTAAATCTTCATCTTATTCACCAAAAGTAACAACCATCATAAGACCACAAAGAAATTTTTCACCAATACCAGCTAATTTCAAAGCAAAATATAGACCAAGAGGAAAATAAAAATGTTAGAAAATAAATTAATAAGAAAGTTTTCAACAGGAATCTCCGCACTTGCTTTAAGTGTAACACTAGGATGTGGAAGTGAAGATGATTGTGCAAGTATGAATTACAGCCTTAAAGGAAATGAAGGTGGAACATATTCTGGATCAGTGTATTCTTCTAATAATGAAAATTATGACTGTCCACCTAATTGTTCATTTAAAGGAGAAACTCAAGACAAATATTGTTGTTGGTGTCCGGACGATTAAATGACACTAGAAAAGATATTAGATGAAAATTCATCACCTGAAGAATGTTTTAGTAGATTGACAGAAATTTCTCCTACAAACCCCAAAGAGTATATTGATGAAAGAATTAAAAACGGATATAAATCGGGAGCAGTAGTATCTGCATTTTTAGGAGGTTCAATAATAGGAACAAATTATTTTTATTCTCTAATTACAAATAGTGGAGATCATCCAGAGATTCTAGAAAAAATTGCAAACATAGGATTTTCCTTTATGTTATTGGGGTGTGGAGCTATTGCCATTGCAACTGGTTTAACAACAGCAGTAGTAGCCCATGACACCATTGTATCATATCTTACTCGTAAAAAAATGAAACAAGAAGAACCAATAGAACACCAACCATATGAGCTAGATGGAAAGTTTACTGAAAAACCAACCGTTGTTGAAGAAACATTTGGAAAAAGAATATATTTAAGAGATTCTTCAGAGATGGCTAAAGTAGATGGCGAATATTTTATTTTAGTTGGACCCGGAAAACGATTGCACTTTAAAAGATATACAAAAACACATGAAACTCCAAGTGTTATGTTAAGTGATGGGTTTATTAAACCTAAAAAAGAGTACATTATAGTAAGACAAGAAAGAGAAAGACTTTCTTTAAATATAAAGGGGAAAAGGGTTTACATAGATTATAGCACACCATCAGAAAGGAAGTGTGAACGAAAATTTAAAGGAGTTCTTCTTATGAGGGGAACGTGGTACAATACCACATCACTTGAAGAGACATATTCGTTAGATTATCTAAATCAAAATGGAGACACAAAAAGTCCACTTTTAACTGAGCACCGTAATAATTTTGTCAAAGGAAAAGAAAAACACAACAAGTTAGGTGACATTACAAATGATCTTTTATATGAGACACCAATATGAAACTTACTGAAAGAATTAAAAAAAATATTGTAAGTGCATGTGTTGTTGGAAGTGCCCTTTGGGTTTCAACCGATATTACAAGTGCATTCTATTATGAGATTATTGATGATGAAAAAATCAAAACTCAAGGTTGTTTTGAAGAAGTAAAGGAAATTAGTTATTACACGGATTTATCAGGTTTTGTAGAATACACAGATTATCTTTTAAAAACAAACCAAGGAGAAAAAATTGAATATCGTAGTAATAGGAGATATAATGTCCAAGAAGGAGAATGCTATGAAGTGATCGGAGAAAAAGTAAATTTTTTTTGGTTTTATCCTTTGAGATTGACTAATTATAAGTGATTCACTTCTTCAACCAACCAACTTCTTCACCAGTAAGTTCTAATTCGGAAGCAATGTCTTTCCCACCGCCGTTTCTAAACAATTCACGTAGATATGGAAGTTGCTGATGCGCGACTTTCGTAGATGTGTGAGTTGCAGTTGCTAATTTTGCAACAATTTCTTTTTTCTTGGCATTTGACATGTTTGATTGCCAAATTCTAAGTAACCGCATGGTTGGTTTGTATTGTACAAATTCTGGATTTCTTTCAATCTTTGCTGAACTAATACCTGCTGTTAAGAGATTGTATATATACGCTAGAAATCGCCAATGTTGTCGTCTTCTGATTCTTCCATGAAATTGATCTGCTCGTGCAAGATGTTCATATGCCTTTGCCAAAGATTTAGGATCCTTATATTCTTTAGGAAGATTGTAATCTACCCATAAAAAGACTTCATTTGGTTGTAAACCGACATCATCTAAAGCTCTTAATGCATTATCTGCAGTTGAAGATTTAAAGATGATTTGAAGAGCACTGGTAATAGATTGTGTTCGTTTTCTATCTGAAAGTCCAACAACTTTTTCAAAAGTCAGTTCTTTGCCACATGTTTGTAAATCAATCAACGCACCACGTAAATCTCCATCAACTTGCCTAGCTAAAGAATTGATTGCTTTTTCATCATATTTGATATTCTCTTGTTGACAAATCCATGTTAATGCATGGGCAATAGTCCGATATTGTAATTTGTGATATTCTATTTCTTTTGATATTTTCTTCAGAGGTTTTAGCTTTTTATCAAAAGGATCGTTTGCTGTTAAAATTACGGGAAACGAAGATTTGCTGATTGCTTTCACAATTGCTGGAACACAGCCTCTATCCTTGACACCTGAAACATTATCTATTTCATCAATTAAGATTAATTTAGGTTTGAAGAACAACGATTGTTGTCCTAATGCAGAATCTAAAAATGATTTAATGTTATCTGCTTTCCTCAAGTCTGAAGAATTAATTTCAAGTACTTCAAAATTTAATTCGTTCGCCAATGCATACACGGAACTCGTTTTTCCATTTCCAATTGGACCATATAATAATGCAGATCTCTGTTTCTGCTGCTTGTAATTCACAATGAAATCTTTCAATTGTGAGACTGCTAATTGCTGTCCAAATACTTGTGCAGAATTCTTTGGTGCATATCTATGTGTGTACATGGAGATATTTGAGAGTTAGAAGTTTAAATTGTTTGTGGTTGTCTTATAGGATTTAATATAAACCCAACAACAACAATCAATATAAATCCAACCACCTCCAAATATTCCATGGAAACTGGTTTAACATTCTCAGATGTGCTTCTTGTACCAAAAAGAACGCCACTTAAATCAAGAAGTGAAGCCGATACTTCTACAAAATTTACAAAAAATATCAATTTACATGTTCCTTTAGTTTCTGCGAATATGGCAACTGTAACCGAACATCGCATGGCAATTGCAATGGCAAGAGAAGGTGGTCTCGGGATTATTCATCAGTTTAATACAGTTGAAGAACAGGTTGCGGAAGTGAAGAGAGTTAAACGTTCTACAAGTTATGTAATTGAAGATCCAATTTCTGTGTCACCTCACATTTCTATCAAAGAAGCAATTGAAACAATGAAAAATACAGGAGTCACAAGTCTTCTTGTAACGGAACATAACCAATTAAAAGGAATTTTCACACATCGTGATTATTTATTTGAAAAAGATCACTTAAAATTAATTTCTGCTGTTATGACACCATTTGAGAAAATGATTACAGCGAATCCAAATGTAGAGATGGATGAAGCAAAAAGAATTCTTCATGAACATCGTATTGAAAAATTACCATTAATAGAGAACGGGGAAGTAAGAGGGTTAATTACAACAAAAGATATCCGGAAATTAGAACATTGGCCAAATTGTACACGAGATCAAAAAGGACGTTTACGAGTAGGAGCAGCAGTCGGCGTAAAAGATGCTATGGAACGTGCGAGAGAATTGATTAAAGTAGGGGTTGATGTTCTTGTTCTGGATGTTGCACATGCTCATTCAGATTTAGTCATTGAAAAATTAAAAAGTCTTAAAGCAAGTTTCCAGATTGATGTGATGGTAGGAAATATTGCAACAGCAGATGCCGCACGAGATTTAATTGAAGCTGGTGCAGATGGTTTGAAAATTGGTATTGGACCTGGCGCAATTTGTACAACAAGAATCATATCAGGTGTGGGAATCCCACAAATAACGGCTGTGATAGATGTTGTTAAAGTTGCTGCCCAATATAATGTGCCAGTGAGTTGTGATGGTGGTATGAAGTTTCCTGGAGATGTTGCGAAAGCAATTGCTGCAGGCGCATCTACAATTTATTCAGGAACCTTTTTTGCAGGAACGGATGAAGCACCAGGGTTCATCATCATGAAAAATGGAAAACGGTACAAACGGTACATGGGTTCATCTTCTTACGATAGTAGCCATGAACGTAAAGAAAACCTTCAGAAAAAGAAAGTAAAAGAGAAATTAGATGTATTTGTTGAAGGTGTTTCTACATTAGTGGATTACAAAGGTTCAGTAGGCGATGTTGTAAAAGGAATTGTTAAAGGATTACAAAGTGGTATTAGTTATTGTGGAGCTCATAATATTCAAGAGATGCAAGCTAATGCAGAATTTATAAGAATTACCGCATCTGGTTGGAAAGAATCCCAATCCAGAGGCGAAAAATTAAGTGAATAAGTTTTCTTCATAAAGTTTTATAAATAAATGAGAAAGAGATGCGATGATGACTACATTAGAAGAAATATTTGAAAATCTTAATAGATATGCAAAAGTTAATAATTGGAGATATGTAGTTGATGATCAAATACAGGAACATATCAGACCAAGTTATGTATTATTCTTATCTGCCTTGCATGACATGGGAAAACCAATGCCAAAACATGCATTTCTCGATGGAAAACCTTCAGATAATGATATGGATAAATTAATCTCTTTAGGTTACGTTACAGAGATCATTAAAAAGAAGAGATCATACATTAAAGTTAGTGATATTATGAAAAAAGCAGAATATATTCATTCTTGATATTTAACTTGACTCATTAGGGAGTCATAGAAAGCTGAATTATGGCATTTTACAATTCCAGACTTACTTGTGTTTAAAGAGTTATAAGCTCCAAAGATACGATTTCCTATACCGTTACCAAAATCAGATGAAATTACCAAACAATTATCTCTAGGGTCACGCTCAACTCGGTATACTGCATTTTTATGCCGAGCTTCTAAAACATGAGAAGAAGGTGTAATGTTTGCCTTCCAATTAGTTTTCGGAATAGTACGAATTCCAGGTACTAAACAATCAAGAGTATTTGCCATAAGAAAGATTTATGGGCAGTATTTATAAACATTATGGTGAAATATATACATTATATAATTATAAAAACTACAATAACTATTTAAAGAAAAACCTTCTTCAAACAAAAATGGAACTTCCTAAGAGATACGACCCTAAAGAAGCCGAACAAAAGTGGCAGAAGTATTGGGCAGACAATGATATTTATACATACCATCCCGATGAAAGAGAAACGTATAGTGTAGATACACCTCCTCCAACAGTTTCTGGTGCAATGCATCTTGGTCACGCATTTTCTTATACACAGCAAGATATTGTTGTACGTTATCAACGTATGAAAGGGAAAAATGTATTCTTTCCATTTGGAACTGATGATAATGGATTGCCAACAGGGAAATTAGTTGAGAAGAAAAAGAAAGTTCTTTCACGTAATATGAGCCGTGAAGATTTCGTTCATTTATGTAATGAAGTTATTGAAGAAACAAAACCTCTTTTCATCAAAAGTTGGAAAGAGATTGGGATGTCTGCAGATTTTAAACGAAGTTATTCTACAATTAACGAACATTCTCAAATCACATCACAAGCTTCGTTCATAGATTTATTCAAAAAAGAAAGAATTGGACAAAAAGAGTCTCCGGTTGCATGGTGCGTATCATGTCAAACTGCAATCGCACAAGCTGAATTTGAATCTATTGAAAAAGGGTCTCACTTTAACGATATTAAATTTACATCTGGAGATGAAGATTTAATTATTTCTACAACACGTCCAGAATTAGTTCCTGCCTGTGTTGCGTTATTTTACCATCCTGAAGATGACCGTTACAAGCATTTAGAAGGAAAAAAAGCAACAGTTCCCGTATTTAATTATGAGGTTCCAATTATTGCTGACAAATCAGTTGATAAGGAAAAAGGAACTGGGTTAATGATGGTGTGTACATTTGGAGATAAAGAAGATGTTGAAAAATGGCATAAGCATAATTTAGGTTTACGTGTTGTATTTGAGAAATGGGGAAAGATGAATGATCTTGCTGGAGAGTTCAAAGGATTGAAAATCAAAGATGGGCGTAAAGCAATCTTAGCAAAACTTGAAGAAACTGGTGCACTTGTAAATCAAAAAGAAATCACGCATGCAACAAATGTTCATGAACGATGTAAAACACCCATTGAATTTATGAAAACAAAACAATGGTACATCAAAATTTTAGATAAGAAAAAAGAATTATTAGAAGCAGGAAACAAAATCACATGGTATCCTGAACATATGAAAGTACGGTATGATCATTGGGTTGAAAACCTTAATTGGGATTGGTGTATTTCTCGGCAGAGACATTTCGGGATTCCAATTCCTGTATGGCAATGTCAAAAATGCCAAGAATTTGTCGTACCAGAATTAGATGAACTTCCGATTGATCCCACAACTGCAAAAACAAAAAATGCGTGTAAATGTGGTTCTTCAGAATTAATTGGGGAAACAGATGTACTCGACACATGGGCAACATCTTCAGTAACACCCGAAATTGCACGTAATTGGGTACATAAAGGAGAATACGATATTGAATATGTTGACGCTCCTATGGATTTACGTCCACAAGCACATGATATCATCAGAACTTGGCTATTTTATACATTAGCAAAATCATATTTCCATTTTGATAGAATTCCTTGGAAGAATGTTGCAATCTCTGGACATGCTCAAGATTCTGCAGGAAGAAAAATGTCCAAATCTATGGGGAACGGAATTGATCCTATGGCAATGATTGAAAAATATTCCGCTGATGCACTTAGATTTTGGGCTGCAACATCTAAACTTGGAGATGATTTACCATTCCAAGAGAAAGATTTGCTAACCGGTCAAAAAACTGCAACTAAAATATTTAATGCAAGTAAATTTAGTTTGATGCATCTTGAAGATTACAAAGAATCACAAGTTTCTGAGGTCTTTGACCAATGGTTATTAAGTAAACTACAGAAAGTCATCAAATCTGCGACTGAAAGTTTTGAAAAATATGAGTATTCTAAAGTTAAATCTGAAGTAGACATATTTTTCTGGCAATCATTCTGTGACCAATATTTAGAAATTGTGAAGGATCGTTTGTATAAACCAGAATTACGTGGTATTGAACAACGAAAAAGTGGGCAACAAGCATTATTTGTAACTTTACGTGATATTCTAAAAATGATTGCACCAATCATGCCTCACATTACAGAAGAAGTCTATCAATTATATTTCAAGGATAAAGAAGGTAAAGAAAGTATTCATACTTCAGAATGGCCTTCTTTTAATGAATCTCTTGTGAATGAGAATGCTGAAATTGCAGGAGATTTAGGTGTGGATATTATTAATTCTATACGGAAGTATAAATCCGAGAATCAGGTATCCATGAAAGAAGAACTTTCAAGAATTATTTTAGTAAGTGATGAAGCTAATTTTAAAGAGATGGTTCTTTCAATACAAGATGATTTGAAAGCAGTATTACATGTTAAAGAAATCGCCTTTGAAGGTGAAACTTCTCTTAATTCTGAAAGATTTGGAATTAACATTGGTGTAGTGAATTAAGCTTAAATAGGCTCAATTTTACGAAAGATATTTAAGCGAGCGAATGCATAGATACACAAATAGACGTATTTTACGTTAATAATTAATCAATGAGGTGTAATAAAATGGAAGCATATTGTGTTAAATGTAAAGCAAAAAGAGAGATGTTAGAAGGTAAAGAAACAACAATGAATGGTAAAGGCGGTAAGCAAAGACCAATCATGAAAGGTAAGTGCCCAACATGTTCTACAACAATGGTTAGAATCCTACCAAGTAAAAAACCAGCTGAAGAAGCTAAATAATTTTTTATTTTTTTATTTTTTTAAATCATACAAACATTTAAAAGTTCTTAAAAAATTTCAATTACATGAAAGAGATGTTTGTGCCAGTCTTATTGGCGATAATTGTAGGGGTTGTTGAATATTTTAGTAAGCGTATCAATCTTTCTGGAAAAAAATATAGTAGTAAAATTCTTTCATTTTCTGCAGGTGTTTCAATTACATATTTGTTATTAGAATTATTACCTAATTTTATGGAAGCTGCATTAGGGTTTAACAAATATCTCATCCTGGCATTACCTTTAGGATTTATCAGCCATCATTTAATTGAGAAAGAAATTTATAAACATAATTATAAACACGATCTTGTAAAAATGTTAACTTTAGAGGAACATTTATTCTACTTTTTTTACCACATCCTTTTAGGAACAGTAATTGTAACATTCAGTTTGGAGAGTACAACTAAAGTATTACTCTTATTCTTTACAATCCTTTCATTCACAGCTGTAAGTAATTTGCCTTCCCTTAAACATAGATCAGTACAACGAGCATTATTTCTTTCAACATCTACCTTAATTGGTGTGTTATTAGCATTATCCATTTGGAGATTTGTCCCGCAATGGGTTCATTTCTCTCTAGTTGGTTTTGCTGCTGGGATTCTCTTATTTACAATTATACGGCACCATATTCCATTCGGAAGAAAAGGAAGAATAGGATACTTTTCAGTAGGATTTATTTTGTATTCCATTATTATTATGGCTAGTTGGAGCTTTTGAGCCATAAATATTAAATGGGGATTCTCTCTCAAGAATATATGAAAAGAAAAATAGCTGCAATGGCTCTTTGTTTAGGAATGTTTGGATGTTCAGATTCCGTTAGTAGTTCACAATATATACCTTTAGAAGAAGTTGTAGATACAGTAGGATCACCAGAAGTTGTTGAACTTCCCGATACAGGAGATTATCCTCAATTTACTCCAGAACCAACGATTTATATGGGATATAAAGCAATGAGAATAGATCCAGTAACTCCATTTATAAAAAAATTAGAAGAAAATCTATTTTACAAAAAACTCAAACCTTAACCAAAGAAGGGCTTTTAAATTTCTTAAACAAAACTCCTAAAATATTCTTTGCTGCAATCTCTGACATCGCTTGACGTGCTTCAATGGTAGCAGATGCTGTATGTGGTGTTAATACAACGTTCTTCAATTTATTCAAGCCTTTAGATAATTTAGGTTCATGTTCATACACATCTAACGCTGCTCCACGTATTTGTCTTTTCTTTAACGCAACCACAAGGGCTTTCTCATCAACCACAGGTCCTCTGGATGTATTGACAAGATATGCGGTTTTCTTCATTAATGCTAATTCCTTTTTTCCAATTAAATGATGTGTTGATGGAATCAAGGGAACATGAATTGAAATGACATCTGATTTTTTCAATAATGTAGGAAGTGACACTTTTTTTGCATGATATTTTTTTTCAAATTTTGGTTTTTTGTGAATGTTATGATACAATACATTCATTTCCATCCCTTTAACAGCTTTTTCTGCAACTTCTGCGCCAATTCTTCCTAATCCTACAACTCCAAGAGTTTTTCCCTTTAATTCTGTTCCCAATAGTAACATTGGAGCCCAACCTTTGTATTTTCCTTTCTTCGTAAATTGATCTGATTCGGTAATACGTTTTGTAATTGCAAGCATAAGTGCAAATGTATGTTCTGCAACGGCATCTGTTAATACACCTGGCGTATTTCCTACAGGAATCTTTTTTGATTGTGCATGTTTTATATCAATATTATTGTAACCAACTGCATAATTGGAAATGATTTTCAAGTTTGGATTAGCATTTATGATAGATTTGTCAATTTTATCTGTAAGTAAGCAGAGAAGTGCGTCACACCATTTTACACCAGCAAGTAATTCTTTTTTTGAGATTACTTTGTCATGTTTATGAATTTTAACGTCACAATGTTTCTTTAAGAGCGTAAGACCCTTATCTGGAATTTTTCTTGTTACGAAAACTTTTGGTTTTTGCATGTTGTGAGGATTTTTTTTCTGTATATAAATATTCGTAACTACCTTTGGAGAGGAGGTTTCGCGTTGTCTTCCAATAGTGACAAATTGGGCAAAACGTTTATAAACTGCCCAATTCATTTAATCATATGAAATTCATAAGTCCAGGAAGAACAGGAGATGTAGAAGAAGCATGGATTAAAGGTAGAAAGTTCTATGCCAAAACAAATCCTTCAAAAAGAGTTACCGATATTGAGGCAAGGATTTATGCAGGTTTACGGGAAGAAGGGATTAGAGTTCCTGAGATATATAGAGTTGATGATGTAAGAATTCTTGTGGAAGATGCTGGAATAAACATGGCGGATCAAATGGTAAATGGTGGATATGAAAAAATGCGATCAAAAGCCCAAGTTTTAAATCTAGTAAAAACGCGAACCAGCGTAAACAAGATTATTGGAAAAGTTCTAACAAATGAAGAAAAAAACGATTTAGAATTAGATCAAAAAGAAAAACTTAGAAATTCCATTAATAAATTAGCAGGAAGAGATTTATCAATCAAAGAGATTGAAATAAATTATTGGGCTTGCAGGGCCTTATCGGCAATGGGAATATATGATGAACAGTTCATGCAAAATTATACACACACAATTGGAAAAAAATTAGATGAATTATGTCAAACCTCTGGTCAATGGGTAGGTGATAATAATTTATGGAATAATGCATCTATTGATGGAATAACCCAAGTCCCATTTGATTTTAACAGCATAAGATATGCTCCCTCACAAGTTGACCTAGCAGCTGTTACAGGACTATATTTATTTCATGGATTTCTTGGAGTCTGTAAAAACCACGAAGAACGAACGGAACTAATTGATGAAATCCGTAAGATTTCAGCACCAGAAATGAATCCAAAGGATTATTTCACCGCTTTTATGATAGCTACGTTACATAAAAACACCGTGATTGCAGGTTATAGACTGCAAGCTACTAAAGAAGGATTAGAGATATGTAAAAAAAGAATACATGAAGGTCGCAAAATGGCGTTTGTAGCAGCATTCAAATCACTTAAAAAAACATTTAGTGAAATTGATTATCATAGTTCGGTTGCTGCGTTAGTTGAACGAGAACATGGAAATATTGTTTTCGAAGATCCACAAAAAGGATCTCAAATCTCAAGATTCATTGTAAATAAAACATTTGGACAAAGATTACCAATATTTATGGACCCCGTCTGGGAACTAGGAGAACAGATGGATCAGTATTATCTCTAAAGATAATACCCTATAGCAAATGTCGATGACATTTGGGTTAATCTTATAATTTCCCTCATATGGGTTAAGAGAATATTCTGATGACCTTTTCCAAGAATTAAAGTATCATTATTCAAAAATAATTCTTTTTTCTTCGTATCAATTTCTGATAATAAATTTAAATCTTTTTTATAATAAGCATTATAAAACTCTCTGTAAAATACAGTTGTAGTTTTAAGATGTAGAAGAAAGTCCTTTGAAATAGAAATATTTTGTCTATTAAAATACTGGTAAAAATAGGTATATGAATGTGAAATCAAAGATTGTTTTGAAATAAGTGAATAAAGAAAAGAGGATTTAGATCCTCCAATATGTGACCGAATAACCGTTCTCCTAAGATAGTTTGTAAGACGATCAATATTTTCTTTTTTCTTTACTAAATCAATTTGATTCCCAGATTCAATTGCGCTAACAATTTCTTCTGAAAGTTCAAGAATTAAAAGAAACATTCGTCGTAAGATTGTATCAAATTTTTCAGAATCAGGTTCTGCGATATTTTGAAGAACATAATCTCCTTTTGTATTTGTGATTTCAAATCCGAGTAATCGTGGAAGAAACTCTTCTATACTTTTTTTCTGTGAATCTTTGCATTTAATTGTAATGATATCGTAACCTAATCTATAACTTTGATTCAAAAGATTAAGAATCATGCGTTTATGATATGGGGTGATATCAAGAACAATTGCGCGTTCTCGTTTTACAAGTTGAGCTGAAATTAATAAACCATCTTCTGTTTCATTGACATCAATCTCTGATCCACTTTTAAGATTAAATTCACGCACCCATTTGACAGGAACCGTAACGGTAAATCCACCTTGACCCTGTTTAATCAATTTTCGTTTCATAAAGATTTTATTTCTTCCATATTTTTAAACCTTTTGTAAATAATATGAATCATATGAACAATATAAGAAAACTATTAATACATGGCAGTCTTCACTAACCAATAAGAACTAAACAGAGGCACAATAAAATGATTGATAAAGAAACGAAAGTAATGGGTGGAATTGTAGGTTTACTTGCAGCAGGTGCAATCGCATATGCAACAATAATTCCTTCAGAATTAGAACATAAGCGTTATGAAGGAATGTTAGATGGAAAAAAGGTCACCTATTCTGTAGATGATTTTGGCTCAGATTTACCACTTCAAGACACATGTTTTCTAAATGTCTACAAAGTATTTAAAGATGAAAGAACTGAAAGAGAATTCAGAGTAAAAGACATTAACTGTGATAATACAGCAAATGAAGTTACTTCGTTTACAGATGGTCGAAAAGAAGAAACCTATTCACGAGATGAAATAGTTTATGGAAAAAAGGTGGGAAAATATGATTCACTTCTTGCGAAAGTTCAAGACAAATTTACAAACCCAAAACATGATGCTGATGCTAAACATCAAAGAATGATGAAAAATTTGTAATTTTTTTATTTTTATTTATTCTCTTTAGAGAGAATGACCAGAAATCATTTTTGATTTCTCATTTTTTTCTTAAAACCAAACACTTATTAACAAAAAAAATATTCTTCTCTTTGATGGATGTGTATGATTTATTGGTAATTGGATCTGGTGCGGGATTAAATGTTGCTGTTGAAGCCGCTCAAGCAGGTTTGAAAGTTTGCATTGTAGAGAAAGGTCCTCTTGGTGGAACATGTTTGAATAGAGGCTGCATTCCCTCTAAGATAGTCATTCATTCAGCTGAAGTTGCAGAAGTTATTGAAAGGTCTAAAGAATTTGGGATTACCTCTTCAATTTCAAAAATTAATTTTAAATATGTTACAAATCGTGCAAATAAAACTGTTGATGCAGATGCGCGTAGTATTCAGAAATCTTTGCTCAAAGGAAAAAATCCTAAATTGATTCAAGGTACAGCAAAATTTATTGCACCTTATACAGTTCAAGTTGGAAAAAAACAAATTAAAGGAAAGAAAGTTTTGATTGCGTCTGGAGCACGTCCATTCATCCCACCTATTGAAGGTTTAGATAAAGTTCCTTACATGACGTCAACTGAAGCATTACGTCAAACAAAGCTTCCGAAATCAATGATTGTGATTGGTGGAGGATACATTGGCGCAGAACTAGGAAACTTTTATGGAGCTCTTGGTTGTAAGGTCACAATCTTACAACGAGGAAACTTATTGTTACCAAGAGAAGATGTAGATGTTGCAAAAACATTTACTAAGATATTTTCAAAGAAATTCAATGTTATTCTGAATGCATCTGCAACGAAAGTTTCTAAGAAAGGAAAGTTGATTGCTGTTACTGCAAAAGTTGGAAATAGAAATAAAACATTTACTGCGGAAAAGATTCTTGTTGCTACAGGCGTAAAACCAAATTCAGATTTATTAGATGTAACTAAAACTGGTGTGAAAGTTAACAAAAGAGGATTCATTAAAATCAATAAGTTCATGGAAACATCTCAGAAGAACATATGGGCATTAGGTGACGTTTCTGGTGTGTTTATGTTTCGTCACAGTGCAAATTTAGAAGCAGATTTCGCTGCATTTAATATTCTCAATAAGAAAAAACAAGCTGTTGATTATTTTCCAATGCCACACGCTGTATTTACTTCTCCAGAGATTGCAGGCGTTGGTGTAACGGAACAAGAAGTGAAAGGAAAGTATGTTGTGGGGAAAGCCTTCTATAAAAACACAGGAAAAGGAGAAGCACTCAATGAAAAAGATGGATTTGTGAAGTTCATCGTTGCTCCAAATAAAAAGATTCTTGGATGCCATATTCTTGGACCGAATGCTTCTGTGTTATTACATGAAGTCTTGATTGCAATGAAAGCTAAAGATGGTTTGAAGTTACTTAGAAATGTGGTTCATGTGCATCCAGCTTTAAATGAAGTTGTGCAGAGAGCAGCAGGTAATGTTCCTTTGTGAAATTGATTAGTGTTATAAACCCACAATAAATATAAACTTCAAATATTTAATCAGATTATGCATCCAATTCAAGTATATATTACAAAAGATCAAGACACTGGGCTGTTTGTTGCTTTAGATTCTCTTGCACGTGATTTACCAATAGTCTCTGGTTATGATAGTACTTTAGATACAGCTTGTGATTGCTATATGGGAATGATTCAATCACACCTTATAGATATTGATGAACGTGGAGGAGATCCTCTTAAAGGACTTTACCTTGATGGGAACAGAGTAGTTGAACTTCCATTAAGTGAACTAGAACAAAAAGCAAGAGAATCACACGAAGGGATTAGTTTAGTTAAATATGGAAATAAGAAAACATTCTCTCTTCCGGGGTCTGAGGATAATGTGCAAGTTACTTTTTATGCCGATAGAACATTGCTTCAAAATTAAACTAACGACACATCTTCAAAGCTTCCTTAACAACATGCCCAGCACTAAACCCAAACTTTTTCAATAATTCTGCAGGTTCACCTGATTCTCCGAACCGATCTTTCATTCCGATTCTTTTTACTAACACAGGATAATTCTCAGATAAGAATTCTGCAACTGCACCACCTAATCCACCTGTAATTTGACCTTCTTCAACTGTAATAATTTTCTTGCATTTCTTTGCAGCCATTAAGATGGTTTTCTTATCAAGTGGTTTGATGGTGTGAGAATTAATAACCATGACATTGATTCCTTTTTCTTCTAAATCTTCAGCTGCTTGCATACATTCTGCTACAACAGGACCTGCTGCGATTAAAGCGATGTCTGTTCCATTCTTGAGAACTTGCGCTTTACCAATTTTAAACGGAGTTTTAGAGGTTGTCATTTGTGCAGATGCACTTCGTGCGAATCGCATGTAACATGGTCCTTTAAATTTTGCAATTGCTTTCGTTGCTTTCTTCGTTTGTTCATAATCTGCTGGTACAACAACAACCATATTAGGTAAAGTTCTCATTATACCAATATCTTCCAACATTTGATGTGTTGCACCGTCTGGTCCAACTGAAACGCCTGCATGTGCACCGATAATTTTGACATTCTGGTCGTTGTAACAAATTGTTGTACGAATTTGTTCCCAACATCTCCCTGGACAAAATGCGGCATAAGAAGATGCAAATGGAATTTTACCAACTGCAGCTAATCCAGATGCAACAGTCACAAGATTTTGTTCAGCTACACCCATTTCTACAAATTGTTTAGGATATTTTTTTGCAAATTTATTTACTTTCGTTGAATCTGTTAAATCTGCACAAAGAACCATGATTTTTTTACTTCTACCTAACTCTACAAGAGCATCACCGTAACCAGACCTTGTTGGCACTAATTTACGGTCAAAATTCAAATGTAAATTTTTATTTAATCCTTTCATCATTTATGTATTGGTTTCCACTTGTTGTGTTTTGTGACCCAATCTCCTCGTTCTTCTACTTCATGTGCATGAATTTCTTCTAGTGCAAGTTCTGCTTCATCTGGTTTCGGCGGTTTTCCATGCCACTCAAATTTCCCTTCCATGAAATCAACGCCTTTTCCAGGAATTGTATTTGCGATAATCATCAATGGTTTTCCTTTGTTGGTTCTAGAAGCCTTCAAAACTTTAATAATTTGTTTCATATCATGTCCATCAATTATTTTTACATTCCAATTGAACGCTTCATATTTTTTATCTAATGGATCAAGTGGCATGACATCTTCTGTATTTCCATCAATTTGAATATAATTCCGATCAGTAATTCCAATTAAATTTGATAATTTATGTTTGCCCGCAAACATCACGGCTTCCCAATGATTCCCTTCATCCTGCTCACCATCTCCGAGAGATACAAAAACTTTGTTTGATTTCTTGTCTCTTTGAAATGCAAGTGCCATTCCCGCTGCTTGCGATAATCCAGATCCAAGTGGACCAGAAGTTGTTTCCAATCCTGGTAAAGAAGTTCTATGTGGATGTCCTTGTAATCTTGAACCCCATTTTCGTAAAGTTAACAATTCTTTTTTAGGGAAATATCCTATATTAGCCATTGTTGCATAAAGAACAGGACAAATATGACCATTAGAAAGAACAAACCTATCTCTTCCATCCCATTTAGGTTTCTTTGGATTATGTTTGAGAACATTAAAATAAAGTGCAGTGAAAATGTCTGCCATTCCTAAAGGTCCTGCTGAATGTCCAGATTTAGCTGTAACTAAAGAAGTAATGATATCTTCTCTGATGACATCTGCCATCATCTTCAGGTCTTTGATTTTATTGAGTTTCATTAGCAAAATTCACAGACTTTACCTTTTGTAATTGTTACTTTCTTTTTACCTTTTTTAGTAGCAGGTTTTTTAGTTGTTTTTTTAACTGGTTTTTTTGGAGAAGCTTTTTTAGCCATCTAGCACCACCTCTTTTTTGTTCACAAAAAGGAGATCCAGAAATTTATTTTCAAATTTCTCGTACCTCTTTTAAGAAACTATTTTTTTAGAATTAATAAAGGTTTGTTTTTGTATGCTTTGAAAAAAAAAGAAAAAAAAAAAATTAAATTACTTAACTCTCAACCAATCTCGTGCTTTCTTAGGCCATCCATGTAACGCTAACAAAGCTAATGGAGCTGCCCAATTCGCAGAACGTTCAACAAAGTCCCAAATTGGATCTGGTCCTACAGGCCATCTTAAAAGAGCGGTCCATAATCCCCATGCTGCTGCCCAAGCTAAAACTATTCTAATTGGCCAAAATAACGCTAGAACTGCAACAACGATATCCATTGCACCAATCACTGGAAGCCATGTTTGAGCAAATGAATCTGTCAAACCTACCGCTGCAAAATATTTGAACCAGCCAGCTTTAGCGCCTAACGCAAACATACCATGTCCAAGGAAACTTCCAAAGATACCTAACCGCAAAATTCCTTCAGCAGTTGTAAAGTATTCTTTCAAACTTAAACAACACTTTTTACTTTTTTTCTTTGCTATTTTATTCACCTCTTATTGTTTAAACTACAGTATAAATCATATACGCTCCAAGTGCAATTAAAAATAAACCTACACTTAAACGCATTAAACCTCTATGTCGCTTTCTCCAATCTTCCAAAATCTTTGAAGATTTTCCAAAATACGCAACACCAATAATAAAAAATAATGGAAGGATGAAAATTAAGTTATATAACATTAATAAGGGTAATCCTGATGAATAGTTTCCTTTTCCAATAATCGCTAAAACTGCAAGGTATGGTGCTCCCGTACACGGAAGTTCTACTAAAGTTACAAAGATTCCTAAAGGAACAGCTGCTAAGTATGTTACCCAACTACCTTTTTTATTCCATTTCTTCATTTTATCTGTGTACATCTTAATTCGTTTTGCACCACCAGGAATAATTTGTAAGGAGAATCCCTTCCCATACCAAAAATAATCTTTAATTTCTAATAAACCTGCAAGAATTGCAATCACTGCTGCAATCCAATAAATCCATACAGTGAATCCAAATGAAACTGTAATTTTTAAGAATCCTAATCCTAAAACTAAATACGTCACATAGACAACAGATGTATAAATTAATCCACCAAGAAGCATTTTCTTAGGGGATTTAAACATCTTTGTCATAAAAGCAATTAAAAATATTAAGACACCAAACACACAGGGATTAATACTATCTAATAATGCAGCGCCAACTAAAATTGGAAGGGTTAAACCATCAGGAAGCATCTTCTACAACCTCTTCAAATGTACAACCAGAAAATTCTTCTAATTCTTCAATTGACATAAATCCTTCTTGACGTTTTTGTTCAACACCATTTTGTTCTAAAATCCACGTAGGTGTACCATCAATCTTTTTATCAATACATAATTGTGTTTGAGGGTTTTCACCTTGAGGATGGCATTCAATTTCATTAATATGTTCAAATGAATCTCCCAATAACTGACGCTGTTTTGCACAAATACCACATTTAAATGACCCATACATATCCACACCTTTATCTGCAACACATTTTGTGAGAGAAGAATAATCAACATCTTCTCCTCCACCAACATTAAATGCAATTAATGGGATGAGGTTAAGAATAATAATCCATGCAATCCATGTTTTAAATGTCTTTAAAGGAACTAATTTTTTCTTTCCTCTATGTAAAATAAAGATTAATCCAAATGTTACAACTGTAATGACATGCACAACTGTACAAAATGGACAAAGTGCTTTAAGGATAAATTCTGCTGCTATTAAATATACTACAAACGCAATTCCAAGAAGATTCCACCAAAATAATCCAGGGATTAATTTTTTATTCTTCATAGATTTCCATGCGAGTAAACCTAAGAACACAAACCACAGTGCACCAAAGACTGCAACAGGCACATTAAATAATTCTGAGAATTCACGTGTATTTACAAGAGAACATGAAACCGAAGAAGAGATATCACACACAGATCCTTCAGTTGCGGGAGATATATGGGATTGAACGAGATATAATGATGTTAAAAATCCTAAAAGACTTAAGACAATGATAATTTTAAAAATAATGAGTTCTTTTTTTCTTTGCATATTACAACCTCTTTTGTTCATAGAATAAAATAGAGATTAATAAATGTTTCTTTATCCTATAGCATGTCCAGAAAATCATAAAAATGTATACTACGTGCCGGTGCGATTATTTTTTCTAGAAAAAATGCACCTATTGCAGGTAGTATACAAAATAGTGACTTTTTGGACAGCGCTTTACCCTACAAAGAAATTATAATAAATGAAAGGAATTGCATACAACACTACTATTGCAAAAATCCAATTTTTTAATTTAGAAAAGATTTGTTTCCATGAATATTTGTTTTTCAAGTTTTTATGTAAATATAATGAAATTACAAAACTAGTAAACACAATTATATGAACAATAGTACAATAAGGACAGATTGTTCTCAATAAAATTTCTACGCCTACCAAGTAAAATAAAAACAGAAAACCAACACCACTCCACGCAGTCATTGCTGGAATAAAGAGTTTAGGTTTAGGAATGGCATGCCATGTAAGAAAGATCATGACAACAAACCATAATAAACCAAGCAATGCAACAGGAACATACAATATTTCTGCATAAACACTACCATTTACGATATCACAAGAAATGGTTTCAGAGAGATCACAATTCGTACTTCCAGATAATAAGGCATAATGATGTTGAAACAAATAGACAGATGTAAATAAACCTACAAGGCTTAAGACAATTATCGCATATATCAACAAATTCCGTTTCATATTAGCCTAAACAGAGTTCATTTAATAAAGATTATGGATAAATAACAAGTACTGTAGATTATATGTCAAGTGAGTTACAATGAGTTTCATAAAAAACATAAAAACTTTGGAGACCTCTTCACCTACCTTTGCTTATATACTTGGAACTGTATATGGAGATGGCCACGTAAGAGTCAGAAAAAGTAAAAATAGAACAAGTGGAGAGATCATATTAAAGGTAAATGATGAAGACTTTGCCAAAAATTTTAAAAACCACCTTGAAGAATGGTCCTCTAGAGAAGCAAAACTCTTTTTTTATGGAAAAAGATATATTTCTTGTTTATATTCCAAAGAACATACCCAAAAAATAATAAATTTTGAACCAACAGAAATACTTTCGAAAGATAAGAATTTTAAACATGCTTTCTTGAGAGGCCTATTTGATTCAGACGGAGGAATTATTGGAAGAGATCTAAATAACAGAACTAAAGCCAAACGTTGGTTACATTTTTCAAATAGTGATGCAATAATAATATATTTGGTTAAAAGAATTCTTAATGAGTTTAATATCAAATATTCTTTTAGGAGTAGAATTCATTCTGGTTTTGGAAGTGAGAAAATTCAATATGAAATAAAAATCTACAATTTTAATGGAATTAAATATTATTTCAACAATATAGGTTTTTCTATTGGAAGAAAACAAAGGGTATTAAACAAAGTAATTAATTCATATAGATTGACACAATCAAAAGATTTTAATAGAACAAAATAAACAATGGATTACGAGGTATAAAATGACAAAGATAATTATATACACCACAAAAACGTGTCCTTGGTGTAAAAAAAGTAAAGAATGGTTTAAAGAACATAAAATTTCTTTTACAAATGTAGATGTTACATCTGATGAGAAGGGTAGAGATGCAATGATTGAAAAATCAGGTCAAATGGGTGTACCTGTGATTGAAATTGGAAAAGAGATTATCGTAGGATTCAATCCAGAAGCATTTGAAGAAGCATTAAAGAAAATAAAGTAAAAATTATTTATATTTTTTTATATTTCTACAAACGTATTTTCCGCCTTTATCAAATTCAATTTTTGATTGTTTAATTATTTTCATTGCTTGTGCAACGGTTTTCACACAAAAGATGGATTCTAAATCGCCTTTGCTAATCAATCCTTTCTTTACTGGTTGTGTTTTTAACCATTTTATTAAACCGTCCCACATTGGACCAAGAAGAATAATAGGAGTATTACAAATATGTTTAACCTGAATCAGTTGCCATGTGTAAAAGAATTCTAATGCAGTTCCCACACCACCGGGTGCAACAACAACAACATTTGAAAGTTTCATGAATTTATCTAATCTTCCAGAAAATCTATCAAAATCTTCTTTGATATCTAAATGATACCCGTCAACTTGTTCCATAGGAAGTTTAATGGTCAATCCTACAGAATGAATATCTTCTTTCCCTCTTCCTGCATGATGTCCTTTACTTGCAGCATCCATCAACCCAGGACCGCCTCCTGAGACAACATCCATATTTTCTTTTGCAATTGCTTTCGCTAAATTATGAACTAATTTGTAACGTGAATCATTTTTCTTTAATCTTGCAGAGCCGAAGATTGCAACACGAAAATGATTTTTATTGATTTTATGTTTCTTCATCTTTTCTTTCTTGCCAATTCAATAGTTGCAGGCAGTAATAATACAAATCCGATAATCATGATGTATTTTCTTCCAAGTAGTTGAGGAGATTGAATTCCCAGATATAAGATTAATAAAATTAATCCTATTGCACCTACTAGATGATTTTTATAAGTGATCTCTTTTTTTGCATGCCAACTCATAAAACTATGAATAACATAACTAATAAGAATAAATGCAGAAATTAACAATAGAAGATAACCTACAGAGTTTCCCAAGATTGAAAAGAAAGAACCAAACGTAAAAAAGATGAGAAATTTTCCAATCATTGCTGAATAAAAACTATAATGAGATAATTTCCGTACAGTTTTTCCGTGAAGTTCTATGAATTCCATTTTTATTAATTTTGATTTAATTTCGTGGTTGAGCAGCGCCAATGGAGGCACATTTTGTGAAGAATATC
The DNA here is from genome assembly GCA_018655525.1 of Candidatus Woesearchaeota archaeon. GTDB lineage: Archaea > Nanobdellota > Nanobdellia > Woesearchaeales > GW2011-AR9 > 1-14-0-10-32-24. Next base: position 9,742 of record JABIJM010000028.1, on the reverse strand, counting down.
ACAAAATCACCAGTGCCGTGCCCTGCTCATTGGAACGAAACTAAATTAGTTTTTTATCCTAGTATCCTAAATACTATTATTAGATAATATAAAGATATCGCAAGCATGATAATTCCTGCTGTAATGTTTATTGCTTTTTTGTTAGTTGTTAACCATCCAATAATACTTTTACTTTTACCTGCTGAAATCCATGAAAAAATAAGGAGAGGTAATGCCATTCCAAACCCAAAAAGGATGAAGTTTAACAAATGACTGAAAAAACTCATGACAGATGAGGTTAATGCAAATAGTACAATTAATGATGCTGGATTACAAGGAAGTACAATAGCTCCAAAAAATAATCCAAAAATTAGCGCAGAGAGGTAAGGGTTCTTTTTCACAGGTGCATGTACTTTTGGAAAAAATCTTCCTAAATCAAAATTAAAGATAAGGAAGAGACTTGCAATCGCAAGAATTCCAAATGCAATTGGTGAAATGATTCCAATCGCTTCAGTTAATGAATCTTGGAGGAATAATGTAAATATTAAACCTACAATTCCCATTGATAAAATAACACCTAATGTTACGACAATTCCTAAAAGTTTGATTTTTTTGCTAAGATCTTCTTCCGTTGTTAATTGTCCTGCTAGATATGATAAGAATCCTGGATATAATGGAAGAACACATACTGCACCAAGAGGTGCAAATAATCCTGCAAACAAAGAACCAATTAAAGGTAAGTTTGATAATATTCCAATAACATCAACCATTTAGCATCCCTTCTTTATTTCTTCTTGTAATTCACTTACAGATTTTAATCCTCTTCCAAGAAAACGTGTTGAACCATCTGCACATACTAATACCACAGGAGCTGAAGGTGCATTAACGACATTAATTCCAAATTCATCGATTAAACCTGTGGCAAGTTCTTTTGGAGAAATTGCATACAACCAATCAAACCCATTTTCTGTAATATGTTTATTTACGTAATCAGCATCTTCATTTGGATCAGTATCAAGAGAAATTGAAACAACATCATCGCCAACAATTTTATGCAATTCTTTAATGTTTTTCTGTTGTTTTGTACATGTCGGACACCACACTGCAAATGATTCCAATAATACAGGTTTCCCTCTGAAATCAGATATTTTGAATGTTTTTTGTGTTGCTACATCTTTTAGTGGAATGTCTTGCCAGTTGGATTTAACTTCTTGTGTTGGAGACTCTTCAATTTCTTCAGGACCATTGTCTGATAAAGGAGTTCCTCCTTTCTTAAATTGCTCAGTACATCCAACTACAAGAACTAATATTAATAAAAGTAATAATATCTTTTTCATCTAATCACCTTTATCTAAGAAACGGTTTTAGGTATTTATAGGTTATGGAAATGTTTATATGTTAGGATAGATGAATATGACCATGGATGAAAAAATCTTAGTTACTTCTTACAATAACCCCGATGTAGATGGGACTGCTTGTTCTTATGCATACTCTGAATTCCTGCGAAATAAGAATATTAATGCGCAAGCAGGAGTTTTTGGAAAAGTCCATAAAGAAGCCCAATTTGTATTAGATAAATTTAACATTAAAATAAAAAATGCAGAGAAATTAATAAATGAATATAAAAAGATAATATTAGTTGATGCTAGTGAAATTTTAAGAATACCCTCAAAGATAAAAGCAGAACAGATAATTGAAATTATTGACCATAGGAAATCAGAAGATCTAAAAAAATTCCCAGGTGCAATAACCCAAGTTGAATTAGTTGGTTCATGTGCGACTCTTATAACTGAAAGGTTTAAGAAAGAAAAAATAGAAATTTCAAAAGAATCTGCAATTTTACTTTTTTCCGCAATTGTTTCTAATACTTTAAATTTCAAAGGAAAATTGACAACTGTAAGGGATAAAAATATGGCAGAATGGTTAAAAGAAAAAGTAGATATTCCGGAAGATTATGTTCACCAAATGTTTTCTCATAAATCAAAGTTTACAGAACCTTTAAAGGACGTGTTATTAAGTGATTTTAAAGATTTTGAATCTACGAATGGAAAAATTGGAATTGCACAATTAGAAATTGTTAATGTTGATGATTTTATTAATAAAAATTTACTAGAATTACAAGAATTGTTACAAAAAATAAAAAATGAGAGATCTGTGCAGTATATGTTCCTAAATTGTATTGACTTAGAAAAAGGATTTAATATTTTTGTAGCTATAGAAAAAGAAACTAAAGAAATCCTCACATCCACGTTAGGTATAAATTTTAAAAAAAATATTGCTAAAACAGATCACCACATTATGCGAAAAGAAATGGTTCCAAAAATCAAAGAAATGATAAAATCTAAGGATTATGCTTTCCTCAAATCATAGCCATCCTTCGTATCGCCAATGTCCCAGCCCAAACCACGTATTTTCTCACGTAATTTGTCGGATTTGGCCCATTCCTTAGAATTTCTTGCTGCCAATCGTTCCTTTGCCAACTTTACAACTTCTGTAGGAATCTTTTCTTTCTTCAAACTTTTCAATCCTAATCCTAACACAGAATCAAATTCTAATAAAGTAGCATATTTATCTGCATCTTTCAAATTACTTCCAAGAACTTCCCACATAACTGCTAATCCTTTTGGTGTGTTTAAATCATCGGAGACAGCATCTGTAAATGATTTTAGATGTTTCTTACTTACTTTACCACTGGTTCCTTTTATTTCAAGAATCTTATCATATAATTTACGTAAAGCATTTCCAGAGGAAACTAAAGCATCCTCTGAATACATTAAAGGATTCCTATAAGATGTTCCTAAACAGAAATATCTATAGACAAGAGGATCAAATCCTTTCTCACCTAATACAGATAATGTCAAGAAATCTCCTGAACTCTTAGACATCTTTTCGCCTTTCTTTAATACAAGGAATTCGCTATGTAACCAGTAATTCACCCATTTCTTTCCAAATGCACCTTCTGATTGTGCAATTTCGTTTGTGTGATGTATTGGTGCAAGATCCATACCACCACAATGAATATCAAATTGTTCTCCTAAGTATTTAGAAGCCATTGCTGAACATTCTAAATGCCAACCAGGATATCCTTTTCCAAAAGGAGAATCCCATTTCATTTCTTGAGAATCAAATTTAGATTTTGTAAACCATAATACAAAATCATGTTGATTTTTTTTATTCTTATCTTTGGAAACACGTGCTTTACTTTCAAAATCAAGATTTGTAAGTTTTCCATAATCTTTAGATTTAGAAGTATCAAAATATACATTGCCACCAGACGCATATGTAAATCCTTTCTTTTCTAAAGTTTGGATCATAGATATTTGTTCTTTGATATGGTCTGTTGCCTTTGCCCATTTGTTAGGAGAGATAATATTCAACTTCTTCAAATCATCTTGAAATGCTTTTGTATAAAATTCTGCGACTTCCCATACAGTTTTTTTCTCACGTCTTGCACCTTTCAACATCTTATCTTCACCCTCATCAGAATCTGATGTAAGATGACCAACATCTGTTATGTTCATCACATGTTTAACTTTAAGTTTATTCAAAAGAAGAACACGTTTCAATACATCTTCAAAGATAAAACTACGTAAATTTCCAATATGTGCGTAATGATAAACTGTTGGACCACATGTATAAAGTCCAACATTTCCTTTTACAATTGGTTTAAATGGTTCTTTTTTACGTGTTAATGTATTGTATAGTATTAATACCATAATGAGATAGCAAGAATCTTGACATTCTTAAAACTTTCTTTTGGAAGTGTCCTCTATAACTCAACATTCTCTCTTAATTTTCTTGAAAAAGTGAGAAAAATACCAAGAAAAGTTTATAAAGTGAATATCTTATTTAAGTATTAAATTGGTTTTGGGGTTGGAGATATAAAATGGCAGACCAAGCAGTAGAATCGGATGAAGAATATAAGGCAAGAATTCAATCCAAATATAATTATGAGCCCAACCACAATCTTAGAACAGTAAATTTAGAAAGGGATCCTATTTGTTTAGATCAAGATTTTGAAGAAAATAAATATCCTGTTAGGCAACTAAAAAAAGATTTTCTTGATGGTATGATTATGGCAGGTGCAACAACCGTATCAAAAATGCAAGGAGTAGTATACCTAGCACAATTCGGAGATCTAAACGGAGAATTTGCACAAAACCCAATATTTGAACCTTCTTTTGTAATTGGAGCATATCCACTAAGTCAGGAACTCTTTAATTGGTTAAATACAGGAAATGAAGATTTTGGATATGTAGCATGGACAGAAGATGGAAACACATTCAAACGAACAAAAAAAGATATAAAATCTGTTCCAAGTTCATTGGATTCAAACAATCAAGTTTCAAGATTATATCAAATTTGTGCAGAAGTGATGGAAGATTTTAAATTAGATGGTGCACTTTTTGATAATGTTGCTCATTGTTATATGCGTAATTGTAAAATCTTTGAAACACACGCAACATTACGTTAATTTTTTATTTTATTTTTATAATATCTGCATTATTTAAAGCTTCTTCCAAGAACGTAGCATAATCAAATCTTTCCAATTCCTTCGTAATTAATTCAGGTTTGGATTTTGTTGCTGGTGATTTTGGTCCAAGAAGGTTACAAATTTCTGGACCTTTTGAGATCTCATATGTTTCAATCTTTTTTGCAATGTTAATAATCTCTTGTTTATCAAATGTAAGAAGAGGACGAAAGATTTCACAATCAACATGTAAAGAGATTGTTTTTAGGTTAGATAAAGTCTGACTACTTACTTGACCAAGATTTTCTCCTGTAATTAATGCTTTAGCTCCTTCCTTCTTCGCAATAATTGACGCAGATTTAAACATTAAAATTTTCTGCAGAATAAAATAGTTCTTGTGGTCACATTTATCTACTAATGCTTTCAACACTGGCACGAATGGAATTAAATAGACTTTCTTTAACCCAAGATGTTTCACAAGTTCTTTTACCTTTTCAACTTCCTTTTTATCTGCTAACGGTTCTTGATGAAAATGTGCTGCAATAACATCTAGTCTATTCTGCATCATATGAATTGCAACTGGCGAATCAATGCCTCCAGAAAGTAATGCTACCCCTTTTTCCATGAGATTCAAGTATTATATAGGGTATTTAAGTTTTTTGGGTGTGAAAACATTTATAATCCCAATCATCATTACAACTATATGAAAAGAGGTGTGTTCCTATTAGTATTATTACTCTGTATTTCTACGGTATCTGCTGCAAGCCTCTATGATTACGACCAATTAGTCTTAGAATTGGAAGTTGATGGTTCATTTGATTTAATTCCAACACAATCCGGAGGAACAATTAAACAAGTAAAAACAAATTTATTATTATTCCCAAAAGACAATTTTAGACAAACCATTGTAAATATAGATACTGAAGGGATTGTTGAAGAGAATCATATTAATTATATCTGGACAGATAAAAGAGTCGAAGAAAAACAATATGGTTATGAGGCAACAGTTCAAACAAAAAATAAAAGAAATAAAGTTTCAAAAAAAATTGCGTTTCCAATATCCAAAGAAAAATTAATTGGTTTTGAACAATATACTGAACCAACCGAAACAATTGATTCTAACGATATTAACATCATTAAAATGGCTTCCGAGTTAGCTGAAGGCGAAGATGATTTGTTTAAGGTATCATTTAAACTTGCAGAATGGGTTGAAAAAAATATCAAATACGATTTAAACACATTAACTGCATCTGCTTCACAAACTGCGTCATGGACGTTAGAAAACAAAAATGGTGTATGTGATGAGATGACTTCTCTGTTTGTAGCGATGGCACGTTCTTTGGGAATTCCTGCAAGATTTGCATCAGGCATTAGTTATTCAACATCAGATTTATTTGATGAACCTTGGCAACCACATGGATGGGGAGAAGTATATTTTCCTGAAGTGGGATGGGTTGGATTTGATATTACATTTGGCGAATATGGATATGTAGATGTAACACATATTAAATTGCGAGATGGATTTGATCCAAAGGAACCTGCAACAGAGTTTGAATGGTTTGCAAACAACATTGATTTAGAAGCTAAAAATCTTGATTTCAATGTGAAAGTATTAGATCAAGGAACATTGACAGAAGATGAAATTGTTCTTTCCACAGACGTCCACGCATCAAAAATTGGGTTTAATAGTTATAATCGTGTTAAAGGGATTATCATAAACAATGAGAATTATTATCAAGCAACGACGTTACAACTTGCAGTACCTAAAGAAGTTGAAATTATTGAACGAAATAGAAGAACAATTCTTCTTGCACCTGGGGAACGTAAGGAAACGTACTGGACGTTAAAACTGAATGACAAATTGGATCAGAAATACTGGTATGAATTTCCCATCTCTTTATATTCAGAAAAAAACAATAGTATTTCTGATAGTTTTAGAGCTGAAAAAGGAGAACAAACGTTTTCATTTGATGAAATCAAACAATTAGAAGTGAAAAATGAAGATAAAACGTATTCTCAAAAAATTTCTTTTGATTGTAATATGCCAAAGTCAATACAACAAAATGAATTATTAAAAATTCCCTGTACAATAAAAAACACAGGTAATAAAAATCTAAAAAACATCAATTTTTGTATTGAAAACATTTGCGAGATTGTAAATCTTGCAATTAACCAAAAAATCACAGAAGAGATTACCGTAAAAACAGAAGATGCAGGGTGGCAAAAGGTTTTTGTTTCTGCAGAAAACGGAAATATAGAGAAAAGGGAATCTTACGATTATCAAATAGTCGATAAACCTTTAATTATCACTGAAGTAATTCTTCCAAAGAACCTTGAATACGGAAAGACTGCTAATTTTAAAATAGATGTCAGAAAAGAATCTTTTGCAATACCAAAAGAAGTCAAAGTATCAATTAAAGGACCTAAATTTGAAAATGCATGGAACTTAAATGATTTAAATGATAAACAAGAATTAACACTTCAATTAAATGACCCACCTTTTAGCTTTAATAATAAGATTGTAATAGAGATTAGTTGGAAAGATGAAGAAGGAAATGAATATAATAAAATCATAACCGAAAATCTTAAAGTTAATTCAGAAAGGTTAGAAGAAAAACTCAAGATGTTCTTTAATATATTTCTTAAATTATTCTAGAAAAAATAAAAAAAATAAAAAATAAATTTATTTACGTTTTTTAGCCGCTTTTTTTCCAGCTTTCTTACGAACTGCTGTTTTTTTCTTACGAGTTACTGCTGCTTTCTTGCCTGCTGCTCTTCGTACTGCTTTTTTACGCTTTACGGTTGCTGCTGCTTTCTTGCCTGCTTTCTTACGTACTGCGGTTTTACGCTTACGTGTTGCTGCTGCTTTCTTGCCTGCTTTCTTACGTACTGCGGTTTTACGCTTACGTGTTGCTGCTGCTTTTTTGCCTGCTGCTACTTTCTTAGCTGGTTTCTTTTTAGCTACTTTCTTCTTAGCAGGTTTCTTTTTCACTGCTTTTTTCTTAGCTGGTTTCTTTTTAGCTACTTTTTTCTTCTTAGCAGGTTTTTTCTTTGCTACTTTTCTTTTAGCTACTTTTTTCTTCTTAGCAACTTTCTTTTTAGCTACTTTTTTCTTAACAACTTTTTTTCTTGCTGCTGCCTTCTTCTTAGCAGGAGCTTTTCTTTTAGCAGGTGCTTTTCGTTTTACAACTTTCCTCTTAGCAGCTACCTTTCTTTTTGCTGGCGCTTTTCTTTTCACGCTTCTTTTTTTTGTTACAGCCATCATCAATCACCTCTTTAGGATATTTCTACTGTTAGAAAAGCAGTTTACCTTTTTAAGGTTTTCCTTTTTATGACAATAAAAAAAACAAAGAAAAAAAATTACAAAAAAAATAATTCAAAAATGTTAAACTCGCCAAGAAATAACTAAATGTTTAAAAAGCAGAACCGTTTTTAGTAAAATTATGACAAAAGAAGACATTGCAAAAAAAATAGTGTACTCAGAAACAATAGAACCTCACGACGTAGAAACAGAAAATGGAATACTTACATCCACAGTAGAACGTTTGCAAGGAGAGAATTTAGTAATTAGTAAAACTCTAAACAGACTTGAAGAAGAAAGTGCAATGTTGAGAGAACTATTTAACAATGCAAACAATGAATTAAATAGTTTGAAAAGTCCGGCATTACTTGTTGCAGAAGTTTCAAACATCTATGAAGACAACAAAGCAATCATCAAATTACCGAACGGAAATAAATTCTTTTGTTTCGTTTCTAAAGACGCTACAGATGTCAAAAGCGGAGACCATGTATTCTTAGATCAAAAATCTTTAAACGTTGTTGGGCGTGCAGATTTAGTAAACAATGTTGACGTTGAGAAATATGTCATCATGGAAAAACCAAAACAAAGTTGGAAAGAGATTGGTGGTTTAGCTAGAGAGATACAAGAGATTAAAGAAGTCATTGAATTACCACTAAAAAAACCACATTTATTTGAAAAAGTAGGAATTGAACCACCAAAAGGGATTTTATTACATGGTCCTCCTGGAACTGGAAAAACATTGTTAGCAAAAGCTGTTGCACATTCTACAAATGCAACATTTATAGAGGTTGTTGGTTCTGAATTAGTACAGAAGTTTATTGGTGAAGGTGCAAAATTAGTTAAAGAAATTTTTGCATTAGCACGATCAAAAGCACCTACGATTATTTTTATTGATGAGATTGATGCATTAGCAGCACAGAGAATGGATACAGGAACATCTGGTGAAAGAGAAGTAAATAGAACGTTCATGCAGTTACTTGCAGAAGTTGATGGATTCAAATCATTAGATAACGTAAAAATAATTGGTGCAACAAACAGATTAGATATTTTAGACACCGCAATTATTAGACCTGGAAGATTAGATAGATTAATTGAAATTGATCTTCCAAACGAACAAGGAAGAACAGATATTCTAAAAGTACATACTAAAAAAATGAATCTTCAAAAAGTAAGTTTGAAAAAACTTGCTGCAGAAATGGAGGGATTCACAGGAGCTGAAATTAAAGCTGTCTGTACAGAATCAGGTTTCTTTGCAATTCGTGAAGATAGAGATCATGTGACACATGAAGATTTCTTAGAAGCAACAGAAAAAATTAGATTTGAAGAAGAAGATGATGGGATTGAACATCGTAGTTTATTAGGGTAATTGTGGGCGCTAGGAAGTTACTACCGTTCATCATTCCCCGAAGGGTCAGTTGGTGTTCACTACCGTCATCGCGCTCTCCACTATAGATAAAAACAGCCGAATTCTATTTAAAACCTCCCCCAAATTATACAAAAACTTATAAATCTAATCACATTCCAGATTGATTGTAGTAATATAAGGTAAAACGTGTTCAAAGAGGAAAAAAAATTGAGTTTTTCTTTGAGGATTACCTTAGTAGGAGGAAAAAATGGAAGGAACAGTAAAGTTTTTTAACAGAAAAAAAGGATTTGGATTCGTCCAAGGTGATGACGGAAACGACTATTTTGTGCATTCAACAGCATTAGCACAAGGTGTATTTCTAAGAGATAATGATCGTGTGTCTTTTGAACCAGGTGAAGGAGACCGTGGACCAAAAGCAGATAATGTTCAATTACTTGAAAAAGGAAGCGAACGAACAGATTTACCAGCTGAAGAGGAAACAACTGAAGAAGCTGCACCGGAAGCGGAAGAACCTGTTGCTGAAGAAGCACCAGCGGAAGAAACAACAGAAGAACCTGCAACTGAAGAAGCACCAGCGGAAGAAACAACAGAAGAACCTGCAACTGAAGAAGCACCAGCAGAAGAA
>JABIJM010000027.1 GCA_018655525.1 Candidatus Woesearchaeota archaeon | reverse complement strand
TCTAAACAGCCAATATGAAATCTTCAATAATCTTTACATTAGGGCACGGCATATCCCATGAGCTTCACTTCGTTCACCTCATATGCCTCGGCTTCGCCAGGGCGCTAATGTAAAAGATAAAGAAAATTTCATATTAGCCATTACAAATCAAAATATTTATAAATAAAAAAAATCTTCTTCTTATATGATTTATTTGGACCATGCAGCAGCAACACCCATCCGGAAAGAAGTTCTTAAGGAAATGCAACCGTATTTCAGTAAATTCTTTGGAAACCCTTCATCTGCACATACATTAGGAGAAGAATCAAAAGCAGCAATTGAAGAAGCATCTGAAGATATTAAAAAAGTAATCAATGCTGCAGGTAATGGTAAAATTATTTTCACATCATCTGGAACAGAATCAATTAACCTTGCATTATTAGGCGTTGCACGAGCAACAAATAAACGTCATATCATCACAACCAAAATAGAACATCCAGCAGTCCTTGAAACGTGTGCATATCTTAAAAAACATGGATTTAAAATCACATATCTAGATGTAGATGAACTTGGTCAGATAGATTTAGAAGAATTAGAAAAAGCAGTAAAAAAGAAAACGGCCTTAATTTCTATTCATTATGCAAATTCAGAAATTGGAGTGATTCAGAATATTCGTGAAATTTCCAGAAGAAAACAAAATGCACTTTTACATGTAGATGCCTGTCAAGCATCTGGTCTTTTAAGTTTAGATGTTAAGAAACTGGGAATTGATCTTCTCTCTTTAAATGCAGGAAAAGTTTATGGGCCAAAAGGAGTAGGATTATTATATGCAGGATATAATGTAGACCTCAAACCAGTGATTTATGGAGGATCTCAGGAATTAGGATTACGTGCAGGAACAGAAAATGTCCCTTCCATCGTAGGATTTGCAAAAGCATTAGAACTAGCAGAAGAAGAACGTGAAGACACTTCAGATAAATTAGAAAAATTACAAGATTATTCTCTTAAATTGTTGGCAAAACAAATTCCAAACATAAGATTAAATGGACATCCAACAGAACGATTACCAAACAATTTAAATTTTCAAATAGACGGCGTAGAAGCCGATAATGTTCTGAATTATCTAAGTGATCAAAAAATTTATGCTTCCGCCGGATCTGCATGTAAATCAAACAAACAAGAACCAAGTCATGTTCTTAAAGCACTTGGATTAGATGACGAAGATGCAATCTCTTCCATAAGATTATCAATGGGCAAAGATACAACGAAAGAAGAAATGAAAGAAGCCATTGGAACTCTAAGTAAAATTGTGAAGACTTTGAGGAAATTATGATTAAACAATTATTACACTTGGATTTTCTCTTAAATATCTTTCTGTATATTGAAAAAAACGTGTGCGTAATTTTCTACATGATTCATTATAATTAATTGCTGTTTCAATAAGATCAAGGTATGTTTTTATCGATGTGTAATCTTTCTCTTCTTTATCAAATAATGATAAGATTTTGTGATGAGATTTTGAACGTAAACCTCTTGAAATCATTCTCTCTCTAATAATATCTATGCGTTCTTCGTGAATTTGTTGTGGTCTCTGAACTCTTTTATTTTTATTTTGGATCCAATCTTTAATGAACTCTTCGGATTCATATTTACAAGGAACAATATCATCTCTTTCAAGATATCCACAATTAGATTTAAAATAATCAATATCAATTATACTTAATTTTTTTTCCATTGATAATTTTGCGAGTTTGAGTAAACCACTATAAATAATATTAAAATAAGAATTTTCACGAGAAGGGTAAAGGATTTGTGTCATCATTCTGTTATTTTCTTTTTGATTGTTATTTCTATCTTCAATTATTTTTTTGAATAATTTTAAATTAATGAATGAATCTAAAATAAGGCTATCATAAGATGTTATTTCATTAAATAATTCTTCAAAGTTGATTGTATTATTTTCTCTAAAAAGTTTAGCTTCTAATGACTCTCTTAATTTTTCTTCTTTTTTAATTAAACTTGAACACTTTTCTGGATCATATACTAATTTAGATTTGAAATTAGAATGAGAACTCTTATTAAAAGGAATGATGAGATTTCCTTCATTAAGTCTTACTCCTTTTAATTTAGAATCTAAACCTAATTCAAAATAATTTCTATTTATTACATGTTGAAAATAAATTCTTGCAAAATGAGAATAATCCTTCAAAGGGATTATTTGTGATCCATTTTCTAGGATAAATACTCTTTCTTTTAAATTACGATTTCTACATAAAAATCTCGGTTCATTGGTTATTTTTTTAATATCAGTTAGACCTTTACAATGAATTAACATAATTATGTCGGACAAGTCCGATGACATTCATTACATCCATTATCATAACAATCTGTGTTCGGTTGATATATCTCCATGTATGAAGCAATCCAAGCAGAAGGACCTTCGAAAGGTTTCTTTGAAACACTTCTTTGAAAATATCCTAAATCTCCCTCAGAAGCATCCTTCTTTCCTTTAACACCTTTTAACATAGTACTTAATTCTACTCTTTCTTTTCTTACCATTTTAATTTCCTCCTAAACTAATGCCGCCTTTATTAGCCATGTTGTTAAAAAATTGATTTACTGCACGAGAATTCAAAGTATGTCTCTGAGTCAAATCACTAAGTGAAAGACCTTCCTTTTCAAAAAGAGCCATAAGATTTGATTCATATTTATTAAGTGCAACTTCGTTACCAAATGCTGAGTATACAAATACATCTTTTGTATCTCCTTGACGTAAATTTGCTTCTGGATCTATGATAATTGTTGCTTCATACATATTTATACTTGGTTGAATGTCTGGAAGTTTTTTTTCATTTAAAATCTCCACAAAATATGGGTTGACTGAAGAAATTTCACCAAAAGTAGTCATGGCTTCAGCACGACATCCACCCCGACAAATGTTAGCTTCAGCACAGGGAGTACACTCAGAAGGAATAATCTTTTCTGAGGAATGTTGCTCTGCACCTTTTTCAATGCAAGTTCTAAGGCCTTCATCAAATAAATTCCCATAGACTAATGGTACACTCCCACAACCGCTTACATCTCCTTCAATTGTGATATAAATTTCGTTCTTCATCAAACTACAACATCTCATAAATTCAGAATAATCTTTTGAATCTGGAAAAAGACATAAAGGAATCGGTCGTAATGTTGTAACTTGTAAACCATAGTCATGGTGTAATTGTTTCAAATCATCAAATACTTTTATTGATTCTTCCCTTGTTAAAACTTTATCAATATGTTGAGGTGTTGAAGGTGAAATTGGTGTTGCTCCAAAATTTGCAACTCCATAACTCTCATGGAGGAGTTTCCCTGTTTCATAAACTTGGTGTTTATTTGCTTGAGTAACAACCATATTAACAGTACAATTCATGTCAGCATCTCTAACAAGGCCTAAATTTTCTAAAAAACGATTATATCCAATTTTATTTCTAGTTATTTTTGTAAAGGTTTCTTCATCATAACTTGGACAAGAAACAAGAAGACTTTTTAATCCAGATTCAGCCATCATTTCAATGTCTTTGGCAGTAAGTAGGGATAAATTTGTATTAAGAGAAGTAAAAATATCTAATTCTGTAGCTTTTTCAATTCCAAAAAAAAGTAAATCTTTTGTTGTTAAAGGTTCTCCTCCCGTAAAGGAGATATCCTGGATATTATTTTGAAGACATTCTTCTATAATTGATGCTAATTTTTTTTTTTTTGAATCAGAACTTTTCTGTTGTTTTACTAATGGCCCTTTAACACTTGGCCGAACATCATTATAACAATATGTGCATTGATAGTTACAAATTGCGGTTAGTTCAATTTTTGCAACTGAAACAAGAGGGATGCCCATAAATATCTTATAAACACGCTTTTATTTAAATATTATGACCAAAATGTGATATTTTTGAAAAAAGATTCATAAAATTAATAACTCCCTTAATAATCAAGGGAATATGCATCAAATTAATCAAAATATGCGTTTATTTCTATATCATCCACCACTAAATTCAATTTTTCTGATTAATCATGAAAATGATAGGTCTATTTGTTATACTTCAGAAATTAATAAAGAATTTGTAGAAAAAGCAAAAAATTACTTGAAAAATGTGTTACCAACTGGAGATTTATTAGGTCATGCACATATTAATCCTTCTTATTCTGATTTAAAAGAAGTCTTTAGAAATTTAGAAGCCCAGTATTCATTAATACCTTATTCAATAGATAGAAACCCCTCTTCTCTTGATGAAATGCTAAAGGGAACTAAAGGTTTGATATATGGAGTAACGGACGAGATTGAAGAAGTAAGAAAAACCTTACTTTCATTTAAAAGTAAGATTAAAGCTGCTAAGGCTATCAGAAAAATTTTACCAGATTATGCTAACGAATTTACTTCATCTTCTAAAGAAAATTTAGAAAAAATTGCTTTAGATTTTATGAGATCAAATCAATGTGAAATCATAATAAAACCAGAATATGGCCAAGGAGGATTTGGTTCGGCTATTATTTCTTCAGCTAAAGAATTAAATGATTTTGTCAAAGAACTTGCTAAGGGTAATTATGTGCCAACACTTGAAGTACCAATTGACAATCAGTTCATCATTGAAAAATATCTTCAAAGAGTCAATTTACCTTCTTCAAGTAGTGTTGTTGGGTCAAATATCTTAAATGATATTTTTCTTCCTAAATCACTTCTTAAATATGATCATAAATCAAAAAATCTTCATGGAGTCGGTTTTATGTCACCAATGAGTTCTTCTTTTGGCAATGAAATAAATCACGCTCATTCATCTGTTTCGGAATACTTAGAAAATAACGGGTATCTCGGAATTTTTGGTCTTTCAAGTATTCAAACAACTGACAGCATCAAATTTTGTGAATTAAATTGTAGATTTCCAGATTCTTTTTATCTTTCATCTTATGTCCAAAGATTTTTTCCAAATAAATCCCTTCATGCAGGACCTATATATATTCCTATCAAATCTTTTTCTTTTGAGTATCTAGAAAATATTTGTAAAGGAAGACTATATAACCCACAAACAGAAGAAGGTATAATCCCATATTCGTGTTATCAAATAAATAGTGAACAAATAATACTTAAATTAGGTTATTTATCGAGTACAATGGAGAACGCAGCTGAAGGAATTACTGAAGTTAAAAGAAATCATGAATTAAATGGCATTAACTAAATATGAAATTATCAATACCTTTCCCACTCTTGATAAGTTAGTAGATTCTTCTTTTAAAATTAATGAAGCCTTTTTTCAAAATTTTTTATCCAAACAAACAATTTATGTTGCTCGGAATAGGGAAGAATATAATAGGGAATTTGGATGCCCTACTCAGGATTGGATGGTGGGTTACCATTGCACTCCAAAAAGTCATATTTTAATTATGTCGCCTGAAGGATTAGAACAAACAGGTTTTCATGAAAGAGATAGCTTTTCACAAATATTAACGCATGAAATTAATCATAGATTTATGTCTGATTTGTATGAGTTTTCTTTTCCGATATGGGTTTTTGAAGGTTTAGCATGTTATGTTGCTAATCAATTTAATGAAAGTAAACTTACAGATGACATCATTGATTTCCCATTTGATAGAATGCATTATTCTGATTTTTATGCAAATAGCAAATATACTTATTCAAAATCTGGAGGTTTTACAAATTACTTAGTTAATACTTATGGGGAAAAATCGTTATTGACATTTATAGAAGAAGTAAATGGAAAAACTTCTTCTGAGATGGACGATATCATTTTAAAATCTTTTCAAAAAACATTAACTCAACTTCAAGGAAATTGGAATCAATATTTGTGGGATAGATATGCAGATTCAGGTAATACTTCTTAAGATTAAATGTAATGATTACCTAACAAATCCAACACAAACCTTTTTAACTATAGTTAATATTCTCTATTCATGAAAGTTCCTGCAAAACATCCACAAGAAATAGAAGTATGGTACGTTCTCCCAGCTGTAAGAAAAGAACTAGTTCGGGCGTTAAAAAAAGATGGACTTTCTCAAAAGAAAATCGCAGAACTTC
>JABIJM010000026.1 GCA_018655525.1 Candidatus Woesearchaeota archaeon | reverse complement strand
ATTTCAGATCCAAAAACAAATCTTTTTCCGTCCCAGAAATAATATAATGGTTTTATCCCAACTCTATCTCGTGTAACGAATAATTTTTTTTTACGATCATCCCAAATTGCAAATGCAAACATACCGTTTAAACGTTCAAGAACTTTCTCACCCCATTGTTGATAGCCATAAAGAAGAACTTCAGTATCTGTATTAGATTTAAATTTATAACCCTTTTCTTTTAATTTTTCACGAATCTCTTGAAAATTATAAATCTCACCATTGTATGTAATGGTTAAATCTCCTTCTTTATTGGACATTGGCTGTGCACCAGCAGAAGAAAGATCAATGATGCTTAATCTTCTATGTCCAAGGCTAATTCCTGTGTCTGTATAAATCCCCTCTCCATCAGGACCTCTATGGACAAGAATGGAACTCATACGTTTGATTAATTCTTGATCCTCCCAATTAAACCCTGCAATTCCACACATTCTTTTCCTCAGACACCTAACTCTCTTTTCTTTTCGTAATATAATATCTCTTCTTGCAATTGTCTATTTCTATCCATCATATCTGCAATTAAACCCAATATGATTAAGAGAATTCCTACAATGATAAGAAATACATTCGCATATGCCACAATCATGAAGGGGTCTATTTTGGTAAGAAAAATCCATCTAACAAATAGAATTAAACTACTAAAACCTCCTAACAAAAACATTGCTAATCCTGGTAATCCAAAAAATTTGAAAGGTTCATAATCTCGTGCACTTCTGATGATAATTAACATAACTTTTAATCCATATGAAAATACATTTTTTACAATACGGGATTTTCCTTTACGTTCTCCAACAACTCTCAATGGAATTTCTATAATCCTGAATCGTTTCTTTGCAAGATCTATGAAAACTTCTTGCGTATATGTAAACCTACTAAACAATGTTAATCTCATTGCAGCTTCTTTGGAATATGCACGGAACCCACATTGTGTGTCATAAAACCTTTTATTAAGAAAAACATTCAATAATTCCGCAAAAAATCGGTTTCCAAAGATTTTAATCTTAGGCATATTTGGAATTAATCTTTTATCTTTAAATCTTGAACATGTTACCATGTCTGCATTATTATCAATAATTGGTTGAATTAAACGAGGAATATCATTAGAATTAAATTGTCCATCTGCATCAATGTTTACAATAATATCTGCTCCCATTTTTAATGCTTCTGTAATCCCATTTTTAAATGCCGTACCAAGCCCAAGATTTGTTTTATGGGAAAATATTTTGTCAGCACCTGCTTTTGTTGCTACTTCTACTGTTTGATCTCTAGATCCATCATTTACAACAAGTATTTTTACAGAATCTGCACAATTACGAGGAATCCCTTTTACGACTTTTCCTATTGTATATTCCTCATTAAATGCAGGAATCATTACTACAACTTTTAATCTTTTTTTAACCATTATATCACCAATGCAATTACAACAAAAATTAATTGGAATGCATACAACCAATATACTGTACTTTTTTCTGTTGTTTTTAATTTTAATATATTTTGAAATTTAACACATAAATTCTCTAAACCATAGATTTTTTTGTATTTTGGTTTTAATGTTCCATCTTCTTGAATTTGTGCGAAACTTTCTTTTTGGAACATTCCTCTTAATTTTAAAAAGAATTGAATGATATACGGAATAAATAAAATCAAAAAAGCTTTCTCTAAATTTGCAACTACTGCAATGATTCCAATTAATGCTCCAACCGTGTATGTCAAAGAATCACCAGGAAAAATTTTTGAAGGAAAATGATTGTACATTAAAAATCCAAGTAATGCAAAAATCATACATAACGCAACAACACTTAACCATGAGGTTCCTGTATTAAAGCTTAGAATAGCAAGTGTTCCTAAAATTAAAATCCCTTGACCTGCTTCTAATCCATTAAACCCAGCAAGCATATTAAAACCGTTTGTACTGACAGCAATAATAATTGGGATCATAATTAACGGATATAATAGCCCAAGATCAACTTGGCCAACAAACGGAAGAGACATCACACGTGAACCAGCGTTAATTGCCATAATAGGCGCAGCCGCTAATAATGTTAGTAATGGTTTCTGCCATTGCCGTAACCCTATCTTCCATCCTAAGATGTCATCCATAATTCCAATAATCCCTGCAATTAAAACTGCTACTAATAATGCAAAGAGAGATGTTACATTTGAATTAGTATTAAAAATAAAAACCCTGACTGCTATATATCCCATAATTCCAATCATAAATGTTAATAGAACTACAATGCCCCCCATTTCTGCAACATTCCGTTCCTTAAATTTATGAATATCCTTCCCTTGTAACTCTGCATTCTTTGCCCGTTTAATCCATGTAGGAAGTATTAACCATGTAAGTACGAATATCCCTAAGAATAATGGTAAAAATACCGTTGCTGTCGTTGAGCTCATTATAAACGTATTTGTGCTTATTTTGCTTTATAAGCTTTCTGAAACCAAACCTATAAAAACCATCAGGTTTTCCGTTACCTATCAAAATTAAAAATTTTGGAGGTCCGAAAAACGTAAGTTTTTCGATACCTATAAAAAACAGCCTGTTTTTGAAGGTCCCGGAAAATGATTATTTTCCGTTACCTTTTAATATAACCTCTTTCTCAACAACAATATGTCAATATGTGAAATGTGTGGTGCTTCTGGCTTCCTAATAAATGTGGATGTAGAAGGCGTAGAATTGAAAGTTTGCAATAATTGCAAGAAATATGGCAAAGTTAAGAAATCCTTCTCATCTCCAAGTTCTCCTTATAAAAAATCCCTCCAAAAACAAGAAGGACCAGCTTTAAAGATTGTTGGGAATTACGCTTCTTTAATCAGATCAGCGCGTGAAAAGAAAGGTATGTCTCAAGAAGATTTTGCAAAATTCTTAAGCGAACGAGAATCCGTTGTTTCAAAATGGGAACAAGGTGTGATGAAACCACGTTTTGGTATTGCACGTAAAATTGGAAAAATTCTCCATATAAACCTCATTGAAAAAGAAGGTGAGAAGAAACCATTTGAACAGAAGAAAAGTAAAGCAGATGGCATGACTCTTGGTGATTTCATTAAGGTCAGAAAAAGAAATTAATTCACTTTCTCAAAAGCCACACATTCTTCTACAACATCATCCATCTTCTCAAACTCATCACAGATGGTTCCCATTAACTTCTTAACTGGCTGATGTCCACTATATGTTTTTCCATTTACAACCAAAGAAGGATATTCTGTAACCTTATGTGAAGATAATAAAATAGGAATCATAGGTTCATGTTGGAATGTTGAATCAAATGAGAATACAAGTAACCTTGGACCAAATTTCTTCTTGAGATATGCTAGAATGTCTCCTTGTGTGTCTTGATTGTTTTCATCGTAGAAATACACAACCTTAACGCTATCTCTACTACATTTTTGATCAATTTCTTCTGAAGTAAGCAAAAACTGGATCTCTGTTAAAAAGTAATCTTGTAACTGTAAATCAAATTCTTCTTGATTAAATACGGAATTCTTATCATACTCTTGAACGGTCTCCATTTTACGTGCAAGTTGATTAATATTCTCTTCTAATACTTTATTCAAAGTTTTACAATCAGCCTGTCCAGAATCAATATATTGCTGCTGTAATTGGATACTACGTAGGTTTACCTTCTCTTTTAATGCAAGTTGCTTAGAATCTTCCAAACGAACGTCATCTAATGTGAATCCGAGAATTACTCCTCCTCCAAAAACTAATAAAGTTAATACAAATGCGATAAGGTACTTCTTTGAACTAATCTTTCTTTCCATAGAAAATAAGCAAAGTTGTTACTTTATAAGAATTATGGATTTTTAAAATATACTCACATCCAAAAGTTCTTCTTTCTACTTACAAACATGAATGCAATATACATCCATACTGTACTCATAAATATGGAATAAATAAAGATATATGTAAACATCGCCATCCATGTTTTCCCATAATTTGTAATCCTCTCACGCACGTTTCTGAAGGACATGACCATAATAATTATACTAATACAGAATAGCGTAGATGCAATTAACATCTTAGAGAAAGGCAAACTAAGGATATTAAAATTAATTGTGAAAGTCTTAATTAAAGTCATAATATCAAAATTTACTGCAACTAAAGAAGAGAACCATTGTCGTAATGCCTTAAATAATTCAAATATTAACGTGCCTGCTAACACGACTGCAATCACACCAGAAAAAACCATTGTTGGCATCCGTAACATTCCAAAATCCCCGTACTTTTTATTAAACGCTAATTTTCTATATACGATTGCATTATCAATAGAACCCTTGTACCACCGAACTCTTTGTCTAAAAAGAGCTTTCCAATTTTGTGGTGTCACTGTTTCAACTGATGTTTCAAAAGTTTGTAGTATACGATAATGAAATTTTTGCATCCGGATTGCAATCTCTAAATCTTCGGTAATAGTTGTTTCATCATATCCACCAATTTTTCGTATTATTGCAGTTTTATACATACTAAAAGGTCCAGGAGTAACATGAACACAATCAATACGCGCATTTAAACTTCTATAAAACATGTTAATAATGTACTCGTACCATTGTACTTTTTGTAAAATATTTTTAGGACGTTTAACCTTAAGTAAAGGACATACAGCTGCAACTTTCTCATCTGTATAAAATAAAGGTAACATTACCTGAAGTGCTTCCTTTGAAACAAAAGAATCCGCATCTAAACATGCAAAGAATTCACCTTTTGCGATTTCTAAAGCTACATTTAATGCACGACCTTTTCCAGAATTTTCTTGATTGATTAATGTAATATTTTGTTCAGGATGTGCTGCAATAAAATCTTCTACAATTTTTTGAGTACCATCATGAGACCCATCATTGACAACAATAATCTCTTTTTTTTCTAAAGGATATTCTAATTCGGCAAGAGATGTTAATGTTCCTCTAATTGATTCTTCTTCATTATATGCAGGAACAATGGCTGTAAACATTGGAAAATGTTCTAATTTTTTATCATGAACTCCACGTAATTCTTCTTCTTTTGATGAAAATAAGACTAACATCCAAAAAATTGAGAGAAATAGTAAAAGAAAATATGAACTGTACAAAATTATATCAAGACTACTAAAGATCATGCCTCTTTGGAGCTGAATGCCCAAACCTCATAATCTCCGTGAGAATGAATTAATTTAAATCTTTCGTTCTGCAATAAGATTATAAAGCCATTATCGTACTTTTCTTTCATCTCTTTTGAAATATAGATAACGGAAAGTTCGTTTTGTTCTAATATAGGAATAAATTCATTAATATTAGTATTTTCTAATAATTTTTTATTTAATTCTGTGTTTTTATCATCATATAATGAGTCAAATGCTTCTCTTTTTGCAAATGTTTTAATGTAATCTCTAAATTCAGCATCTGACAATACCATTGTATTATAATCAGTGTTATGATTAATCCAGGTTAATGTTTCAATCAGATCTTCTGAGGGTGTATATTGATCTACACGATCCATATAACTCAATGTTGAAAATAAAATTCCTAGAATTAATAAAAAAAATGTGATTCTTTTAATTGGTGCAAGATTCCATGTACGTTCAAATAATTTAACAAACCCAACTGCAGCAAAAAATGAAATTAAGATACTTAAAGGGAATATGGTTTGTGTTGAAATAAAGTATAAAGGGAACAATAAAGGAAGAAATAGGTAAGCCCAATATAACTTTTTTCGTTTCCATGTTATTGTAATTCCAATTAAACTAAGAATAATTGCAAAGAAACTTACACCGCTCAATCCTCCAAAATCTGAAATTAAATCTGGGATCATTTGTTCAATGTGAAATGGCCCTAAGAAAAATGGTTGTCCTAAAAAATATTGAATTCCTGAAGATATTATAATCACGCCCAAATAAAAATATGATATTTTTTTCTTTTGATCAATAGAATAAATGATTAAAAATATACATAACATTAATGAACTAAAAACATCAAAGAATGTTGCTAATATTAAAGGCACTATTGCAAAATATCTAAAAACGGTTTTTTCCTGCATCATTAATAATAGGGTTGCAATTGCAAACAAAAAGAAAAATGAATTTGCAGTTAATGAGGAATATGTATACATAAACGCAGGGCTCATCACCAGGAGAAGTAAAAAGAAAAACGTAAATTTTTTAGATAATTTTACTTTTTCAACTAGTGCAAAGAAAAGGAATAATGTTGATAATCCAAGAACAATTGGGATTATGATTAGTACTTCATAAGAAAAAGATGATGCTAATGATTCTAACAAACCAGAATGGGATAAAAAATAATAACTTTCTGGTCCAATCAATAATGAATCCGATTTAAAAAAATTAATCAGAGGGATGAGAAATAACAATATACTTGCTAACCCAAAAACATACTTTTTTTGACATTGTAATAAATGGTTGAACAACGGGTTTTTTTTTCCAATGATATTGTTATTTTGGTTCATTTTTTATCTAAAATACAATCCACTTGATATATTTTTGTTTCTTTATCATAAATTCTTTCAAAGCACCTTGGAGTTTGATATCTGAAATTTTTGATTCCATACTTTTGTTGTGCATGTGGTGTTAATACTAAATGTGTCACATCATGTTGTGATGTAATGTCCAAAGCTTGTGTTTCAAATGGAGTTGCAAATAATGCATTTAAATCCGAAAATAAATCCTCGGAATTTTCTACAAAATTAAATTGATCATCCATTAAATTTTTTCTTTGACTAAAATATAAAATCATATTTCCTTCTTCTAATAACCCTACTATTTTTGCATTTTTTGCTGTATTTTCTTTAAGCCATGTAAACGCTTCTATTTCCACATCTAACGGCGTATTTTGTCTCTCTGCAAAACTAATTGAAGGAAGAACTGTTGTAGGGAGAAGCAAAATAATCGTAATTAATGCAAGATGCTTTTTAAATTCAGAGATTTTTGTTTTTGAAAGTAAACTTACTAAATATGTATAAAACAATGAAAATAATATTGCTAAGGTAATGGCAAAGAAACTAAGAGCTAAATTAAATTCAATGATTTTTAACCATGAAAAAAGTGTTGTTGAAATTACAAGGCTAATAAAAAGAAAGGCTTTTTGATTTCGTAATTGAAATAATGATTGATACACCACAAATATGCCTGCAATAAATGGGATGATGCTTACCAATAATAATGCATTTAAAATTGAGATTTGAGGGAAATATTGTGTGAGGATTTGTGAGGGGATATTCTGCCAAATAAAATTTGCTCCTTGAGATATTAAAACATTCTTAAAGAATAC
This sequence comes from Candidatus Woesearchaeota archaeon, assembly GCA_018655525.1. Classification (GTDB taxonomy): domain Archaea; phylum Nanobdellota; class Nanobdellia; order Woesearchaeales; family GW2011-AR9; genus 1-14-0-10-32-24. The sequence goes on along the minus strand of JABIJM010000026.1, from coordinate 2,072 downwards.
GAATTGAATCCATATATAAAAAAACACAGAAAATATAATTAGCTCTAATTCTGGTTTCTTTATTTTTTTCTTTTCTATCACGGATAAAAGAAGATAAATCATAAACCCTACAATTAACAAAAATGTTGCTGAACTTGTAACTGTAAGAACAAAAAATGATAAAAGAAAGTATAATGCAAATCCTTTCTTATCAATATTCAAAAAACAATATAATGCAAAAAATGCAACAGGCAGGAATAATGATAATGGATTAAATGCATTTGTTGAAAATAAAATCGGAAGAAATCCTGAGATGAATGCAGAAAACAAAGCTGCAGTTTCGTTATTACTAATCTTCTTACTTAATGCAAACACAATAAAAGGTAATAGCGAAAGAAGTAAATTAGGTACAATCTTCGCAAGTAAACTTAATGGAAAAAATAAATTTAAGAAAGCTACTACATAATGAAAGAACGGAAGATAGTGTAATGCTCTTCCACCGTAAGATAAGGGGTCATCAAATAAGGGCGTTCCTGTGTGTGTGATCTCCTCAACTTGCCGTAAATGAAAATATGAATCATGCGTAAGATTTGGTACTGTAAACGCAAGAATTAAACGTGTTACTAGTGTAAGTATAAAAATTGCTAACAACCATTTCTGAGTTTTGCTTAGTTGCATATAGGCATAAGAAAGAACTTTTGTTTTATAAAACTTTATGACTTTCCACACCCATAATCTTTATAACCTTGTTCCTCTCTTAAAATCTTATGAAAATCTCTACTGGCTCTCAAGTATTAAACGCCTTCCTTAATGGTGGATATGAATCTGATATTATCACCACAATCTATGGTCCTTCTGGAAGTGGAAAAACAAACCTCTGTCTTCTTGCAGCTGTGAAAGTAGCGGAACAAGGAAAAAAAGTTTTACTTATTGATACCGAAGGAGGGATTGCTGTTGATAGAGTTCAACAACTAACTTATAATCCCAAAGAAGTTCTTAACAATCTTCTTTTTTTTAATCCTGTAAATTTTGATGAACAAAAAGCAATCTTTGAAACATTACGTGATCTTGTTAATGAAGACGTAGGATTAATTGTTGTGGATTCTATATCAATGCTTTATCGTTTAGAGATGGGGAAATCAGATGAAGTCTATGAGGTCAATTCTGCTTTAGGAAAACAAATGTCTTATCTTGTTGAAATTGCACGAAGAAGAAGTATTCCAATTTTAATCACAAATCAGGTATATAGTGATTTTGACAAACGGGATCACGTAAAAATGGTGGGTGGTGATTTCTTAAGATATGGAAGTAAATGTCTTATTGAATTACGTAGAAATGAAGATGAACGAAAATTAATTCTAAAAAAACATAGAAGCCTTCCTGAAGGTAAAGAATTATTGTTTAAAATCATTAATAAAGGTATTGAAGAACCTCAATTGTAAAGAATGAGATGGTGCGTTCTTAGCACTTGTTTGGCTCGGTAACCAAAGATACCCTCTTGTGGAGCTTTTTGAAAATTATAAAAACGAGATTTTCCTTCATCTAGGAGGCTAGAACTAACTCCTTTAAATATTCCTAATCTCGCATATCTTTTTCCAACAACTAAGTGTTCTTGAAGCTTATGATCAAGTGTTCTTCTTCCTAATGAATGTGCAGGTAAGGTCATATTCCTCGTTGAACCGATTTACCTTAAAAATCTTATGAATCTAGCTCAATTTCACCACAAACCAACAAAATTAACATTTTGAGGTTTCCTAACGAAAACCTTATAAATAACTCTCATAAATATACATCCATAGCCAACTCTTACCCGCTATAGGTTAAGAATCGCTGCATGAGGCAAAAAATACTGCAGACAAGAGAAATCTTGTTCTAATATTGCCTAAATAAAGGAGAAATTAACATGACAACAGAACAATACGAAGACTTATTGCTGGATTCAAACGAATATCTAAAATCAGGAATCCACATTGGAACAAAGTTTAAGACCAAATACATGGCGAATTTTATTTATAAAACTCGTCCAGATGGATTAAGTGTTTTAAATTTGAAGAAAATTGACGAACGAATTAGAACTATGATAAACTTTTTAT
>JABIJM010000025.1 GCA_018655525.1 Candidatus Woesearchaeota archaeon | reverse complement strand
CTTGAAGGGATTAGAAGTCCTCATGATAAGATGAAGGTAAGAATATGAAAATTAATGTTAAAGGAACTGAAATTACACTCTTAACAGTAAGTAATGAAAATTATATTTCATTGACAGATATGTTAAAAGCCAAAGAAGGAGATTTTTTCATATCTGATTGGCTTAGAAATAGAAATACTGTTGAATTTTTAGGGATCTGGGAGAAAATTCATAACCCTAATTTTAATTATGGCGGATATGCCACAATTAGAAGTAAAGCAGGATTGAATAATTATAAGATGAGTGTTAAAGAATGGGTTGAAAAAACAAATTCAATTGGAATAAAAGCAACAACGGGGCGTTATGGTGGAACATATGCTCACAAAGATTTAGCATTTGAATTTGGGATGTGGATTAGTGCAGAGTTTAAAATATATCTTATAAAAGAATTCCAAAGGTTAAAAGAAGAGGAAAATGAACGAAAACAAGTTGAATGGAACGTAAAAAGAACCCTTACAAAAATAAATTACAAGATTCATACTAATGCAATCAAAAATAATTTGATACCACTCAAAATTTCAAGATTAGATGAAAAGATGATTTATGCAAGTGAAGCAGATGTTTTAAATGTTGCATTATTTGGGATCACAGCAAAAGAATGGCGAGAAAAAAAACCTAAGAAAAAAGGAAATATCAGAGATTATGCTAATGTATCTCAACTTATATGTTTAGCAAATTTAGAATCATTGAATTCTTTGTTAATTAAAGAGTGTATTAATCAACATGAACGATTGATGAAACTAAATAAGGTAGCAATCTCACAAATGAAAATATTAGTAGGAGATAAAAGAATAGAAAAAGTAGAAGAATACAAATTTTTAAAACTTAAGGAGAAAGACATGACAACTATTTACGCATAAGGAGGAAGAAGAATGAAAATAAATTATAGAACAATTAACCAACGTTTAAACGTTGAAATAGATGTAGAATCAGCAAAAGATGGTTTCAAGAAACTTTCTGAGTTTCAGGAAGTGTTTGATGAATCTTGTTGTGGGTTATGTAAGAATCAAGAGTTACAGTTTGTTGTGAGAACGGTTGAAGGTAATGATTATTATGAATTGAAGTGTAAGAAGTGTTTTGGAAAGCTTGCATATGGTCAACATAAGTCTGGAGGAAGTTTATTTCCGAAACGTAAGAATCAGGATGGTACGTTTGATTCAGAAAACAAAGGTTGGCACAAATGGAATGGTAATGGAAGTTAAAATAAAAGAAAAAAAAACTAATAATGAAGTAAAACTTCAACATCTCTTCCAAAGATGTTTTTCAGATCTTCAAAGATTGCATCTTTGATGAAGACACGTTTAGGGAATTTCTTTTCCATTAATGCTTTTTCAAGTTCTTTGAAATTGCTTTTTTGGATTGGTCCTAAACTTCCATCTTCTTGGATTTCTGCTTTTTCAATCTGTTGTTCTTTGTTGTCAATGTTGTGCATGATGAATGCTTGGGTATCAAGTAAAATCACTTCACCATATTTTTCTCCGTATTTCACACGAATTTTTGCACGTTCCATTTCTTGTCCACGTTTTCGTTGGATGTATTCAATTAAGAATTTAATCATCACACTTGAAGATTTACGTGCATTCTCAATGTCAGTTTTATCAAGTTTCTTTGCATCAAATTTTTTCTTTGCTTCAAAGACGCCTTTAATGTCGCGTGTAAATCGTGCAGGGATTTTTCCGGATGAAACTAGTTCTTCTTCAAAGAGTTCTACGATTCTGGATTCTTGTGCTTTCTCAATACCTTCAAGTTTTAGAACATCTCTTGTTAATGTTACAACTTCTTCATAAAGTAAGTTAATACTCTTTTCATTGTGCATTTGTTCAATTTGTTTGAATAATTTATCAATACGTTTCAAGAATTTTTCTGCATTTTTAACTAATGTATCAAGTTCTTTTCCAGAAAGTTCTTTCATGGTACCATGTTCAATTTCTTTTCTAACTTGTACATTCTTTTTCAAGATGTTAACGTATTCTTGTTCTAACATTTTTTCTTGTTTTACAAAGATTTTTTCTAGAACTTCTGGCGTTTCCCTCGGTGTTGGCGGAGGTAAACCGTACATCATAATCGCTGCTTGTGAAGGTGTTAAGATTGAGTAGTAGGTATCTTCCATACCCATCTCTTTCAATTTCCCTTTGATTCGTTTCAAACTTTGTTCTCCTGTGTTCATGAATAAATCAATCGCTTCACGAGAAGGTTTGATTCTTCCCATTCGTAAGAGTTGTTTCCAAGGCATGAAAATTCCACGATCGTAGAATGGTACACCGTCTCTAAGTAATGTGAAGATGATTGGATTTGCTTCTTTTAAGGAATCCCAGAAGTCTGTAAGGATGTAGACTTGGATGTTTAATTTGTTTTTAATACCAGTCATTTCACCAGCTTCCATCCCCATCCCAATAATGATTGCACGTAATTTGTCTTTCAATTCAAGACGTGTCATTTTTTTAACGTCTGTGTCATCAATTACAATCCATACGTCAATATCAGATGTTGGTGTTGCTCTTCCCTGTGTTAAGGATCCTGCAAGTACGTAAGATAAGATATATTTCTCAAATTTCTTTAGAACCATAGTTTTGTGGATCTCTGAAATCTTGATTGCTGCAAGCATTCCAGTATCGTGGATCGGTGCACCCATAGAAATTAATTTGTTTAAATCATATTTTGCATCATAGCAGTTTTGCCATAAATCTGTGAGTAAAATTGATTGAGGTTTGATGTGTTTATCAACTTCACCACCAATTTTTGTGATGATAGTTGAGAATTTTTGATGTAACTCATCTTTTGTCATCTTTTTAGAGGTTGTATCGTCTACGACAACTAAGAGGTTGATGTCATCTTTACTAGGCATAACTTGTTTTTTACCTGTTTGTTTCTCTATTTGTTTGAGTTCTTCTTCTCGTTTTTCTAAAATTTTTGGATCTTCAGGAGGTAAAAGGGTAATTCCTACAATATAATCTCCGAATTTGTCTAGAACTTGATCTTTAAATTTGTCTAATTTGACTTTTAAATCTTTCAATTTTTTCTCCATTTCTGGAGGTAATTTAGGAACATTAGGTGCTGGAAGGTTACTGTCTACTGGTTTAATTGATTTCGGTTTTGATGTTTTCTTTGTCGTTTTCGTCTGTTTTTTTGCCATTTTTAGTTTATTTCCCTCGTATTATCATGAGTGCCTAAAGTTACTAAATCTCTCGTTGAGACTTTTAAGACATCTATTAAGGTATATACGTTATAGGGTTATAACTCTTTCGTAAGCCCCTGAGACGTTTTGGTCATAGTATATAAATGCAGTGGCGTTTTTGTCGCAGTTTAGAGGGAAAAACTTAAATTTCTAGAAAATATGGAAGAAAAAGTAGGGCTATTTTGTCTCTTTCAGAAGCGTTGTTTGTTCGTCCCAAATAAGTGACAAATAAGGCGAAACATTTATAAACTAACAACACATAATAAAGACTATGAAAGCAGATATAAATATGTATATGGATGGCACTCCAGAAGCACGTATTAGTCAATTAAATACTGCTGATTCTCCTGTACAATTAAAATCAACAATCAGAGATTATTTTAGTTTAGATGCACAAAATTCCGCATTAGATGGAGGATTTATTTGTTCAAGACCGGATGAGAACACAAGAACAGATGAATTACATACAGAAGCACAAGAAGCGCTAGGTTTCCAACCAGGAAGTAGTTTGCTTTATGTGGGATGTAATTTAAACCAAGAAAAAGTTACAGCATTACGAAGCATTCTAGAACATATTGTTAGACAAAATATTCCAGTTTATATGACTGCAACAACTGAAAGTGGCGAAGAGATTTTTATTAGAGGATATAATCCGATTATGAATACTGAAATTGCAAATCACAATTTTAATGATGAATTAAACAATAAATCTATTGAATAAAATGGCAAGAATATTAGTATTAACGGATTCGCACGGACCTGAGCCTTTAGAGGTTATAGCGAAAGCTGGACAGATGATGGGCGTTGATACAGCAATGCATTTAGGAGATCATGCATATAAATTAGCTTCTGATATTACTGCAGATCGGATGAATCGTGCAGAACAATCCTTAGTTCAGTTAGTACAACCAACGCCAATTCATGAAGAAGCATTAGCAGGAGATTTTTCTGATAAACAATTAAAGAGTATCATTAACACACACAATTTTGGACGAGATATGTTGGACAAAGTTCATGCCGCAGAGTTGCAGGAAACTGATCGTCTCTTCAATTCTTATGGGATCACATTAGAAGCGGTTCTGGGAGGTAACCACGACCGTAATGGACGTGAAGGTTCAAATTTACCAAAACCATTATCAGATACATTTGGTGACAGATTTTTAAATGGAGATGTACGAGATGTTAAAGGTCATAAAGTTCTAGGATTATCTGGTGGTGCATCAAAACTTGGAGGTACTGGACTTTTTGATGGTACGATGGCTGATGACGAATTACGTGAAAATCATCAAGCTGAAAATTGGGCTAAACCATTAATGACAGAAGAGTCATTAGACATATTAATTTCACACGTTCCCCCTACAAATGGAAAAGGTGTAAAAAGAGAAAATGCAGTTCAGCATTTCAAAGATTTCTTATTTAAACGACGTGAATCAGGATTAAAAAGTCCAAAAGCAATTATGTCAGGTCATTTACATAAGGCAACTAGTGTAGAGTATAACGAAGAAATAGATGCATTATGGATCCAACCTGGTACAGCTGGATATAATCACAATAATGGAGATCATGGAAGTTTTATTATTTTAAATACAAACGACAACACACAAGAAGTTGAATCCGTTGATGAATTTCGTATTTATACTAAAGATAATAACACCCAAGAAGTGGAACATTATGGAACACATAGCATTGATTTATCTCAAGAAGATTTAGAAGATCGTGTGAGTTTTGAATCTGTTCAGAAAGTTCTAATTGAAGGCCATAACCAAGATTATAAAGATTTCAGAACAATAGATATTAATCATAAATTGCTAAGAGAAGGGATTAAACTTGACTATGCAACCGTAGAAGGTGCTGAGAAAAAAGAAGAAGCATTATTGAATAATCTTTCATTGTTACAGGTGTATGTCGATAGAGTTAAAAAAACAATTAAAGATGTTGTTGAAACTGAAAGACGTGAACTTTCAAAAGAGAAAGGAGAACAAGAATTAAAAAACCACGAGTTAGATAGTTTACGAAAAAACGTGTATATGAAATTATCTGATGTTGCTGCAAAGTTATTTCATACAACCTATGAAGAACTTAACCAGATGGATCCAGAAATTGACGAAGATATCCACAGAGATGGAATGATATTCCGTGCATATGGTGTTAGAGAACATGATATAAATAGTTTATTAAAAATTGAAGAAGCTGCAAAAGTAGAAGACTTCAGTCATAGTTTTGGAGCACAGTTTATTGAAAAAGCAATGCAATCTACTGCTAACGATTGGCAAACAAAAATATTAAATGGGCTTAATGCAAAAGATTTCCAAGAGATGGCTGAGTTACATTTATCTCAAAAAGTAGAAAGAACAGGATATATGCGAAATAAAAAAGAAGCATTAGATTTCTGGGCAAGTTCCCATAAAAATGGTTTAATTACATCCCACGATGCTCTTGAAACTGCAATGTATCAAGAGAAAAAAGGATATGAATCAAATGAAAGAACTGAAGATGAACTTTACGATTTATTAGGTGCAAAGGATTTGCAAAAAGATCCAATACTTGATTACCAAACTGCACAAAAAGGTGCAATCACAAGAAGCATACAAGAAAAATTAAATCAAGGATACCCTATATTTAAAGATGAAAAAGGAGATTATCTTATGGGTAAAGGACAAAAGATTAGACCAGATGAAGCTAAAATAAGTGATGATTATACATTAAGTGATATTGCAAATAATTTAAATTATACGCCAAGACCTTTACGAAAAGCATTAGATGAAGGAAATGTAATCTTATTCAAAGATGGAAATGATGAACAAACATATGTTGGGCTTACAAATAGAGAGGGAGGATTAGAAGCACACATGCCATTAGAGAAAAGTGAAGGGATTGACCCTAGTGGTTATCAGATTCACCAAATTAATGGGCGGGGACAAGGGCAGCAGGGACAAGAACGCCAACAACCAAGCGAACAAGAGTTCCAAGATTTTATACGACAGTTACAAGCGCAACAAGGGAACAGGCAGTATCAAGGACAGAGAGATGATGTGAATCTTGGAGAAGAATATCAACCACAAAATGTCATGGGCGGTTCAAGTGGACCAAGTTCAAGTTTTGCAAATACAAGTATGACTAATTAAAAATAAAAAAATAATTTATCTGAGATAAAACTCATGACTTGTCTCACCAAACACTAAAAATTTCTTGCGTGGTTGATATGTACAATCGTATCCTAAGCCATTGCAGTACATTTGAACAATGCCTAGATCTTCTTTATGGAATTCTGGCAATGTAATAACACCACCAATTCCATTCATCAAACCTTGTTCTTCTGCTTCTAAGATACTTTCGTCAATTGCATGTTCTAAATCAAATTTTTTCCATAATGCATCGTAGATTATCATTGTCATCCTGTAAGAAAAGTGTGTCCGCCCCCCTCTTTAGAAGAGAACGGACACCTTCCTTGGCGGAAGCATGATTATGCAGCTAACTCGTAGCTGCCAGCTCTCTTCAGAGGCGTATTTCCTAAAGAGATTGTCATCCCATCACGAGCATAGACAAAGTCTCCACGAAAGCCTTCACCTGTTGCATAATCCCTAACATGTGTTTCAAGAGAACTCATGAGTTCATCGTTATGAGAGGGGGAGTGATGAGTTCCGATGATTGTTTTAACATCGGCTTCATTTGCAAGATCCACAATTTGTTCTACAGTTGGATGTCCAAATCCTCGTACGAATTTTGTTGTTACATTATATTCTTCATTCGTATTTTGGGTATCTGCAAGTAAGATATCTGCACCACGAATAAAGTCCACATATGCTGATTTCATTTCCGCGGATTTTGGTTGAACAATTCCTCCAGGCGTGTAATCAAATTCCATATCTGTGGTGTACACAACTGAAACATTTCCATCTGCAGTAGGAATGTTAAATCTGTAACCGATTGATCCACCCATTCCTTTTGGAGGATGATAGTTTGCAAGAGTTTGCATTTCAGAGTCGGAATATTGAACAGTTTCTCCACCTTCTAATAGATGAAAGGATTTGTTTAATCCTCCTAGTTGAGACAAGGGTACTGGCCATAAGTCTTTACCATCAAAGAATTTGTCAAGACTATTCTTTGCATTTTCGTTCCCTGTGATGTAAATTCCATTTTCTAAGTTGTTGAAGTACATACTTCCTGCACAACCCATGTTTAAATGATCTGCATGTCCGTGCGATAAGTTTAGATATGCACGATTGATTTCTGGCGTTAATTTTTGTGATGCTCGGGTGATTCCTGTTCCTGCATCTAAAAATCGTAGTACATCACCAATCTGTAAGGTGTAACTACTGGTGTCTCCACCAAATTTCATAAATTCTGCTGAACCACAAGGTACACTTCCCCTGGTTCCCCATATTTTTAATTCAATGTTGTTTTCCATTTTATTTATCTCCCTTCCGCCAAAAAGGGATTTCTCCTTTGTTGTAGTATATACGTAGTCAAAGAGATATTTAAAACAAGATAGACCAAAATTAGTAATAAAGCGAAAAGTTTATTAAGAAAATGCGCTTTTTTTAAAGATATGAGGGTATTAACACATAAAAATCCGGAATTAATTCTTGATACGAAGGATTGGCGTATTTTACAAGAATTAATTTTGAATGTACGTCAACCGATTTCTCAAATTGCAAAGAAATGTTTACTCTCCCGACAGTCTGTGGAATATCGTTTAAAACAATTAGATGAAAATAAATTAATCATAGGGTCAAGAACCGTCGTGAATAATAAAAAATTAGGATATAAATCATATCATATTTTCCTGGAAGTCCACACGCCGCATGAAGAAAAAAAGATATTGGATAGAGCAGAAAAAGCAGAATTTTGTAATGCGATTATAGTCTATAGTGGGAAATATAAACTAGAAATTTCCATTATGGCAAGAGATGAAGCAGAATTTTTGAGATTATATCAGGAGTTAATTGCGGACGTAAGAATTAGAAATGATGTTGTCCTCGTATTATTAGAGGGGATTAAATCTGAAGTTCTTCCAAGAAAATGTTTCCCAGAGATGAAAGACATAAATACAGAAAAGTTTGAAAAGTCAACTAAAAAAAATAAAGAGAAAAAACAGAGTGTTGACGAAAATGATTTGAGGATATTACATTCATTATCAAAAGATGCACAATTAAGTAATCTGACATTAGCAAAAGAATTAGATGTTTCTAAAGATACGATTAAATACCGTATTACAAAATTGGAAGAAGAAAAATATATCCTTCAATATCGTCCGGTCGTAAATTATTCTGTTTTAGGATTTTCCATTAATTCTCTTTTGATTAAGACAAACCATAATCCAGGTTCAATTGAAGAATTTGAAGCTGGGATTAAAAAACATGATGCAGTTTTATGGGCAACAAAAACATTTGGATATTACAATTATATTGTATATGTGATTACAAAAGATTTAGAAGAATTTCATGAGATCATTAATTCAATGAAGGAAGATTTTAGTAATACGATAAAAACATATGAAATCCTCTTTGCGTTTAAAGAATTAAAGTATAATTTTATGGCAGATAGTATTTTAGAAAGTTAATCTTTTGGTTGCCAGTCTTTCCAGATACCATCGGCGTTATTAGGTTTATTTTTTTCTTCAGATTCCCTTACCCCAAATTCTTCAGCGATTTGTTCAATCACATCTTTTTCTTGCACGACTTTGCCAGATTCAAATTTGTAAGAGTCTAATAATTTTTTGATTTGAGCATAGAGGTACACCGTATCACCAGATAATTGAGATTTGAATCCTGATTCAGTAGGGAACGTATAGACATATTTGTTAATTAATCCTTTTACAAAAAAGACCCAAGGTTGCATTCCCCATCTACTTTGATAATCTCCTAGTAGCCAAGAATCAAACACAACCTTAACATCTCCATTTTGAAATTTTCTTTTTATGCCATCAATTTCTTCCGTTGTTTCAGTGACTTTATCAAATATGATTTTTATTTTAATCATGAATGTCACATAAGAAGTAACTTCTTTAAATGGGCGTAATTCAATGTATGATTGTGTTCCAGCTTCAGCTACTAATTCTTCATTTCGCTTTTCTCGTTTAGTGTAACCTTTATGTTTAATAGCTTGGTTAACAACACGGAAAACATCATCAGATCTAAAGATACCTTTATACAATAACTCTTTGTTATTTACGACTAAATCCTTTTCATGATGTAATTGCATTTTATCTAGTAAGTTATGTGTCAGTTCAAAATAAGCACTACACGGCGCTTGTGATTTTGTGAATCCCTCACAAAATGCGCCTCAATTGGTGGTGCTTATTCACTCACACATAGCTTTATTTTTAATGTTGGTATGTATATTTTGTTACATTCAAATAATCTTGTATTTTATGATGTAAATCTTCTACATCACTTTTAATCCATGCTTCAAATTTTTTGTAATGATTTTTGAAAAAATATTTTTCAAAGATGATACTAAGGAACCAAAGGAATGGTGAGCTGCTCCATTTTCCATTACGGTCTGATACAACGTAGCCGTTAAAGGTCATTCTAATTACACCATGATCTAAACGAAGGAGTTGATTATCTTTTTGAATTTCCACATCTTTAATGTTTGCCATATTAATCTTAATTTGAACTGCAAGTTTATAATAATCAGATGCTGATTTCCATGGTTCAAGAATGATTCTAATTTGTTTTCCTTCTGAAGTAATTTGTTCTTGATTTAATTTTTCGTACCAATCCCAACCCTTATCATAGAACCATGAAGATATTAATGATGTTAATTCTCCAGCATTGAAAAGTCCTTCATAGCTAAATTTAAGTTGGTCAATTACAAGATTTCGTTCAGCCATATGTGTTGAAAAGATGTTTGATTTTATAAATTGTGCGGAAAGGAATATATATAAATAAGTGAGGTTTACTTTATTTGATGTTTAAAGTAATAGGAACTGACACATATTTATTCGAATTGAAGAAATTCTCTAAACAAGAGCAAGATGAAGCTTCTAAAATTCCAAAAGAATTAGCACAAAATCCATTTATTGGAAAACCATTGAATTATAAATTTTTGAGAGAAAAGAAAATCGGTGGAAAGAGAATATATTTCTTAGTTTATGAGGATTTGAGCTTAGTGTTACTGGTTGCAACGAGTACCAAAAAAAATCAACAAGCAACCATAGAACATCTTAAAACAAATTTACCAGAATTTAAAAGAATTGCAGAAAAAATATTTAGGCAAGTTCTTTGAAATTTCCTTCTTTTAAATCATTCAAACTGCTTGCAAATTGCCGAATTAAGTCAAAATCTAAGTCCTGTAGTTTTTTTAATTCTTCATATTCCTTTTTAGGGATTGTTACAGTTTCCATAATAACTGAGTAATATTAGTGAGATTATATAAATTTTTCTGAATTAAGGACTCACTCAACCAAACCTCTAAACTCAATTACCACAAAGTTTAAGAATGAGTTTGTTGTCTTGATTGTATCAAAGAGGGTGTATGGCAAAAAAATTTTGGAAAGGTTTGTGGAAAAAACTAAAGAATAATCCGTTTAGTAAGAGAAGCCATGTTAAATTAGGATTGTATGGTCCGCCAAATGGTGGAAAATCTACATTAGCTAATAGAATATGTCAAGATTGGTTAGGAGAAGAAATGTCTTCTGTTTCTCATATTGCGCATGAAACAAGAGAAATTAAAATAAAAGAGCAAGTTACAATCAAAAATAAAAAAGGAAAGGAATTAACGTTTTCTTTGGTTGATACACCTGGAATTTCTACAAGAATTGATTATGAAGACTTCTTAAAGAAGGGAATCAAAAAGAAAGAAGCAAAAGCCCGAGCAAAAGAAGCAACGAAAGGAGTTATTGATTCTATTAAATGGTTGGATAACATGGATTCTGTTGTAATAGTGCTAGATTCTACACAAGACCCATATTCACAAGTTAATATTACAATTATTGGAAATCTTCAAGCACGAGATATCCCTGTATTGATTGTTGCAAATAAAGTTGATCTTAAAAGATCAAATATGGATGCAATAAAAGCAGCGTTTCCCCAATATGATATTGTAGGAATTTCTGCAAAATATGGAAAACATACAGAAGAGTTTTATGAGGAACTCTTTAGATTGACGAAGTAAAAAGATTTAAAAACATTAAAAAAATACAAATACTGAAAAAAGAGGTTACTATGGTTACATTTCAATTTATTCCATTTCATGATATAGAACGACTTAGCTCTGCAAAACGTGTGAACAAGTTGTTAAATATCGTAAAAGATAATAAAATCGTGATAATGGAAGGTCGTTTAAAAAAACAAGAAGAAGCTGATTTAATTGAAATAACCATGGAAGAAATTAGCGCTAAGTTTAAAGGTATTGAATTAAGTGTGGTGTATCCAGATAGAAATAAACAAACAAACATGCAGAAAATGAAAGGCGCGTTTGCAAATGTTCTTCTTGGAGATCGACAAGGTATGACAATTATTGGCCCAGCATCTATCGTTAAAAAAATTGAAAAAAATCCTGATAAAATTGAATTATTTACAAATGATTCAAAAAATTCAACACGTTACAGAAAACGTAAAAGGAAATAAAGATGCCACATCAGTGTGTACGTTGTAGTACAATTTTCCCGAACGGGGCCCAAGAAATTCTAAAAGGTTGTAGTTGTGGTGCTAGATTATTTTTCTTTGTAAAGAACAAGGATATTGAACGTGGTAAAGAATTAGTAAGTAACCTTTCTGAGGAAGATAAAATTCAAATTGAGCAGGATATCCGTGAGATTATTCCTGTGAAGGATGAGAGTAACAAGGATGCTCCGGTGATTCTTGATATTGAAGCGATTAGAATCATGGGTCCTGGGAAGTATGAATTAGACATTGTCCATATGATGAAGAATGATCCGATGGTAATTAAGTTAGAAGAAGGGAAATATATGATTGATCTCCCTCAAGCGTTTTCTAGAGAAGATCAGGATTAGGTGTAGTTTTGGATATTTGAAAAAAGGGAGGTTTATTCATAAGGGAACCAGTTTATACTATGCTCATACAGGATGAAAACATCGTGGTCAATTATGTGTTCTGAAAACTTTTCCTTGAGATCATTTAGTATTTCTCGTAATTCTTTCATTGTTTCAACAACCAATTCTAATGCAAGGTCATATTTTCCAAGAGTTACGGTTGCGAATGTTGCTCTTGGGTTTTGGGCAACATGATTAATAATTCTATCAGTCATAGAATGGTTCTTTAAGGTAAAATCAACTTGGAAATGTTGGCGTGAGAATTTTTCAAAATTAATATCTAATACATGTGTTCCTATTATTTTTTGTCTTTTTAATTTCTTAATACGATATTTTACCACATTTGTTTCACTTTTTGTTTTTTTTGCAAGATCGATGAGACTAATTCTCGCATTCTTGGATAATTCATTAAGTATTGCAAGATCCAAGGCATCAATTTTTGGTTCTTTGAGCTCAATAGGGTATTTGGTATGAAGAAGCTTTCCTTTTTCATGGAAAAACCTGAAATTAAAGCGATGGACTGTGGGCATGGTCAAAATTTCTTGTTCTAAGATATAATCCCCAAATTTTTCTCTAAATGGAATAAGAAAATTATACAGACTCCGCATATCTTTAGAGAGAAGAAGAAACGTAAGGTCATAGCGGCCTTCTGTACTAGCAAAGTATGCAATCGATTTATAATCCTGAATAAAAGAGATAATTTCTTGGTCAATCTGATGATTTGTTTTATGAAATTTGTAAAATAGTTTATAATAGAATCTGTTTAGTTGAGATATATTTATTGTAGTAAGAAAATTTTTGATATAACCATTTTCTACAAGGCGATTAACACGAAAACGAGCGGTTTCTTTTGCGATTCTAAGTTTTTTTGCTAGTTCTTTGAAGGTTTGACGACTATTAATGTCTAGCTGATAAAGTAATTTTCTATCAATTAAATCTAATTTATTGCTCACAATTGATTTAAATGAACATATCTTTATAAATTTTTTCATTAAAATTCAAAAATTAAGGAGAGGATTAATAAAATAATCAAAACCCATCTTAAGTAAAGAAAAAATAAGATGAAAAATCAATTTGCTGAAATTGAATGATTCATTTTGGAAAATTAGAAATGACTTTAGATTGTGGAGA
The DNA here is from genome assembly GCA_018655525.1 of Candidatus Woesearchaeota archaeon. Classification (GTDB taxonomy): domain Archaea; phylum Nanobdellota; class Nanobdellia; order Woesearchaeales; family GW2011-AR9; genus 1-14-0-10-32-24. The sequence continues at coordinate 11,104 of JABIJM010000025.1, read as the reverse complement.
AGAAAACCCAACAGATTATTGTGAGATAGAATATAACGGATTTATTGCTGTGTATCAATTAGGTACCAATATCGAAGGATTAGTTTTACCAAAAAAAGAAAAATCCCATAGAGAAAGTTTTATTGATGGATATGGAAGAGAAATGACTAGAGAGGTAATTGATCAACCAAAAGTATGGAGGCCCTGGGTTTCTTTATGTGATAATCATTATGAAGCAATCCCAAAAGATGAAAGGTTAGATGATCCAGAAGGATTAAAAGGACTTGTTTTTGGAATTGCAGGTGGCTATGGAGTAAAAGGCTATGGTGTAATTCTTGGCGAAGTTTTTGAATATTTGTCATCCCGTACGATGAAAGAATACCTCCCAACAACAATGGAGTCTCTTAAAAATAAAACAGAAAGGCATGACAGAAAAAATTAAACAAAACTCCGTTTTTTCACCTATAAACAAAAGGCCCATAAAAAAAAAGAATAAGTGACTCCTTTAGTTTAGGTAAGAGAGGATTGTTTATTTATTTACAACTTACCTTTAACTGCTTTATCAGAAACAATACAACTATGTCCGGAAGGATCTTCAATTGTGATTTTGATTTTTTCTCTACCAACAAGAATTTTATTTATTTTTTTAATAAGATTTTTTGCTTTCTTTTTTGCTGCAGGATCATCTTCAGATTCTGCTGCTGATTGGATAATTTTCTTTGCACGTTCAAGAAGACCTTCTATATTTGTGACATATCCATTTGATGCTGGACCTGATTCCATTGTAATAACACGTGGAATTTTTACAGTTGCTTGACCTGATTTGACGATTTTAATGTTTAAATCTTCATCAGATTCTACTTCTAATGTGTATTTACATGGCTCTTTCTTCTCAACTGGTTCCACATCAGATTTACGGGTACCACAAGCTTCACATTCCATGGAAAGTACGAAAACACGTCCAAAGAAAGGGATTTCTATGTCTTCTTCTTTAAGGATTGCTTTCTTTTTCCCACAAAAGGGGCATTCTTGATCTTTGATTTCAGCCATATTTGAAGATTAAGGAGGTTCGCTTTAAAAATATTGCGGGAAGATTTATAAATCAGGGGCTTTATTTGGTATTTGATGCACCCGTAGTTTAATGGCTACGTTTTGACTTTATGGTCAATACGCCGTAGAGAATCCGGGCCTTCCAAGCCTGTGATCCGGGAGATGTAAACTTTAGGGTTTATATCCGGATATTCGAATCCCGGCGGGTGCATTTCTTTATTCTCAAACAACATAATATTTATATATCACTACAACCTTCTAAGAATGCTCATCAGAGTCGAAAGACACCTGTTACGGGAAACTGTAACTCAACAAGGTTCGCTTTGTATTGCTGTTTAGCTTAGAAAATCCAGCTGGTTCATTTCGGTGGTAAAACAGTAGTCTCGAAAGTTCTGATGAGCTATTCTTCCGTAACGTTTATTAATACATTAAGAAAATAGATATTATGGCACTTGATGAAGCAATTGAATACGTACAAAGGACATTACAAGATCCTGAGAATGAAGTTGCAGCTTTACGAAGAATGGTACAAGGGCATGAAATGTTATATATTTCACCTTCAACAGCATTAGCTGAAGAAGATAGACCAGAGATGCCAACCGGATCTTATTTTGACAGATCGTATGTAGATAGATCAAGAATTTAATTCTCAACTAACTTCTTTTGCCAACTTCTAAGAGAATCTAAATTTCCATCAATTGTTATATGATGCATTTGTTCTTTGCTAAGAATAAGATGTTTAGGTAAATGTAATTTAGTTCCAATTTTTTCACGTAAGTCTGCAAGTTGTTTTAATTTTTCTTTTTGTGCAGGTGTGTAATGTTTCTTTTTTGGAATGATAATTTTTATAGATTCTTTTTTTCCTTTCTGAACTTCATCAAAGAAGATTTTTGCATAATTCCGAACGACTGGATGTACTTGACGCATTTTTCGCCATTCTAGAAGATTTTTAGGTGGTTTAATTGCAAAGGAAACAATCTTCTTAGTTGCAAGAATGAAGTGTACTGGACGATCTACTTTTTTCGCAAGTTTTTCTCTTTGAATAAATAATCTTTTAAGAATTGCACGTTGATGTGGTTCCATAGATTTGTAACCTGTGATATCTTTATATCCTCCTTCTTTGTATACAACATTTTTATTTTGAATATATTTGAATTCTTCTTCTGCCCATGCAACTCTATTTTTCTTTTTCAAATCTTGAATTAATAAATCACGAATTCTAATCAAATATTTTGTATCTTTAATAGCATATTCTAACATTTCTTTTGTCAAGGGACGTTTTGTCCAATCAGCCATTTGAAATTTGCTTTCTTTCTTTAATTCTAAGTAGTGTTCCAATAGAGATCCTAATCCTAATTCAGTCCTTCCTAAAAGAAGAGCTGCAACTTGTGTGTCAAAGATATTCTTTGGTCTACATTTAAGTTGATGATGTAAAATTCGGAAATCAAAACCTACATCATGGAAGACTTTTTGGATTTTGGGATTTTGAAGAATTTTGACAAGTGGATCTACTTCTTTAAGTGCAAGCAAATCTATGATCCAATGTTCAGTTTTAGAAGAAATTTGAATTAATGCAAGATACGAACCATAATGATGAAGATTATTTTCGCATTCTAAATCTATTGCAAGAACTTTTTCTTTACGCCATTGTTTTGCAGCAACTTCTAGTTTCTGTACTGTATCAATAAATGTGAATTTAATCATAAAAGTAAGACTTTTTTCTTCTTTTAAAAGTGTTGCGTAGGAAATGTTGAATAAAAGCGCTGTGAAGAAAGTCATAAAAATGTATACTGCGTGCCGGTACGATTATTTTTTCTAAAGAAAGAAAAAATGTACCTATTGCAGGCAGTATACAAAATAGGGACTTTCGGGACAACGCCGAATATAGAAACTTATAAAAACTCAAAAATAATCCTAAGTACATGCCAAAAAAGAGTAATGATGATAAACATAAACAAATTCTTTCTAAATTACGGAAGATTGAGAAGAAATTAGATTCTTTATCACATCTTGAGGCACGTGTTGAAAAAGAGGAACGAGAAACTCTTAATCGTGAGAAAAGTATTCAAAAAGAAGAACTACGAATTGAACGTGCATTGTTTGAAGTTGGTGGATTTACATTTAAAAGGAAACATTTGTTAGAACTGATTCGTGGAACTGCAGGTGCATTTCTTGGAGTAGGATTAGGGAAGAGTTTGTTGAGTATTGAAAGTTTGGCATCTTCGTTACCTTGGTGGAATATTATTGGAATTTTTGTATTCATACTTGTAATTTCTGTTTTGTTAATCTATAAAAATGAACATGATTACATTCAGAAAAAAGGAGTAGCGATTGTATGGCAGAAGCTTGTATTTTTATATACAATTGCAGTTGTTGTTGAATTCTTTGCACTGTGGTTATTTGGTGGATTCCAAGGAACGTCATTAGTTTTGGTAAAAACTTTGATTATTGGAAGTTATGCTGCAATGGCTGGTGCTGTTAGTTTTAGTATTGTTTAGGTGAAGTTTTTTAAAGAAATTAGGGATTACCAAGGTTCTATGAAATATAAATTACATCAAAGAGTGATCACATCAGCTGAAAGTGAATTAAATGATCATTATGTTGTAGCAGACCATTTTAAGATCCAAGGATTACATGTAGTGGTAGAAGGCATTTTTAAGCCACATTTAACAAGCGTGATGGATTATGTTTATGATCATGGCGCTAGACCCACACATTATCGTTTAGAGGATTATGAAAAACAATTAATTGAAAAGATACGATTTGTGGTTGATTTCTAAGACATATATTTAGTTTCGTTCCTATGAGCAGGGCACGGCGCTGTAGATTCGTTCACGATATTCACGAATACGCCTCATTTGGCGCTGCTCACCCACTTAACTAAATATATGATTTCTAAGACAAGATTTAAAAACGATATTACTTTCTTCTTTACATGCATAAAAAACTTGGTTTGAAGTGTGGAATTGAAATTCATCAGCAGTTGGAAGGAAAAAAGTTATTCTGTTCTTGTCCAACGCTTTTGAGGGATGACGAACATCATTTTATTGTACAACGAAAAATACGTGCATCTGCAGGTGAATCTGGAAAGGTTGATGTTGCAGCTGCACAAGAACAACTTCGGAATAAATTATTCTCATATCAAGGATATCATGATACAACATGTTTAGTGGAAACAGATTCTGAACCTCCACATGAAATTAATCAAGATGCATTATACACATCATTACAATTTTGTGAGATTTTAAAATCACATATTTCTCCAGTGATTCAGGTGATGAGAAAAAGTGTTGCAGATGGTTCAAATACATCTGGTTTTCAACGTACGGCATTAATTGCAAGAGGTGGAAGTATTGACACAAGTGAAGGTAAAGTACGAGTTGCAAATGTTTCTTTGGAAGAAGATTCTTGTAAGATTGTATCAGAATCTGTAGATGAGAAAATTTATCGGTTAGATCGTTTAGGGATCCCATTAATTGAAATTGGAACGGAACCTGATATTAGATCTCCTGAACAATGTTTAGAATCTGCAAAGAAATTAGGAATGTTACTAAGATCATTATCTGGCGTAAAACGTGGATTAGGAACAATTCGGCAAGATGTTAATGTTTCTATTAAAGGAGGAGTAAGGGTTGAGATTAAAGGAGCTCAAGATTTGAAACAGATTCCTTTACTAGTTGAACTAGAAATGAAACGTCAATTAGAATTATTAAATCTGAAGAAACAATTGAAAGGAAAGAAATTGAATACATTAAAAATTGTTGATTTATCTGAGATGTTTAAAAAATGTCCTTCAACAATTGTGAAAGGGTGTTTGAAAAAGAAAGGTAAAATCCTTGGAATGAAGTTGGAAGGTTTTGCTGGTTTTGTTGGAAAAGAATTACAACCAAATTATAGATTAGGAACTGAATTTTCTGGAAGAGCAAAAATTAAAGCTGGAGTTGGTGGGATATTTCATTCTGACGAAATGCCAAATTACGGGATTACAATAAAAGATGCAGATGACGTAAAAAAGAAATTGAAGTGTAAGAAGTCTGATGCATTCATTCTAGTTGCAACTGATGATGTTCGAGGAAGAATGGCTTTAGAAGCAGTTTATGAACGTGCACAAGAGTTATGGTCTGGCGTACCAAAAGAAGTACGTAAAGCGCAAGCAGATGGTACAAGCAGATTTATGAGACCTATGCCTGGTGCTGCACGAATGTATCCTGAGACGGACGTTCCTTTGATTAGACCAATTAAAAATGTAAAATTACCAGAGCTATTAGATGTAAAGGTTGCAAGAATTGGAAAGGCGTATAAGTTAGGGAAGGATTTGGCTACGCTTGTTGTGAAATCTGGTAGAGTAGAATTGTTTGAAGAACTTGCTAAAAAATATAAAACTGTTAAATCTGCGTTTATTGCTGATATACTTACAGGAATGTTGGTTGAGATTAGAAGAAAATATGATTGTAATCCTGATGTGTTAACTGAAGATGATTTCCGTGAAATTTTAGGTTATTTAGCAGAAGATAAAATCCATAAGGATATTATGTTGGATGTATTAATTGATAAGATTAAAGGAAACTTTTCTTTAGAGAAATATGAATCTCTTGGTACAGAGAAATTGCATGCAGTGATTAAGAAAATTGTTGAGAAAAATCCAAAAGCACCAATGGGTGCGTTGATGGGTATGTGTATGAAAGAACTTGCAGGAAAAGCAAGTGGTAAATTTATTTCTAGCGAATTGCAAAAGATTATGGCGAAAGGCCATAAGTAGATTTTTTGTTTTTGTGAGAAACCCGAAAAAACTAAAGTTTTGAGGTTTCCTACGGAAACTTTTTAAAGGCTCCCCTTAAAGATTTATAAATGGATTTAGCAACAAAATTACAATTAGAAACACAAGCAATGTTTGACCATTATGCAGAATTAGTTAGAGATGAAGCAATGCAAACAGGAGTGATAGTATACCGAGGCATAACATTTAGATCTTCTATGGATATTAAGAAGAAACCAACACCCATTAGTGGATTTAATTATATTGCAGTTCAAAAAGTGTTAGATATCGTTCCCGATGTGTTTGGTAAAGAAACCTATATTATCCATATCCCTGGTTTAAGAATTAGGGATGGTATTAAAAGACATGTTGCGGTAATTAAAACCCCAACAGGCCAATATGAAATAGATCCAACGCTTGAAGAATTTTTTGTTGATAGATCACAAGATATTGATTTATCTGGAAAAAAAATCCCTCGTGTCTATGGTCCTAACGATCTTTATCCATTTAAAATAGCTCCAAATCCACAGATTATTCCATATCAGAGACAATGGTGAAACATCGTCTTACTTCAATTCTAGGTACAGTTGCAGGAATGGTAATGGTTGCAAGTTTTAACAATGGAGGGATTGAAGTTAGAGCAGATCCACAAACAGTAAGAGCTGATTTTGCATATGTGGGATTAGATGATTCTTCATGGATTAAACCACCTCCTTTACCAAAAGTAGAATATGAAGTTTTTGATAAAGTTGAAGGCGTTATTTCTGATTTAGGAAACTTTGCTGTTGAAGGAAAGAATGTTGTTGGTGAAGCATTAGATTCAATTGATACTGCTGTTGAAAGAGCAGAAGATGTTATGTCTAACCTTACATTAATTCCTCCAATGGAAGGATTCTATTTACCCAAAGAAGCAGAATCACGATATAGGTTAGTTGCATCTCATGGTCAAAAAAGATTATTAAATAAAGCCAATCAAATTCAAGAGAATTATGGTGATCACTTAAAGGACATGTGTGTTAAATATAATGTTCCTTATGATCTTGCATTTACTACACTACATATAGAAAGTGGAGGAAATCTAAATGCAGTTTCCAAAACAGGTGTGAAGGGAATTATGCAAATCACAGGTATGACAAAGAAGCATGTTGAAAAGCATTACAAAAAATCTGGACGTGATGAAATGATTAATTGTACTGCATCTCCTCTAAACAACATTGAATGTGGTGTGATGTTAATGAGAATGACGAAAAATAGATTTGATCATTACGGATTATCTGAGAAGGAAACATGGAATAATGTAATTGCTGCATACAATAGGGGAAGTTTTGGTTTAGCACGTGATTTAAAAGATGCAGGAAAGAAACATGTTCTGGATTTAACTGAAGGAGAAGTTCGTAGAGAGACTTATGGGTATGTTCGGAAAGCTCGTGCGTATCAAGCTTTGTTGCATACAAATGGATTTTTTAATCGTTAGGTTTTTATTGTTCACACTTATTCTTCTATCATGAAATGGAAAGTCATCTTGTTTTCAATTGTAACAATTCTCTTTTTAGTTTTGTTTTCATTCAAAATGGTATTATTCCTTACGCCGTTATCAGAGAATCAACAACAAACGGTTGATTATCTTCATGGAAAGGAAAAGTTAAACGTTCCATATGAAGAAGATGCTGTTTCACATATGATGGATGTAAAAAAGGTTTTCTTCTACGCTGATGTGATATTATACATCTCTTTGTTAATTGCTACAGGCATGTTTACGTATTATAAAAGAAGAAAGATTGAATTCCTGAAATATGGTGGATGGACTACAATCGTAGGATTAGGAAGTTTATTGCTATTTGCACTACTTGGATTTAATACGTTATTCACATGGTTTCATAAAATCTTCTTTCCGCAAGGAAATTGGCAATTTGCATCTGATTCCTTGTTGATTCAAACATTTCCAATAAATTTCTTTATTTCGATAAGCACAAAAATATTTTTATTAGCGTTCATTTTTGGAATAGTTTTTATAGTACTAAGTAAATATATGAAACATGATTTTTACAACAAAGGGAATTAAAGCATGGTTATGGATTCTTGGAATCATTATTGTAGCTATTGTTGCTTTAGTATTATTATTTAACTTATTTTTATTACTATTACCCATTATCATAATTTTCATTATTGTTGGTTACCTCTATAGAATGCTCAACAAAGTTAAAAAAGAGAAGCCCAAAGATAATAATACCATAGATGTAGATTTTAAGGTGAAAAAATGACTAGACCATTGATATTAATTAATTTCAAATTATACAAAGAAGCTGCTGGAAATAAAAGTTTAGCTTTAGCACGAAAACTTTCAAAAGTTAAAGCATCTAAATATGAGATTGCAATTGCACCTTCACTTCTTACAGCAAAAGAAATTGCAGAGAAAGTGAATATTAAGGTTTTTGCACAACATTGTTCTGATGTAGGATTAGGTGCACATACTGGAAGAATATCACCAATTGAGTTAAAGAAAATTGGTGTAAAAGGTGTAATTCTCAATCATTCTGAACGAAAGATTCCTTTGAGAATTCTTCAGAAAATTGTAGAAAGTTGTAAAAAACAGAAATTACAAACCGTTGTATGTGCATCTACGCTTTCTGAGGTTAAAAAAGTTGCAAAACTTAAACCAGCGTTCATTGCGTATGAACCTAAAGAACTTATTGGATCTGACATTTCTGTAACAAAGGCTAAACCTAAAATCATTGTGAAGGCTGTGGATATTGTGAAGAAAATTAATAAGAATACACGTGTTCTTTGTGGAGCTGGTATCCATACGCAAGAAGATATTGGGCAAGCGTTACTTCTTGGAACTACAGGTGTTTTAATAGGTCATGCGGTTCCTAAAGCAAAGGATCCTAAGAAGTTTCTTGAGAAGTTGCTGGTTTAGGGCAAAATTGATATTTGCATGCTGAAGCAAAATCTTCATGCCATGCATCACCATAGAATTTTTTAGCACATCTTACTGAAAGAGACGTATGAGAATATTGGTAGCATTCCATCTAATTCTACTGCGTTACAAGAGCAAGCTCTAATCTTAATTGGTTGATTAACAACATTACTAATATCTTCCATAAACACCAAATTAGAATGATTCTTTAAAAAGTTATTTGAGATTTACTTCAAGTTTCTGTGTGTTGCCGTATTGTACAGTTCCTACATAAACACGCACGTTAAAGATGTATTTTCCAGAGATTGCATCTTTAGGAGGTTCTAGAACGATTAAAACACTTTCATGTGCTTGATTTTTAATTGAAAGAGGATCTTTAAAATAATTAAACCATTCATCAAAAGAATCTAATATTAATTGTTTGCCTGTTTCATCTTGTGCAGCAGAGAATTCTATTTCTGTTGTAAATTCTGTATCATCTTCAAGAAGATTCATGATACCCACTCCGAGACTTTCATCATTCCCTCTGGTTAATTGTACTGCAGATGGATGTAATGCGACTTTCCGTCCTTGACCTATCAAGATACGGCTTAATTCGTCTTCTGTACGTTGATCTATATCTCCCGTGAATTTATCTGCACTATCCATTAAATTGAAAATAAAGGCTATTCCAAGCCCAAGAACTACGATACTAATAATTAAAACAACAATAAGGTTAACACCTAATGAGATGCCTCCCCTCTTATTGAAGAATTTCATACTCTTTCACAATCAAGATTACGAAAAGGATTAACAAGACTGCGCCTGCAACCATATACCATAATCCTGGTAATACAGAGGAGTCACGAATGGAAGTATACATGCCCCAACCCATAACGATGAAACCTAGCCATAAGAATTTATCTAAGACTAACTTCATGATTTGAAATTCTTGATCTTTTGTCATACGTTTTTTTCTAGCCATTGTAATCCTCCTATGATGTTACTTTTAATGTGAATTGTTTTGTTTCCCATACATCTTCTCCTGAAAATGCTTCCATTACACAGATGTATTTTTCATTTCCTAATAATCCATTTTCTTTGAAAAGAATAGTATATCCTTTCTGTGCACTTGGTGATACGGTTTGTGCAACAGCTTCAATGGTAGGTAATGTTTCTGGTGTAATTTTTGCTTTTGCTTCTGCTTTTGAAGTGATGCATGTTTTTACACGTAATAGAACATCTTTATGTTCATCAGAATCTTTATTGTAATATGCTACCTCTAAATCAACAGCACTATTTCTTTTAATACTTAGTTCTGTCATTGTTATTGGATTTTCAAAAGTTGCAGGTGTTTTAAGTTCATTATCATCAATAACACCAACTAATTGTTTTGTTGATTTGTCAAACCCTAATCTTACGAAGGTTAATGCTAAACCAAGAACTACGAATGCAATTACAATAATTACAATTGCTTGAATAGATAAATTTAATGATCCTTTTTTATTCACTGTAAACACCTCTTTTTTGAATTGAAAAAGGAGGTCCAGAAATTATTTTTTTGAATTTCTCGCACCTCTTTAATGAAAATGAATATTTTAGGCTATAAAAAGGTTGCGGTAATGTATGAAGACAAGAAACACAATATATGCAATCAAAAAACTTGGTACGAAAGGAATTCCTTCACGAATTTTAACAGTTTTTAATTTTCCTTGGTTGTAAAATTTTTGTAGTATTGTGAGGTCTTCTAACTCAATTGTTTTTTTCTCCATAATTGTTTTTTCATGAACAATAACATCTCCAATCAGCCAATCTCCTTCTGTTAATTGTTTTACAGAGATCCATTTTGTGAAAAATGATTGTTCTATTGTGGAAACGAATACAAAAACATAAAATAGTAAAATTGGAAATATTGAAAGGAAAAGTAATGTTTTTATTTTGAATGATAAGATTATGAAGAAAATTGTTGCAATCCAAATTGCAAGATGAATTCTTCCATATCCTTGAATGTTTGATTTAAATTTCTTCCAGAATTTTTCCTTGTTTTTAATTGCAAGGTACGCCATCCATATTAATCCATAAAATGCACCGATGAATAATAATGCTAGAAGAAAAATGAAGAAGTAAAGTGTTTCTATGTTTAAAGCTAAGGGGATTCCAATGACTGCACCCATCCCCATAAGAAGTTTTGCATCTGCGCCACCCCATTGATGTGAATAATAAAATGCCGCTGCTATCAAGAATCCTATGAATAATCCTAATAATCCAGAGATGATAATTTCTTTTCCATGAATGAATGAAAATAAAATTCTTAATCCTAATGCAATGAAGATTAAACTGTAACTTAAAATGTCTGGCACTTCACGTGTTTTAAGATCTGTGTATGAAGAAATTGTTAAGATTATGAGCGTAGCAAGTGGAAG
>JABIJM010000001.1 GCA_018655525.1 Candidatus Woesearchaeota archaeon | reverse complement strand
TCAAAGACCTATGCAAGATCTTCAAAATCAAATGAAAGGAATCTATGAAACCTCCCAAGAACGTGGATACATGACTTCTGAAGATCAAAAAAAAGTAGCATACCTTTCTGCTGGAGTTCAACATAAGATGGAAGCGATTGACAACGGTTCTTATAATGCATCTGATGATTTAACTTCTCGTGTGAAAGCAACGAAAGAATTATCTGCCCACATGTTGGGAAGAAATCCAGATCAAGTTTATCATTCTGGAAAAACCGAAGAAACGCAAAGAGATAGATATACTGGCAGAGAAGCGTAGTATTACTTTTTTGTCTCACTTTGCAAAATAACATTTATATACTTTAAAAATATTCTAGGGATAGATGGTACAATTTGGCTCAGGTTATAATATGCCTATGGACAGGGACTTTGATGATCATGATCATGGAGATCACAACCACGATCACGGTTTCGCAGCAGATCCAGATGCAACTTCAACAAAAGATGTCGGAATTGGTATGGGTGATTTAGGTATTTCTATGGGTCTTGGCCCTATTCCAAATGTTCATGCAATCAATGCAAAATTACGTCCAGGTTCAAAAAAAGTTGAATTAGTATTTACAGGATTTGGTAAAGGATCTGGTCAAGGTCAAACACCTGGTCAATATGGTTTCAAGCAACGTCAGGCACTCGTTGAAATGGGAAAAGCAAACCAAGTTGATTTCACAACACATTCAACTGTTGGTGTTATGGGACTTGCAGGTATGGATCGTAGTGGAAATTTTTCACGAGAAAGTCAAGATGCATCGTTACAAGAAGTAAAACGAGCAATAGAATTTGCCGCAGATGTTGGAAAAGGAGGACCAATTGTTGTTCACACAGGAGAATTTCAACGATCAACAAGCCCAAAACTTTCAGGAAATTTTGAACTTTATTCTGGAGAAGCTGAGGAACAAATGTTTACCGTAATTGATACCAGAACTGGTGGCGTTATTGCAAAAGAACGTAAAAATAGGAATGTAGTACGTCCAGTGTGGTTAAAGGCCGATAAGGATATGCCTCATAAAGGAATCAAAAAAGGAGATTATATTGATTATTTTGATAAAAAAGTTACAGATTTAGCGAATAGAGTTCCAGTTTATAATAAAAAAACCGGGGAATTTGAAACTGAAAAAATGGTTTGGGAGGACGTGGAAGATGAAGCGAAACGTCTTACCGCAGATGCACGAAGAACATGGGAAGATTGGAAAGCACGTGGTGGGGACGAAGATGATAAAGAATTCAAAAAATCTTTTTGGACAAGATTTGGAACAAAGGAAATTGAAGAAGCGAGTGATATAAGGGTCACACCCGAAGAAGCATGGGTAATTCAGGGATTTCAAACATCAATGGCGAATGCAGTTGGTTGGGCAAAATACCAATCTCAGAATTTTGAAGAATTACGTGAGAACATTAGTAGATTAAAAAAAGAACTTCCTGGTGCTAAACGTTCATATGAAAACGCAAAAGAAGCAGGAGACCAAGATGCATTAAATAAATTAAAAAAAGTTCTTCCTTCGCGTCTTGAATCATTAGGAATTCAACCTGAGGAAAAATTTGAACATGAACTCATTGAAGATCAAATTCTACAAATGCAACGTCAATTGGAACAATCCCAACAATCAGCATCTTCACAAATGGCACAAGCTGAAAATTCTGCGGAACAAATTCGTAATATTCAGGATGGTGACACTTATGCTATTAAAGAAGCAGCAAAAGCATATGCAAAGGCAGGTATTTTTGCAATGAGACAAAGTGACCGTTTGGAAGAAAAAGGGCATCTCAAAAAACCATTGGCAATTGCATTAGAAAACTTATTTCCTGGTTCTTATGGTGCACATCCAGAAGAATTAATGGAACTTGTAAGTCATAGTCGTAAAACAATGGTTCAAGAATTAACAAAAACCAAAGAAGAAGGTGGAGGATATGGGTATTCTCAAGAAAAAGCTGCAAAAATTGCAAAAGCTCATATCACCACCACATTAGATACAGGACATTTAAACATGTGGCGGAAACATTGGAAAACGGATCCAGAAAAAACTATCAAAGAGAATGATGAAGATTATGATAAATGGATGATTAAAATGGTTGAGAAAATGGCGAAGAAAGATATGATTGGTCATGTCCATATAGATGACAATTATGGATATCATGATGATCATCTTGCTCCTGGAGAAGGAAATACACCTATCAAAAAAATGCTAGAAGTCATGAAGAAAAATGGATATAAAGGTGAAATGATTGTAGAACCTGGTGCAGATTATTATACTGATCAAAACGGTTTTAACTCCGTTGAAAAAACATGGCGACATCTTGGAATTCAAATGGGAAAAACAGGAAGGAATTGGGCACAAGTTCAAAACTATTGGGCTGGACAAAATGCACCTCCTTATTTCTTATTTGGAAACTTAACGCCGAATCCAGATGAATGGAAATTATGGAGCGGCGTTCCTTTAGAGTAGAATAAAAATAACTGGGCTTTCGCCCAGCATAGATG